>JAJZQV010000003.1 GCA_021803025.1 Actinomycetes bacterium | reverse complement strand
GGAGCAGAACGAGAAGGTCGAGGTCCTGTCGTGAGCGACATCCTCATGCGTGCCAGCAATGTGACGGCTGTCTACGCCGCAGACTCCGGGCAGGACGTCCCGGCGGTCGACAACGTCACCATCGAGGTCCCGGAGGGTCAGATCGTGGGGCTCGCCGGCGAGTCCGGCTGCGGGAAGACGACGCTGGGCAACGCGCTCGCCCTCATTGCCAACCCGCCGCTGTACACGATCGCAGGCTCGATGGAGATCGACGGCCAGGTGATCGACATGACGACCTTGTCGAAGGAGTCGAACAACCTTCACCGTCCGTACCGCGGCGCCACAGTGTCCCTGCTCCCGCAGGGCGCCATGAACGCCATCAGCCCGACGCTGCGGATCCGGGACCTGGTCCACGACGTCATGGCCGCCCACGACAAGAACGTGACGAAGGCGGAGGCCATGGACCGGGCCTCCGAGAGGCTCAAGATGCTCTCGATGCCCACGCGGGTGCTTGACCAGTACGCGCACCAGCTGTCCGGCGGCATGAAGCAGCGCATGGTGACGGTCATCTCGACCCTTCTCGACCCGAAGCTGCTCATCGCCGACGAGCCGACCTCTGCGCTCGACGTGTCGAGCCAGAAGCAGCTCATCGAGATGCTCCTGCAGATGATCGAGATGAAGATCATGCGCGGCGTGATCTTCATCACCCACGACCTGCCCGTGCTGTCCATGGTCACGGACCGTCTGGCGATCATGTACGCGGGCAAGGTCGTGGAGAACGGGCGCACGGAGGACCTCGTCCACCGTGCGCGGCACCCGTATACCTCGGCACTCCTTGCGGCTGTGCTCGACCCGACCGAGGAGACCCGGACCAAGCATGTCCTCGGCATCCCGGGATCCCCGCCGAACCTCGCGCACCCGCCGTCCGGCTGCCGGTTCCACCCGCGCTGCCCCTTCGCCATGGATGTCTGCGCCACGACTGAACCGGCGTTCCTGAACGAGGGAAACCATCAGGTCGCCTGCTGGTGGGCTGAGAAGAACCCCGGCGTGACCGTCCCCATGGAGGTGACCACGGTATGACCGCAACATCCAGCCAGGCGGCGTCGGTGACGTCGGACGGTCCGGTGCCCGTCCTGTCCGCCATCAACGTCGTCAAGACGTTCAAGGTCGCCGGCGGCCACATCACTGCTGTCGACAACGTGAGCGTCGACTTCCACGAAGGCAGGGTGCTCGCCGTCGTGGGGGAGTCGGGCTCGGGGAAGTCGACGTTGGCCCGGATGCTGCTGCGGCTCATGCCGGTGACCAGCGGCACCATCAAGTACCTGGGCAGGGACGTCACCAACATCAAGGGCAACGAGCTGCGCTCGTACTGGCGCGACGTACAGGCCGTGTTCCAGGACCCGTTCTCCTCGTTCAACCAGTTCTTCACGGTGGGACAGACGCTTCGTCGACGCATGTCGGAGCGGCAGGGCGACGAGTCTCTCGACCAGCTCATCGAGCGCTGCCTCAGCTACGTCGGGCTCAAGCCCGGTGACGCGGTCAACAAGTACCCCCACCAGCTGTCCGGCGGCCAGCGTCAGCGCGTCATGATCGCCCGAGCGCTCATGATGAACCCGAAGGTGCTCTTGGCCGACGAGGCGACGTCGATGCTCGACGCATCCCTCCGAGTGAGCGCGCTGAACGTCCTCCAGGACCTTCGCTCGCGTCTCGGCCTGACTGTCCTCTTCATCACTCACGACATCGGTCAGGCGTGCTACCTCGCCGACGAGGTGGTCGTGATGGAGAACGGCCTGGTCGTGGAGCGCGGCACCACCGACGACGTCATCTTCAACCCGCAGAACGCCTACACGAAGCGCCTGCTGGCTGACGTCCCGGACCTCAAGGGCAGCCTCAAGTCACGCGGCTGACGCGTCGTGTGCGCTCCTGCTCGGGAGCACGCGTCGCACCTAGCCGATGCGCTCCTCACGAGAGATCCGTGCCAGCGCGTCGTCGTCGTCACCCGCGACGACCACGGCAGAGCCATCCCCGAGAACAGGGCTCAGGTACGCCTCGGTCAGCGTGGCGAGCGGCGTCTTGGGGCGCACGAGGACGCGGGCGGAGCTGCGAGGCGCCGCCGCCAGGTCGGCATGGCTGAGTGTGGAGGCGACGTCACGCCAGGCAGCGGCAGTCTCGTCGACAGGCTCCTCCGCGTGGGCGTCAGGCCGGCTCCGTACCTCCGCCGAGAAGTCCAGGACACCGGCCGGCAGCGCCCTCGAGAAGCCGAACCCCAGCGGGTGCAGCGAGCACGCGAGGACAGCTCCCGAGGCGCGCGCGTCGAGGCTCTCCGGGCCGACCACGCTCACGACCGCGTCGCTCGCCGCCGAGGGGTCGACCACCGCGCCCGCCTGCCAGGCTCCGGCGACGACCGCGAGGGTCACCCAGTGACCGGGGTGGCTCGCCGCGAGCGGTACGGCGACGACATCCCCCGCGTCGACCTCGAGCTCGGAGAGCAGGTGGTACGTCTTGTCGACCCAGTTGGCGAAGGTCCGTCCGGAGAGCTCGGTCCGCGACCCCGCGGCAAGGTCGTAGTACGTGATGAGCGGCCGTCCGCCGTCGCGTCTGGCGCGCCGGACCAGGGCCGCGACGAGGGCTGTCATGGCGTCAGCGTAGACGGCGCGCCGTGTCCCGCCGCCTCCGTCGACAAGCCGCAGCCGTAGGCTGCCGCCCATGCGCTACGTCGTCATCATGGCCGGGGGTGCCGGCACCCGTCTGTGGCCGCTCTCCCGGCACGGGATGCCCAAGCAGCTCCTTCGGCTGATCGACGGCATGTCGCTGCTGCGGATCGCGTACGAACGGGTCGCCGGCGTCGTCCCCGACGAGCAGATCCTCGTCTGCGCCGGTGCCGCCTATCTCGACGTGGTCGCGCAGGAGCTTCCGGAGCTGCCGAAGGCCAACCTCCTGGGCGAACCGGTGGGACGCGACTCCCTCAACGCGGTCGCGTGGCCGGCTGCCGTGCTCGTAGCACGCGACCCCGAGGCCGTCGTGGCGACGCTGACTGCAGACCATGTCATCCGCCCCGTACCGGCGTTCCAGGAGGCGCTCGACGAGGCGTACCGCGCCGCGGAGACCGACCCGCTGGCGATGGTGACGTTCGGCGTCGTGCCGACCGCTCCGCACACGGGCTTCGGCTACCTCAAGCGGGGGGAGCGGGTCGACGGGCTCTCCGACACGTACGTCGTCGAGGAGTTCAAGGAGAAGCCCGACCTCGCGACCGCTCTCTCGTACTTCGCGAGCGGCGACTACTGGTGGAACTCGGGCATGTTCGTGTGGCGAGCACAGACACTGCTCGACCAGCTCGAGGTCCTCCAGCCGGTCACGTACGCCGGGGTCACCGAGCTCGCGGCCCACCCCGAGCTCCTCGAGAGCGTCTACCCGACCCTGCCGAAGAACAGCGTCGACTTCGCGGTCATGGAACCCGTCTCGAACGGGCTCGCCACCGCCCACGTCGTCGCCGTGAGGCTGCCGATCGAGTGGTACGACGTCGGCGGCTACGCGGCGCTCGGCGAGCACCTGCCCGAGCAGGACGGGAACGCCGTCGACGGGCGTGTGGTGACCCTCGACAGCACCGGCAACGTCCTCGTGAACCGAGGTGCGCAGGACGTGCTGGTCGCGGTGGTCGGCCTCACCGACACCGTCGTCGTCGTCGCAGGCGGGGTCACGCTGGTGTGCCCGAAGGACCGGGCCGAGGATGTGAAGAAGCTCGTGGGCACGGTCATCCAGACGGTGGGCGAGGCGTACGCATGATCGACCGGATCAAGGCGCTGCGCGAGCACGCGACCATCGTCGCGATCATCGTCGTCCTTGTCGGCATCGCGGTCACGACAGGGCGCATCGCCACGGACCTCCGCTCGTACCCGCTCCCGCAGGTGCTGCGAGGGGTGAGCGGCCTGTACGGGCTGGTCGATGCACTCGTCCTCACGGTGCTGGCCCTGGCCTGCGTCCTCGTGACCCCCCGGACGCGCCACGCTGAGCAGCTCACGCTCTCGGCGGCGATCCTCGTGTGGCTCGGGGCCGTGGTGGGTCTGGTGTTCCTCGTCGTGTCCCTCGTGGGGGCCGGTGAGGGGTCGCTCTCGCAGATCCTCGAGTCGATAGGCGGGCTGACTGACATCGCCCTGCGGGCGCTCATGGGGTACGCCTTGGTCCTCGGCCGGCGGGTCGCCGCCGCACCCGACACCCCGCCCGTCGTCCCACCGTCCGACGCGACTGTCGCGGGCGCAGAGCCAGGTCCGGCGGAAGGTGCGGTCGCGGACCCGGGAGCTCTGCCCGCCTGGCATCCCGACGAAGCAGCCGGGGTCGTCTGGCGCAGCGCCGCCGATGCCGCGCGCGGGGCTCCGGCCGGTTCGCAGGGCTCGGCCTCACCTCGCTCCGGTCCACCGGTGTGGGACCCGACGAGCGACGTCACGAGGAAGGAATGACGCGCGCGCCCTGCATGGAGGAAACATCTTTGTCGATTCGTCCATACCGGTTGACTAATGGGAGTCACACGCGTGTAATTCATCCTAGATGATGCACAACTGGGGTGGGGAGGCCGCACATGCAGCAGGTGTGGGAGGTCGGCGGGGACGCCGATGAAGGCACACTGGGCTGGCAGGAAAGGTCCCTGTGTGCTCAGACGGATCCTGAGGCGTTCTTCCCTGAGAAGGGCGGGTCGACCCGGGAGGCCAAGAAGGTCTGCCGTTCGTGCGACGTGAGGGCCGAGTGCCTCGAGTACGCACTCGCTCATGACGAGCGGTTCGGCATCTGGGGCGGTCTGAGCGAGCGCGAGCGCCGTCGTCTCAAGAAGAGGGCCGTCTAGACGTTGTGTAGGCTCACCGATCGCGGGCGGGATCCGTCCGACGACCGAGGGAGCGCATGACCGACACCACCGCCGAGCTCTGGAGCTGGGTCGACGCCGAGCCCGAACACGTCGCCGAAGTCCCTGCAGGGTCGACGGTGACCGCTGTTCTGGTCGCCCGGAACGCCGAGTCCTGGTTGAAGGATGCGCTCCGCTCGGTGGCCGCTCTGAAGACCCGGCCGGGGACCGTCATCGCGGTGGACAACGGGTCCGACGACGCGACGGGCGAGATCCTCGCCTCCGCGGTGGGCACGAGCATCGACGAGGTCGTACAGGGTCAGGCCGGATGGGGCTTCGGGGAGGCCGTCGCCGCCGCGCTCGACGGACGTGAGCAGACCGAGTGGCTCTGGCTCCTCCACGACGACGTGAGCGTCGCTCCCGACTCCCTGCAACGGCTCCTCGCCCAGACGGTGAAGACTCCCGACGCGGCCATCGTCGTACCGATGCTCGTCCGGCCCGGACGCCGCCGCGACGCTCCACGCATCTCAGAGCTGGGGGCGTCGATCTCCCACGCCGGGCGGCGCGAGCTGGGCCTTGAGCCCGGTGAGATCGGCCAGGGGCAGCACGACCCCGAGCCCGTCCTCGGAGGCTCGACCTGCGGGATGCTCGTCCGCTGGTCTGAGTTCGAGCGGCTCGGCGGCTTCGACCCCGCCATCCCGATGCACCGCGACGGTGTGGAGCTCGGCTGGCGAGCGACCCTGGCAGGTGCCACCGTCGTGACCTGTCCAGACGCTCACATCGTCCACCGTCAGGCCTCCCTACGAGGCCTGCGGACGGGGACCCTCGCCGAGCAGCGCCACCGGACCGAGACGGGGTACGACCGCTACCTCGGCATGTGTACGGTCCTCGCTCATCATCGGGGGCTCGGGGCCATGTGGGCCCTGTTGCGGCTCACGCTCGGCACCCTGCTGTCAGCGCTGGGCCTTCTCATCGGCAAGCGACCGGAGGCGAGCCTGGAGGAGCTCCAGGCGCTGCGCGACCTCATCACGTCCGGCAAGGGCACCCGGTCTCTCCGGCGTCGGATCCGGCGACTGGGGGCGACGAAAGAGACGCGCCGCAGGGTGGCGCGTCTCAGGCCGCACAGGCTGTCCGGTGTCACGCGCTTCGCCGAGACCGTCTGGACCACGTTGCAGGAGCGACTGCGCGTGCTCACGAGCTCGAGCGAGCTGAGCCTCGACGAGCTCACGGGGGACGACTACGCGGGCGGGCCGATCCGCGCGAAGGCGGTCTGGCCCTGGGTGGCCGGCGGCCTGGGCGTGGTCGCCCTGCTTGTCGCCGGCCGGCGGCTCGTCGGCTCCGGCGTCCTCACCTCCACCGAGCTGCTGGCGGCACCAGGCAGCGTGGGCGCCGCTGTCCTGTCGTACGTCCAGCGGCCTGCAGGAGCGCCGGTACGCCCGGCGCCGTGGGAGGGGATGGCCGCAGTCGCCTCCGGGATCGGCATCGTCCCGACCTGGGCGGCGGTGGCCGCCCTGTGGCTCGCGGTACCGGCCGCATGCCTCGCCATGGCCGCCTTCCTCCAGCCGTTCGTCCGGAGCGCGCGGCTCCGCTGGACAGCCGCCCTCGCGTATGCCCTGCTGCCCGCCCTCGTCGCCGGCTACGCGCGCGGCGAGGTCTGGCTCGCGGTGTGGGCGGTGCTCCTGCCCCTGTACGCGGCGTCGCTCGACCGGTGGCCGGGCTCCGGGACCGTCGTGGACCGGCTGCGCGAGCCCGCCTGGGCGGCGCTGCTGCTCACGGTCGCGGCCGCGATCGCTCCGCTCTCGTTCCTCCTCGGCGGGGCCGCGCTCGTCGTCGTGGGCGCCCGTCGCGGCGGCCTCGTGCGCGCGATCGTGGCCGCGCTGATCCCCCTGGCCGTCCTGGCGCCGTGGGTGCCCTCGCTCGTACGGTTCCCGTGGCGCCTGCTCACGGGGCCCGATCCGATGCTCGCCTCGTCCGCCACAGTCCCCGCGTGGTGGCTGTTCCTGGGTCGCTCGGCAGGTGACGGCCTCCCGCCCGTGTGGCTGTCTGCCGTGGTCGTGGGGCTGCTGTGGGTGGGCACCGCCCTCGCCACCGCACAGACGGCCGGGAGCTGGCGGTTCGCCGCGGGCGGCACGGGCCTGGTCGTCCTTGCCGCGCTCCTCAGCCGTACGGTCGTGCCTGTGGCGACCGGCCCCGTACGTCCCGCCGTCACGATGTGGCTCGTGGCCGGTCTCGGCTGCCTCGTCGTCGCGACGGTGTCCGGGCTCGACCAGGCCCGACGGCGACTCGCCGCGCAGAGCTTCGGAAGCGGCCAGGCCGTGAGCGCCGTCGTCGTGGGCGTCGGCGCCGTGCTGACGCTCGTGTCGCTCGGCTGGTTCGTTGTCGGGGGCTTGGGTTCGCCTCTCCACCGTGGCCAGTCGAGCGCCCTCCCTCCGTACATCGCGGACAGCGAGAGCAGCGACCTCCACGCGCGTACGCTCATCGTCTCGCTCTCGGGCGGCCAGGTCAGGTGGCTGCTCCACCAGGCCGACCACACGGTCTGGGGTGACGGGGAGACCGGGCTGACACCGGTCGAGCCGGAGGTGCGCACCGCGGCCGAAAGGGTCGTCGCGCAGATCGCCGCGGCCCGCCAGGACGACGAGATCGCCTCGGAGCTCAGCGCACTCGCCGTCCTGTACGTGCAGGTCCGCGGCGTCACGCCCGAGGTCAGCGCTGCGCTCGCCGCGTCCCCCGGTATCTCTCGGGGCGGCACCTCGAACGGCACGACGGTCTTCACCGTCACGAGCCGACCGTCCCGGGTGCTGCTCGTCCGGTCCGACGGGACGCGGTCGGTGACCGGCTCGATCGAGTCGGGCGCCACGGGCACCCTGCTGCTCTCCGACGCTGCCGACCCCAGGTGGCGGGTGTCGGTGGGTGGCGTCGCGCTCGACCGTACGACGTCACCCGACTGGCGACCGGCCTTCGCCCTCACGGGCCAGACCGGTCCCGTGACCGTGCAGCTCGCACCGGACCGGTGGTCGGGGTGGCTCGCGCTGGCACAGCTCGTCGCCGTGCTGCTGCTCGCACTCTTCGCCGCACCGGCCGTGAGCCGCGAGTCCGACGACTACCGCCCTGGCCGGCACTCCGCCGTCGTGGAGGAGAGCGTGGGCCGCCGATCCCTGGGAGGCGCGTCATGACGCCTCGGCTGTGGCGGGCCGTCGTCGCGCTGGTCCTCGTGGCGCTGGCGACGACCGGCCTGACCTTCGTCCCATCCCGGACGGTCCCTGCAACCTCGGTCACCGTCACGGGGACGCAGTCCCTGGTCTGCCCCTCGCACGACCCCGCTGTCCTGTCCACCACCGTGATGGGGGCCGACACCGGTGACGTGTCCGGGCGCGCGATCCAGACCACGACCACCGCACCGGTCCCCTCGAACGGCGTGACGGGTACGGCTCAGCCGCACGTCCTGTCCGGCAGCCAGGCCATCGGCGGCTTCTCCTCGGCGACGGCGGCCAACGGGCCCGTCAAGGGACTGTGGCTCGCGTCGTGCAGTGCGCCGTCGGTCGAGCAGGCGTTCGTCGGGCTCGTGTCCGACGCCACGCACTCGGTCTCGCTCCTCGTCGCCAACCCGGACCCGACGCAGGCGACGGTGGACATCGCGTTCTACGGGCCCAAGGGACGCCTGGACACGCAGGGGTCCCGGGGGCTGAGCGTCCTCGGGAACAGCACGCGCCAGGTCCCGCTCGCTCCGCTCGTGTCCGGCGGGGGGACCGTGACGGCCGTCGTGACCGCGTCTCAGGGACGTACGTCCACGTACGCCCGTGTCACGGGTGCCGGCGGGAACGACTGGGTCTCGGCGTCCGCCCCCGCCGCGACCTCCGCGACGATCGCCGGCATCCCGGGCGGTCCCGGCTCGCGCAGCCTCGTCGTCACGAACACCTCAGACCGCCGTACGACCGTGAAGGCGGAGGTGCTCGCCGCCGGCGGTGCGTTCGTCGCCGCGGGAGCGGATGCTGTCCCCGTCGAGGCCGGAGCGACCGTCACCGTCCCCCTCGACGCTGCCCTGGCAGGCGACGTGGCGGGCGTTCAGGTCACGGCGACCCAGCCGGTGGTCGCCGCGGTGTGGTCGTCGGGTGCAGGCGGTGACCTCGCCGTCTCGCCCGCGCGACCCGCGTTCCACGGCGTGTCCGTGGTGCCGATGGTCGCCGGCAGCGTGCTGGTGGCGTCCAACCCGGGTGCGACGGCGGCGTCCCTCAGAGTGACGCTGCGCAACGGCGCCTCGATGGTCGACACGCAGACGGTGACGGTCGATCCCGGCACCACTGTGCAGGTTCCCATGACGACCGGGACGGCGGCCGAGCTCGCCACCGACTCGCCCGACCTCCGGCTCTCGACCATCGTGGAGAAGCTCGGCTCGGTCACCGGGCTCGGCGTGGCCGCATGGGGGCCTGGTGGCCCGGGGGACGTCCAGGTCTCGCCGACGCTGGACCCCAACCTCGCCTGAGCGAGGATCAGTCCTCGTCGTCCTCCTCGTCGGGGTCGAGCCGATCCACGGGGATTCCCGTGAGGGCGGCCACCTGCTCGACGAGCGTGCCGTGGATGAGGGCCCGTAGCTGGCGACGGGTCGTCGCCCGGTGCTCGATCGGCCGCCGGTACACGACGATGCGCGCCGGAGATGTCGATGTCGCCTCCTGAGCGGCCGCCAACGGCACCCGGCTCGACCACTGGCCCGCCATGTCCGGGACGTCCTCCAGCCCGACGTCGACGCCGACGAGGGCCTCCGGCGCGGCCGCCGAGATGCGTGCGAGGGACTCCGAGAGGCTCTGGAGGAAGAACTCCGAGCGCGAGACAGGCCGGTCACGTCGTAGAGCCTTGCCCGCGACACTGTTGGCAGGTGCGAGCGGACCACGCATGCCTCGCTGGTGGCGGTCGCGGCGGTCCGGCATGCGCCACACTCTACTTCTCGCGGCCCGGGCACCCGGGGTCCATGTCGGCGACATGCGCGCCCAATCCGCACCCGGCACGGTGAGGGGGGCTAGCGTGCCTGCGTGAGAAGGCGCTGCTCGAGGACGGGCTGCTCGGACGCTGCCATCGCCACGCTCACGTACGTCTACGCCGACTCCACCGCGGTCCTCGGGCCTCTGGCGCTGCGGGCCGAGCCCGGGTGCTACGACCTGTGCCGGGCGCACTCGCAGAGCCTGTCGGCCCCTCGTGGCTGGGACGTCATCCGCCTTCCCCTCGACGACCAGCACCCCGCCCACTCGAGCGACGACCTCATGGCGCTCGCGGATGCCGTCCGCCAGGCCGCCGGCTTCGGCGAGGAGGCTCCCAAGCGGCCCGCGAACGTCGTCGAGCTCGCGCGGCGGGGACATCTCACGCTGCTCACGGACGCCGACCCCGGACCGGGGCTTCGCCGCTAGGGCGGGCCGTCAGGGCACTAGGCTCGGTGGCGTGCTGACGACTCCGATCTTCAAGGCCAACGACATCCGAGGAATCGTCGGCGGCCCTGAGGCGGAGTGGGACGTGGACGGCGCTCGCGCGCTGGGCCGAGCGTACGTCGACATCGCCGGGCTCGCGGGTGAGACGTTCGTCATGAGCCGAGACATGCGCACGAGCGGTCCGGAGCTGTCGAAGGCCTTCGCCCGTGGTGCGACCGAGGGCGGTGCCTCCGTGGTGGACGTCGGCCTCGCGTCGACCGATGGCCTCTGGTTCGCGTCCGGCCACCTGGGTCTTCCCGGCGTCCAGTTCACGGCCTCCCACAACCCGGCCCGCTACAACGGCGCGAAGTTCTGCCTCATGGGCGCGAAGCCCGTGACGAGCGAGTTCCTCGTCGAGCTCAGGACGCTCGCCATGACGTACGACGCCGCCGGCCTACCGGCTCCCGTCGCCGAGCCGGGGACCGTCACCACCCGGGACATCCTCGGCGAGTACGGCTCGTACCTGCGCTCGCTCGTGGACCTCGACGGCATCCGTCGTCTCAAGGTCGTCGTCGACGCGGGCAACGGCATGGCAGGCCACACCGTCCCGAGCGTCCTCGGACCGCTCAACGTCGACGTGATCGGACTCTTCCTCGAGCTCGACGGCTCGTTCCCCAACCACCAGCCGAACCCGCTCGAGCCCCAGAACCTCGTCGACGCCCAGAAGGCCGTCCTGGACAACAGGGCGGATCTGGCACTCGTCTTCGACGGCGACGCCGACCGGTGCTTCGTCATCGACGAGCTCGGGCACGTGGTCTCGCCCTCCACCATCACCGCGCTCATCGCGTCCGCGGAGCTCGCCCGCGAGCCCGGCGCGACCATCGTCGTCAACACGATCACCTCGCGCTCCGTCGCGGAGGTCGTGGCCGAGAACGGCGGCACCCTCGTGACCAGCAAGGTCGGACACACGTACGTCAAGGCGCTCATGGCGGAGCACGGCGCGATCTTCGGCGGCGAGCACTCCGCCCACTACTACTTCCGTGACTTCTGGGGCGCCGACACGGGCATGCTCGCCGGACTGCATGTTCTCGGCCTGCTCGGCCACGCCGACGTCCCGTTGTCGGCCCTCGCCCGCTCGTACGAGCGGTACGTGGCGTCGGGGGAGATCAACTCCCGCGTCGACGACCAGCAGGCGACGATGGAGAAGGTCGCCGCGGCCTACGCGGACCGTGGCACCGTCTCGTGGGAGGACGGCCTCGTCGTCCGTGGCGAGCGGTGGTGGGTGAGCCTACGCTCGAGCAATACCGAGCCACTGCTGCGGCTCAACGTGGAGGCGGCGGACCGGGCCACCATGGAGGCGTGGCGTGACGAGACACTCAGGCTCGTCCGTGGAGAGGAGAGAGCATGACGCAGCTCAACGAGGCCCTCCTGGGGATCCTCGCGTGTCCGAACTGCCGTTCGTCGCTGGTCGTCGACTACGAGGCCTCCGAGCTGGTCTGCGCGAAGCCAGAGTGCGGTCTCGCCTACCCCGTGAGGGACTCGATCCCGATCCTGCTCGTGGACGAGGCACGCGCCCCCGGTCACAAGCGGGCGGGGGTGGCCGGAGACCACGACGACGACGCGACGCACGTCGTCGCCCGCGACGAGGACGAGTGAGCCGTGTTCGACGACTCGCGGCTCGAGGATCCTGAGGCCCTCCTCGCCGTCGACGCGCCACTGCGGTACCTGGCTCAGGCCGGTGCCCGGCTGCGGATCGAGTCCGGCCAGGCCGACCTGTCGAGGCTGGGTGAGATGGGCGACCCGTTCCGCCCGCGCGCGGTGATCGCGTCCGGGCCCGAGGCGCGCCTCATCCGGGCAGTTCTCGAGCCCTCCTGCCCGGTACCGTTCGTGGCCTGGCCCATGCACGCGCTGCCGGCCTGGGTGGGCCCGCTCGACCTCGTCATCGTGCTCACCGACAAGACGTACGACCCGGACGTCAGCACCACGATCGCGGAGGCCGTGCGCAGGGGGGCCGGTGTCATCGTCGCCTGTCCCGAGGGATCTCCCGTGGCCGAGCAGGCGGCGGGACCGTCCACGACGATCATCGAGACCCGTACGGGCGACCCGCTCGCGGCCGCCATCGTCGTCCTCGACGGGCTGAGCCGCATCGGACTGGGGCCGGAGGTCCACCGGGAGCGTGTGGCCGCCGCGATGGACGCCGTCGCCGAGGCCTGCTCGCCGCACCAGACCCTGGCGACGAACCCGGGGAAGGACCTCGCGCTGACGATCGGCGACGACCTTCCGCTCGTCTGGGGCGGGTCCGTGCTCGCCGCGCGCGCCTCGAGGCGCGTCGCCGAGGCGCTGCGCGAGGCCAGCGGCCTGCCGGCGCTGGCCGCCGATGCCGAGGACCTCGTGCCCGTCATCGAGGCGGCGCGCAGCCGCGACCCGTTCGCGGACCCGTTCGACGACCCAGTCGACGGGCTCTGCACGACCCTCATCGTGCTCGACGACGCGTCGGACGACCCGGTCGTCCTGCGGACCAGGAGCCAGTTGCTCGCCATGGCGGAACGGCACGACGTACGGGTCCGGGTCGTGCAGCACGACGCCGGGAACGACGTCGAGCGTTACGCGGTGCTGCTGCTCAAGGGCCTGTACGGAGCCGCGTACCTCTCGCTCGGGTTGTCCGCGACACTCTGAGCGTCATGGCGGTCGCGGCACCGGGTTTGGCAGGATGTCGCCCATGACGCGCGTGCTGGTCCTCAACGGACCCAACCTCGGCCAGCTCGGCAAGAGGGAGCCGGCCATCTACGGGCACGTGACGTACGCCCAGCTGGCCGAGCACCTCGTGGGGACGGGCGTGGGCCTGGGACTGGAGGTCGAGGTCCGTCAGACCGACGCGGAGCACGAGATGATCGGCTGGCTCCACGAGGCCGCCGAGCAGAAAGTCCCGGTCGTCATCAACCCGGCCGGCTGGACGCACTACTCCATCGCGATCGCCGACGCCGTCGTCCAGGTCGAGAAGGTCATCGAGGTCCACATCTCCAACGTGCACGCGCGGGAGGAGTTCCGGCGCCACTCGGTGGTGTCCCCGTACGTCACCGGCGTCATCGTCGGCCTCGGCCTGGGAGGGTATGACCTCGCGCTCACCCACCTCGCGGCCCAGGCCTGACGCGGAGCGGGCGGTGCCCGTGATCGGTGAGACCCGGTCGCGGCCAGGTATGATCCGCCCCATGACCGATCTCCTCGAGACGCCCGACACCGCCGCCGCGACGGCCCTTCCGTACAAGGTCGCCGACATCTCGCTGGCTGCCGCGGGGCGCCGCGAGATCGAGCTCGCCGAGCACGAGATGCCCGGCCTCATGGCGATGCGCGAGCGCTACGGGGCCTCGCAGCCGCTCAAGGGCGCCCGCATCGCCGGCTCGCTGCACATGACGATCCAGACGGCGGTCCTCATCGAGACGCTCGTCGAGCTGGGCGCGAGAGTCCGCTGGGCCTCGTGCAACATCTTCTCCACGCAGGACCAGGCCGCGGCGGCGGTCGTCGTCGGCAGGACCGGCACGCCTGACGCCCCCGCAGGGGTCCCCGTGTTCGCCTGGAAGGGCGAGTCGCTGGAGGAGTACTGGTGGTGCACTCGCCAGATCCTCGACTGGGGCACGGAGCAGCCGAACATGATCCTCGACGACGGTGGAGACGCGACCCTGTTCCTGCACAAGGGTCTCGAGTTCAGCCGGGCCGGGTCCGTACCGCAGCCCCAGCCGACCGACTCCCACGAATGGCAGGTCATCCTCGGCGAGCTCACGACGGTCCTCGCGGAGGGCTCACTCGACGTCGAGGCGCTCGCCACGAGCATCCGCGGCGTCACCGAGGAGACCACCACCGGCGTGCACCGGCTGTACGAGATGGCCCGCGCCGGGACGCTGTTGTTCCCCGCGATCAACGTCAACGACTCGGTCACCAAGAGCAAGTTCGACAACAAGTACGGCGTCCGGCACTCGCTCATCGACGGCATCAACCGCGCCACCGACGTGCTCATCGGCGGCAAGGTCGCCGTGGTCTGCGGCTACGGCGACGTGGGCAAGGGCTGTGCGGAGTCTCTCAGTGGCCAGGGCGCCCGCGTGATCGTCACCGAGGTCGACCCGATCTGCGCGCTGCAGGCGGCCATGGACGGCTACCAGGTCGCGACTCTCGACTCGGTCATCGACCAGGCGGACATCGTCATCACCGCCACCGGCTGCCTGGGCGTCGTCAGCGCGGAGCAGATGTCGAAGCTCAAGCACAACGCGATCGTCGGCAACATCGGCCACTTCGACAACGAGATCGACATGGCGGGGCTCGAGAAGTGGCCCGGCGTCGAGCGGGTGCGGATCAAGCCGCAGGTGGACCAGTGGGTCTTCCCGGACGGCCACGGCGTCATCATCCTGTCCGAGGGCCGGCTGCTGAACCTCGGCAACGCGACCGGGCACCCGTCGTTCGTGATGTCCAACTCGTTCACCAACCAGGTGCTGGCGCAGATCGAGCTGTTCACGGCGTCCGAGGGCGCGTACCCGGTCGGCGTCTACACGCTGCCGAAGCACCTCGACGAGGAGGTCGCCCGCCTGCACCTCGGGGCCCTCGGCGTGCAGCTCACGACGCTCACGGCGGAGCAGGCCGACTACCTCGGCGTGCCGATCGAGGGCCCGTACAAGTCGGACCTGTACCGCTACTGACCTCGTAGGGGGTCCGGTCCCCGGAGCGCTACCGCGGGACGACGAAGTCGACGAGCCGGCCCTTGCCGGCGACGAGGTCGTCGCCACTGGCGGCTTCGACGGTGGCCAGCGCCGACGTCGGGTACTTGATGTCGAAGGCCGCCCACGGCTTGGTCCGCTCCCGTGTCGCGCACAGCTCGACGGCCTCGCTGATCGTCGGCTCGTGGCCGATGACGAGGACGCTGCGGGCATCCGTGCCGGCGACGAGCCGGACGATCGTCTCGGCGTCCCCCTCGTACACGTCCACCTCCTCGCGGACCTCTCCGGCGGTCACACCTGCCTCGGAGACGTTCTCCCACGTCTGACGCGCGCGCTCGGCGGGGGAGAGGATGACGACGTCGAACGCGACGCCCCGGCTGGCGAGCAGGGCACCCGCAGCGTTGGCGTTCGCCCGTCCGCGGGGCGCGAGCTCTCGCCGCTCGTCGGTGACATGCTGTTGGTGGTCCCACGACGACTTGCCATGCCTCATCCACACGACGGTGAGCGCCATGTCTCCCCTTTGCTCGACTCTGGCCAGCACTCTAGCCGGGGAAGGTGAACGTCTTCAGCGCGCCCTGACGACCCGTCACTCATCCCGAGTCTGCGGAAGCATCATGTCGGACGCACGGGTCTTCGCGCCCCCGCGACGTGGAACTCGTGAAACTCATGGCCTTCGCCGACATCCACGGCGGCACTCGCCGGAACGGATGCGAGGATCGGGCGGTGCGCAGCAGTTCATCTTCAGTCCCTGCCATGACGACGAGCAGGATCGAGACCGCACTCGCCGGTGCCGACCAGACACAGGCAGTCGTGATGGGCGTCGGCGCGCTGGGGCTCACCGGCGCGACCTTCGTCGAGCACCTCCCCGGTATGCGTGCGGTCATCGTCGCCGACGAGAACACGTGGGCGGCGGCCGGGCCCGGTGCCCAGGAGTCGTTGCGCGCAGCGGGCGTGGACCTCGACGAGCCGGTGATCTTCCCCGGGCGGCCGGTGCTGTTCGCCGACGACGCCATGGTGCTCCGGGTCCGCGACATCCTCGCCGCGACGGATGCCGCCGCGGTCTCTGTGGGCTCGGGCTCGATGAACGACATCGTCAAGAACGCCAGCCACCTCCTGGGCCGCCCGTACCTGTCGGTCTGCACCGCGGCCTCCGTCGACGGCTACACCGCGGAGGGCGCGGCGATCACGGTCAAGGGTGTCAAGAGCACGGTCCCGTGCCGGGCGCCCATCGCCGTCGTGGCACCGATCGATGTCATGGCGGCCGCGCCCAGCCGGCTCACGGCCACCGGGCTCGGGGACCTCTTCGAGAAGGTGCCGGCGGGCGCGGACTGGATGGTCGCGGACGCTCTCGGGGTCGAGGCCGTCGACTGGGACGTCTGGGACCTCGTCCAGGGCCCGCTCCAGGACGCGATCGCCGACCCGGACGGGCTGCGGCGCGGCGACATCGAGGCGGTCGCGGCGCTCAGCGAGGGTCTCCAGATGTCGGGCCTGGCCATCCAGGTCCACGGCACGTCCCGGCCGGCCTCCGGCGCGGGGCACTACTTCAGCCACCAGTGGGAGATGGAAGGGTACGGACGCGACTGGGCCATCCCGCTCTCGCACGGTTTCAAGGTGGGCCTCGGCACGCTCGCGATGTGCGCGCTGTACGAGGTCGTCCTGGGCCTCGACCTCTCGTCGCTCAACGTGGAGCACCGGCTGCGCAGCTGGCCGACCCCCGAGGAGGACCGCGCCCGCGTGGAGGCGCTGCAGCCGGTGGCGGTCATCCGCGAGTCGGCCGTGCGGGAGTCCGCCGCCAAGTACCTGAGCCGCGAAGAGGCGAGGGCGCGCCTCGAGACGCTCAAGCGCGTCTGGCCCGAGCTGAGGTTCCGCCTCGCTCAGCAGCTCATGCCCGCGTCCGAGGTCGAGGACATCCTCGGCAGGGTCGGCGCGATCCACCACCCGAGCCAGATCGGCATCTCCCTGGAGGAGCTGCGCATCACGTACCTCCGTGCTCAGACGATCCGTACCCGCTACACGATCCTCGACACGCTCCAGGAGGCGGGCCTGCTCACGTCGGTCGTCGACCGGCTCTTCGCGCCGGGTGGCTACTGGTACGGACGCTCGCCCGAGCCGCGCTGGACCGACGAGTCCTGACCCGCCGGGTGCGTCCCGTCGCGTCACGTCGGCTCGCCCAGCAGGTCCCTCGTCAGCAGCGTCCACGACCGGGGAAGATGCGCTCGTAGATCGGTGCGCCAGGCGCAGCACGTCACTCAGGCGTCGGGTTCGTTCGAGGAGGGACCCTCCGGGTGCGCCTCCCAGATCTCCTTGCACTCGGGGCAGACGGGGAACTTCTCGGGGTTGCGGCTCGGCACCCACACCTTGCCGCAGAGGGCGACGACGGGAGTGCCCATGACCATGGCCTCCGTCAGCGTGCGCTTCGCGACGTAGTGGGCGAACCGCTCGTGGTCTCCGTCGTCGAGGCGCGGCAGGGTGCGCTCATCGGTGACGGTCTGTGCGCCGGGCGCTCGCTGGGTCTGCGGAGTGGTGCTCACGCCCCGAGTCTAGGCGGGCGACGCGTCAGCCGGAGATCCAGATCGTGATCATCAGCGTCAGGAAGAACAGCGCGACGGCCGACAGGACGACCCACACCCAGAACAGAGGGGAGTGGCTCTCCGCGACGGGGGCGGGCTGGTACTCCGCCTCCGGGATGTAGCTGGCGAGCACGCTGGTCGGCGTCTCGTAGGTCATCGAGGCCGGGGCCGCCGTGTAGTACGAGTCCGGAGGAAGGGAGACCATCGAGGCAGCACCCGACATCCCCGGGGCCGGTCCAAGGCCCGAGATGAAGCTCGACGGCGTCGAGAAGGGCGTGGGCAAGGCTGGACGCAGCACCGAGCCTCCGGCCGGGGGCAGCGGCCGCGGCCTGTACGTCTGGCCCCCCGGGAGGGTGTCCGCGAGCTGGTCGAGCGCGAACGCCAGGGCTTCTGCGGTCTGCGGGCGTGCTCCCGGGTCGGGGGACAGCGCCGAGGCGAGGACATCGTCGAGCGACCGGGGAGCACCCACGCGGTCGGCGATCGGAGCCGGACCGACCGCCGGGTTGCGGCTGAGGAGGTCGGCGAGCGTCTTGACCGGGAACGGCGGCTTGCCCGACAGCAGGGCGTACGTGACGGCGCCGATCGAGTAGATGTCCGCGCGTGCGTCGAACGGGGACCCGGTCGCCTGCTCGAGGGCCATGTAGGCTGGTGTGCCCGCCGTCATCGTGGCGCCCATCCGGTCGACCATCTTCTTGGCCACGCCGAGGTCGGCGAGCATGACCCGCAGCCCCTGCGTCTCGGAGTGGTCGAGGAGGATGTTGCTGGGCGTGACGTCGCGGTGGATGATCCGGTGGCGGTGCAGGACCTCGAGCGCACGCGCCGCCTCGGCGCAGAGCCGGAGCACCCGGCCAGGCTCGACCGGCTGCTTGCGAAGCTGTTCCAGCGACCCGCCGTTCGCGTAGTCCATGACGAAGTAGGGACGTCCGTCCGGCAGCGTGCCGATGTCGTACACCCTGACGATGCGCTCGTCCTGGATGCGCCGCAGCAGCTTGGCCTCGGCGAGGAAGCGGCTCCGGACGTCGTCGTTGTCTGCCCAGTTGTCCGCGAGGATCTTGACCGAGACGTCGACGTCGAGCTCGTCGTCGCGGGCCTTCCACACGGTCGCGAAGGCCCCGGCGCCGATGCGCTGGGTCAGTCGGTAGCGACCGATCTTGTCCACGTGCTGCTTCCTCGAGATGTCCACCGGAACACGGCTTCGGCGAAGGCGCAGGCCGGAAGGAGCTGTGCTCCCCCCCGTTGCCTATCCCCCGCAGGGGATCGTACTCGCTGGTATCGCGACAGCACGTGATGAGTAAGAGACCTCTCCTGCGGATAGGGCAGACTTGACACGTGACCGAACCCCCCAGCAGCCAGCCCGTGCCGCCCCCCGGGTGGTACCGGGACCCGGCCGATCCCGGCCGGCAGCGGTGGTGGAACGGGGTTGCCTGGTCCGACCAGGTCCGGCTCGCGGACGCATCCGCCCCGTCGCCCGGCGGCACCCGTCCCTCCGGCACCCACGGCGCATCCTCGCCAGGTGCCCCCGCGTCACAGGTCCACGTCGGGTTCCGGCCCGTGGTCCGGCCCGCGACCACCCACGTACAGCCCATCGTCGCCGCCGCTGCCGCGACCGGTCTGGCGTCGTTCGGCCGGCGGGTCGTCGCCACGATCATCGACAACCTGCTCGTGTCGTTCGTCATCACCGCCGTGATGTCCGTCGTCATCCACGACTTTCAGAACCGGGTGGTGTCGGGCATGCAGGTCCTCTACGACGATGTCCTGGTCGGCGGTCAGAGCACGCTGCCCGACGACCTGAGCCACCTGCTCATGCTCATGACGTACGCGGTCATCGTCGCCACCGTCGCGTACGGGGTCGTCTGCCTGGGGGTCTGGTCCCGCACGCTGGGCCAGCGGGTCGCAGGAATCGCGGTCTGCCCCGTCGACAAGCACGCGGACAAGGTGGGATGGAGCCGGGGGCTCGCCCGGTCGCTGGCCTGGACGCTCCTCTCCCAGGGCGGCGGCCTGTTCCTCGCCGTCAACGCCGTCAGCATCTCGATGGTCCTGTGGCACCCGAAGCGCCAGAGCCTGCCCGACCTCCTGGCCCGTACCCAGGTGGTCCGCCGGAGCTGACCCGCCGGACCGGGCGACGCTAGACGAGAGCGAGCATGAGGCCGCCGACGAGACAGCCCAGGACGACGATCCCCGCGCAGACCCACCACGCCCAGTCGGGTGCGGCGCTCTGATACCTCGTCGGGACCCGCGTGACGGCACCCGCCGTGGACCTCGCTGCGCTTGCCTCGTCCCGTGTCCGCTGGAAGGCTGGTCCTGACGCCGTACGACCTCGTGGAAGAGCTCTCATGCCCCTGACTGACCCCGCACTCCGGGAGCTCTCCGGGCTGTACCGGATCAGCACGGAGTTCTGGGACTGGAAGGGTAACCACACCGAGGTCGACGACGCGTCGGTGGTCGCAGTCCTCAGCGCGTTCGACGTCGACGCGTCGACCCCCGAGAAGGCACGTGCCGCGGTGGAGGCGCACCGCACCCGCCAGTGGCAGCGCGCCCTGCCGCCGTGCATCGTCGTCGAGCAGGGCCAGAGCAAGACCTTCCCGGTCCACGTGGGGGCCGGGGCGGGCGCCCACGTCTTCGTACGGCTGGAGGACGGCGGCACCGTCGAGGCGAGGCAGGTGGACAACGGGGAGCCCGACCGCGAGATCGACGGTCAGTGGCTCGGCGAGGCCACGTTCGTCACGCCCGCCGAGCTGCCACTCGGCTACCACCGGCTCGTCCTGCGCTCCGAGGACCACGAGGTCGAGTCGTCGCTCGTCGTCACTCCGACGTGGCTCGGGTTCCCCCGGCAGATGGGGAACAAGCGGATCTGGGGCTTC
This sequence comes from Actinomycetes bacterium, assembly GCA_021803025.1. GTDB lineage: Bacteria > Actinomycetota > Actinomycetes > Propionibacteriales > Propionibacteriaceae > Fen-668. Next base: position 68,865 of record JAJZQV010000003.1, on the reverse strand, counting down.
GCGACGCAGCTCTACTCGGTCTCCTCCCGCGACTCGTGGGGAGTCGGCGACCTCACCGACCTCGCAGACCTGGCCATCTGGAGCGCGACGAGACACTTCGCGTCGTACGTGCTCATCAACCCGCTGCACGCCGCCCAGCCCGTGCCGCCCATGGAGCCGTCGCCGTACCTGCCGTCGAGCCGGCGCTACGTCAGCCCGCTGTACATCCGGCCCGAGGCGATCCCCGAGTACGCGTCGCTCTCGGCGAAGGACCGCGCCGCGGTCGACGAGACGCGCCGGGAGCTCGTCGCGGACCTGGCCGGCTCTGTACGGGTCGAGCGCGACGACGCGTGGGACGCCAAGCGCGAGGCGCTCGAGCTCGTGTTCCGGGCCGGGCGCAAGGCCGCCCGGCAGATGGCGTTCGAGGACTTCCAGCGTCGGGAGGGTCGCCAGCTGCGGGACTTCGCGACGTGGTGCGCACTCAGCGAGACGTACGGGCGCAGCTGGCGGTCCTGGCCGGAGTCGCTGCAGCGGCCCGCCTCGCCGGAGGTCGGCGACTTCGCCGCCCGGCACAGCGACCTCGTCACGTTCTACATGTGGCTGCAGTGGATCGCCGACACCCAGCTGTCCAGTGCCCAGCAGGCGGCCAAGGACGCGGGGATGGCGATCGGTGTCGTGTCCGACCTCGCCGTCGGGGTGAACGCGGACGGGGCCGAGACCTGGGCGCTCCACTCGGTCTTCGCGAACGGCGTGACCGTGGGCGCGCCGCCCGACCCGTACAACCAGTCGGGACAGAACTGGGGCCAGCCGCCGTGGCGTCCCGACCGGCTCGCGGACCTCGCGTACGCCCCGTTCCGCTCGATGGTCGCCGGGATCCTGCGGCACTCGGGGGGCGTCCGGGTGGACCACATCATCGGGCTGTTCCGGCTCTGGTGGATCCCGCAGGGGTACGGGCCGCAGCAGGGCGCGTACGTGCGCTACGACCACGAGGCCCTCGTCGGGATCCTGGCGCTCGAGGCGCACCGGGCAGGTGCCCTCGTGATCGGCGAGGACCTCGGCACGGTCGAGCCGTGGGCACGCGACTACCTGCGCCGACGCGGCATCCTGGGTACGTCGATCCTGTGGTTCGAGTACGACCACGAGGGGAAGCCGCTGGCGCCCGAGTGGTGGCGCGAGTACTGCATGGCCTCCGTCACAACGCACGACCTTCCGCCGACCGCCGGGTATCTCGCGCACGACCATGTCCGGCTGCGGTACCAGCTCGGGCTGCTCACCGAGTCGCTCGACTCCGAGATCGAGGCGGACGCCCGCGAGCAGTCGGCCGTCCTCGGCATGCTCGAGGAGCGGGGTGCGCTGTCGCCCCGGGACCGCGAGACCGAGGACGTGACCCTGGCCCTGCACCGGTTCCTCACGTGGACGCCCGCGCGCGTGCTGTGCGTCGCGCTCACGGACGCGGCCGGCGAGCGGCGCACGCAGAACCAGCCGGGCACGATCGACGAGTACCCCAACTGGCGCGTGCCGCTGGGCGGCCCGGACGGTGAGCGCCTGTACCTCGAGGACCTGTACGACTCAGACAGGGTGCGCCGCCTCAGCGACGTGATGAACGGCTTCCTTGCCCGGGACACGTCCTCCCCGGACGTGTGAGGTCAGTCCGCGAATCCTCCGCCCCGGACCGCCCGCGCCGTTAGGGGTGCTGCGGTTCACCATGATAAGTGGGCAAACCGGATGTTCTCATGGCAGATCTGCCATGAGAACATCCGGTTCCCCAGGTTAACGTGGTAAACCGCACCAGGTCTCGGGCCCGACTAGGTACCAGGGAGCCGAACGCGAGGTGTCAGGCGTCGCGGGCGGTTCCGAGTGCGACGCCTGAGTCGGCGAGCACTTGGTAGGTCGCGTCGAGCCCGTCCGGCGCCACCGCGGCGGTGAGGTCGGTCAGAACGGTCGTCACGTACCCGAGCATCGCGGCGTCCAGGGCCGTCGCCTTGACGCAGTAGTCGGTGGCGATCCCGCACACGTCGACGTCGGTGACCCCCGACTCCGCGAGGAACTCGTCGAGCCCGCGCCCCTCGGCGTTCGAGCCCTCGAAGCCGGAGTACGCGGCCTCGAAGCCACCCTTGTCGAACACGCCGTCGAAGTCGCGGAACGTGAGGTTCGGGTGCAGCTCCTGGCCGGGCGTGCCGACCACGCAGTGCGGCGGCCACGAGTCGACGAAGTCGGGTGTGTCGGAGAAGTGGGCGCCCGGGTCCACATGCGCGTCGCGGGTGGCGACCACGAGGTCGTACCCGGGGCCTCCGGCGAGGTACGCCGAGATGTCGCCCGCGACCTTGGCGCCCCCGGCGACGGCGAGCGAGCCGTCCTCGCAGAAGTCGTTCTGGACGTCGACGACGATGAGCGCCCGCTTGCCTACGGGCGTGCCGAAGTCGGAGTAGGTCATGTCAGCTCCTCTCGTACGGGTTGATCGTCATGTGGCCCGCCTCGTCGAGGAAGTACGTGGGGATGGCGGGCTCGCCCCGCGACATCTTGAAGGCGTCGCGGGGAAGCTCATGCACGGCCGCCTCGTGGCGCTCGCGGGCGGCGGCCAGGGACTCGCGGCCGACGGCCTCCCCCTTGCGGACGAGCTGGCGCAGGAGTGGCCGGTCGTCCCCGTCGCCCTCGGGGTCCGCACCGATGCCGATGAGCTCGGCCTCGGCGATCCCCTTGGCGTCGCGGCGGCGCAGCGCGTACTTGCGGCCCCCCACGGTCGCCTTGTGGAACGACTTCTTCGCGACCGGGACGACGGGCGCGTCGGGCACGTCCGACGTGGCGCGCGCGACGAGCTTGTAGACGAACGAGCAGGTCGGGTGGCCCGAGCCGGTGACGACGGAGGTGCCGACGCCGTACGCGTTGACGGGAGCCCCGGACAGGGCCGCGATCTGCCACTCGTCAAGGTCGCTGGTCACGATGATTCTCGTGTGGGTGGCGCCGAGCTCGTCGAGGAGCGCACGTACCTCCTTGGCCGCCGCGACGAGGTCGCCGGAGTCGATCCGTACGGCGCCCAGACGTCCGTCCGTGATGCGCACGCCGGTCCGTACAGCCTCCTCGATGTTGTACGTGTCGACGAGCAGCGTGGTCTCCTGGCCGAGCGCCGCGACCTGGGCGACGAAGGCCTGCTCCTCCGTGTCGTGGAGCAGCGTGAACGAGTGTGCGGCCGTACCGGTCGTCGGGACCCCGTACGTACGGCCCGCCTCGAGGTTGCTCGTCGCCGAGAAGCCGGCGATGTACGCCGCGCGGGCCGCGGCGACCGCGGCGTACTCGTTGGCGCGTCGAGAGCCCATCTCGATGCAGGGGCGGCCGTCGGCCATGAGCCTCATGCGGCTCGCCGCGGAGGCGACGGCCGAGTCGTAGTTGTACACGCTGAGCAGCAGGGTCTCGAGGATGACCGCCTCTGCGAACGTGCCTTCGACGATCACCAGCGGGGCGCCCGCGAAGTACAGGTCGCCCTCGCCGTAGCCGACGATGTCGCCCGTGAATCGGTACGTGCTGAGCCACTGGGCTGTCACGTCGTCGACGACCTTGTGCGAGAGGAGGAACGAGACCTCCTCGTCGCCGAAGCGGAAGTGCTCGAGCGCGTCGAGGGCGCGACCCACCCCGGCGACCACGCCGTAGCGGCGTCCGGCAGGCAGCCGGCGCGTGAACAGCTCGAACACGCTGCGCCGGAACGCGGTGCCGGATGCGAGCGCAGCGCGGACCATCGTGAGCTCGTAGTGATCGGTCAGCAGCGCGGTGCTGGGCGACGTCATGGGCCTCAGGCTAGTGCTCGACCTGGGAAGGCCCTGACAGAATGCGTGACATGACCGAGCAACCTGGAGGTGGCACCGCCATCCAGGAAAGAGTGGAGGACCAGCGCCTCGGGCAGGAGCCCTGGGTCTGCATCGTCTGGAACGACCCGGTCAACACGATGCAGTACGTCACGTACGTGTTCCAGACCTACTTCGGCTTCACGAAGGAGAAGGCCACGCGGCTCATGCTGGAGGTCCACAACGAAGGTCGCTCGGCCGTCGCCATGGGCACGAAGGACGAGATGGAGCGCGACGTGACGGCCATGCAGGCGTACGGGCTGTGGGCGACGCTGGAGCCCGCCGCGTGAGGAGCGAGTTCGTCCGGGACAGCGAGGGCGGGATCACGTGGTGCTGCCTGCCGTTCGAGGTCGGGCTGCTCGAGTCGATGGTGACCCAGCTCGTGGAGCTGGTGGACGCTCCCGCCTGGTCGGAGGACCCGCTCGAGCGGTGGGTCAACGAGCGGGAGGCGAAGCCCCTGGACCGGGAGGACCCGGCAGTCGGAAGGCTGTTCCCCGACGCGTCGAGCGACGCCGACGAGGCCGCGGAGTTCAGGCGGCTCATGGAGGCCGAGCTGCGGTTGCAGAAGGCGGCGGATGCCGAGGTCGTGCTCACAGCGCTGGAGCCGGCGCGCGGTGAGTCCGAGCCCGAGGTCGCCATCCCGTTGTCGGAGCAGCACGCCTGGCTGCGGACCCTCAATGCGATCCGCCTCGTGCTGGCTGCTCGCCTGGGCATCGAGGACGAGGAGGACGCCGAGCTCGTCGACGGTCTCGACCCGGAGGACGAGCGGACGCCTGTGGCCGACGTGTACCACTGGGTCGGCTACGTCCAGGCGCTGCTCCTCGACGCCATCACCGGCTGAGGTCGCTCGAGGGGGCGCTCGGATCCGCCTTTTCGTACCGCAGCGGGGGCCACCCTGCGTTGCAGGCTCGGACCGCCCGATCTGCGGTACGGAAAAGCGGATCGGCGCATGGAGCCGAGCGGCGTGAGCCCGTGCGGACGGTCCGTACAGCCTTCCTCCGAGGACTCGTACGATGGGCGGGTGACTTCAGCCGACCGGGACGCACCTATCGGGATCTTCGACTCGGGGTTCGGCGGGCTCACCGTGGCGCGGTCGATCTTCGACCAGCTGCCGGGGGAGGACATCATCTACCTGGGCGACACGGCCCGCGCGCCGTACGGGCCGAAGCGGATCGCGGAGGTTCGCGCCTACGCGCTCCAGTGCCTCGACCACCTCGTCGACCTCGGGGTGAAGTCCCTGGTCATCGCGTGCAACAGCGCGTCCGCGGCCGTGCTGCGTGACGCCCGGGAGCGCTACTCGATCCCCGTCACCGAGGTGATCCTGCCGGCCGCCCGGCGCGCCGTCGCGGCCACGAAGACCGGACGCGTCGGCGTGATCTGCACGGAGGCGACCGCGACGTCGCGCTCGTACGACGACGCGTTCGCCGCGGCGCCCCAGATCCGGCTGACCACCTCGGCGTGCCCGAGGTTCGTCGACTTCGTCGAGGCCGGGGTGACCGGCGGCTCCGAGCTCCTGGCCGTCGCGGAGGAGTACCTCGCGCCCATCCAGGAGGCCGACGTCGACACGCTGATCCTCGGCTGCACCCACTACCCGCTGCTGACGGGCGTCATCTCGTATGTGCTCGGAGACGGCGTCACGCTGGTCTCCAGCGCGGAGGAGTGCGGGAAGTCGACGTTCTCGACGCTCACGCGCCGCGACCTGCTGCAGCCCGTACCGCGCGAGGGGTACCGACGCTTCCTCACCACGGGCAACCCGGAGCGGTTCGCGGGCATCGGCCGGCGCCTCATGGGCGACTTCGTCGCCGACGTGGAGCCGCTCCCGGAGCTGGCGTCGGACGATCTCGGACTTGTCGGCACGCCCCGATAAGGTCGGGGCCATGGCGAGAACAGACGGCCGTGAGGCCGACCAGCTCCGGGACGTACGGATCACGCGCAACTGGCTCGACCACGCGGAGGGGTCGGTCCTCGTCGAGTACGGCAGGACACGGGTCCTCGTCGCGGCCAGCGTGTCCGAGGGCGTCCCGCGCTGGCGTAAGGGCAGCGGGCTCGGCTGGGTGACTGCGGAGTACGCCATGCTGCCGCGCGCCACCCACACACGGTCAGACCGCGAGTCGGTCAAGGGCCGGATCGGCGGCCGCACGCACGAGATCTCGCGGCTCGTCGGCCGTTCCCTGCGCGGCATCATCGACTACACGGCGCTCGGGGAGAACACCATCCAGCTCGACTGCGACGTGCTGCAGGCCGACGGGGGGACCCGTACGGCGTCGATCACCGGTGCGTACGTCGCGCTCGCCGACGCCGTGAGCTGGCTGCGCGACCGCAACCTGCTCGTCAAGGAGCCGCTGCGGGGATCGGTAGCCGCCGTGAGTGTCGGGATCGTCGGGGGAGCGGAGATGCTCGACCTCGCCTATGTGGAGGACTCCGCTGCGGACGTAGACCTCAACGTCGTGGCGACGGGCGACGGTCGCATCATCGAGGTGCAGGGCACTGCCGAGGCCGAGCCGTTCAGCCGGGAGCAGCTGGACAGTCTCCTCGACCTGGGCCTCGCCGGCTGCGCCGAGCTCACGAAGCTGCAGCAGGAGGCATTGCGGCGATGAGGCTGCTCATCGCATCGGGCAACGAGAAGAAGATCGTCGAGCTGAGGCGCCTCGTGGAGCAGGCGGGCCTGTCCCTCGAGGTCGTGGGCCTCGGCGACGTGACACCGTACGAGGAGCCGGTCGAGAGCGGCGACACGTTCGAGGCCAACGCCCTCATCAAGGCCCGGGCAGGCGCTGCCGTCACCGGCCTGCCGACGCTCGCCGACGACTCGGGCATCGAGGTCGACGTGCTGAACAGGATGCCGGGCGTGCGGTCGGCGCGCTGGGCGGGTCCGGGCGCCTCCGACACCGACAACCTCGAGCTGCTGCTGCGCCAGATCAGTGACGTGGAGCCCGCCCGGCGCCGCGGGCGCTTCGTGTGCGCCATGGCGCTCGTCCGTCCCGACGGGACCGAGGAGGTCCTGCGCCGCACGATGGAAGGCGTCCTCGTCGACGCTCCCCGCGGCACGAACGGCTTCGGCTACGACCCGATCTTCGTCACCGACGGCCACGACGTGACCAACGCCGAGCTGGCGCCGGACGAGAAGGACGCTGTGAGCCACCGGGGCCAGGCCGTGCGCGCGATGCTGCCCGTGCTCGCGAGGTTGGAGAACCAGTCGTGAAGGCGTACCTGGACCTCCTGGACCGGGTCCTCACTGAAGGCGTGCAGCGCGACGACCGCACAGGCACCGGCACGCTCTCGGTGTTCGGCCACCAGATGCGCTTCGACCTTCGCGAGGGCTTCCCCATGCTCACGACGAAGCGCATCCATGTACGGAGCGTGTTCGGCGAGCTGCTGTGGTTCCTGCGCGGTGACACCAACGTCGCCTGGCTCCACGAGAACGGCATCACGATCTGGGACGAGTGGGCCGACGCGAACGGCGACCTCGGCCCGGTCTACGGCGCCCAATGGCGTTCCTGGCCAACCCCGGACGGTCGTCACGTCGACCAGATCGCCCAGGTCATCGACCAGATCCGGTCCAACCCCTCGTCGCGGCGCCACATCGTCAGCGCCTGGAACGTGGGGGAGCTGGACAAGATGGCGCTGCCGCCGTGCCACGCGTTCTTCCAGTTCTACGTGGCCGACGGACGCCTGAGCTGCCAGCTGTACCAGCGGTCGGCCGACATCTTCCTCGGCGTCCCGTTCAACATCGCCTCGTACGCCCTGCTGACGCACCTCGTGGCCCACGTGACGGGCCTGGACGTCGGCGACTTCGTGCACGTGCTCGGGGACACCCACCTGTACCTCAACCACATCGACCAGGCGGAGAAGCAGCTCACCCGCACCCCTCGGCCACTGCCCACGCTGTGGCTGAACCCGGAGGTGACCGCCATCGACGCGTTCACCCTCGATGACATCCGCGTGGACGGCTACGACCCCCTCCCGGGGATCAAGGCCCCGATCGCGGTCTGACAAGGAGCGACATGGGGGAATCGCGCACGCTCACCGCGATCGCGGCCTTTGCGACCAACCGCGTCATCGGTCGCGACAACGGCATGGCCTGGAACCTGCCCGAGGACTCGGCGAGGTTCAAGAGGGTGACCATGGGCGGTGTCCTCATCACAGGTCGGCGCACCCATGAGAGCATCGGCTTCCCCCTCCCGGGCCGGGTCACCCTCCTGGTCACCCGCGACCGCTCGTACGCCGACGACCGCGTCCACATCGTGCACTCGGTCGAGGAGGCTCTCGAGGCGCTCCACGGCTACCCCGACCGCCGGTGGTGGGTCGCCGGCGGAGGCGAGATCTACCGGCTCTTCTGGGACTACCTCACCGACCTCGACGTGACCGAGGTGCACGACGACCCGATGGGCGACGTGCTCTTCCCGGAGATCGACCCGGCGGTCTGGCGCGAGACCTCCCGCACGCCGCGCGAAGGCTTCGACTTCGTCGAGTACGCGCGGATCACCCCGTCCCTGCCGCTGGAGTGACGTCCCAGGTGACCTCTGTGACGGGTCCAGGCCCGGCTGTGGACAGCCTTGTCATCTGCCAATGCACGGTCATGTCAGGTCATAATTTCGCTCGTATGCCCGGTTGACCGGTGATTGCTACCCGACATACTCTCCGGAGAGCGCTTCCCGTTTGCCACCCCGCAGAGGTCGTGGTCGAGGCGAGAACGTGCTGGGAGAGGACGCCCGACCTCCACTCCGAGCCCGTCTCGTTCTCGACGTCATCGACGCCGCTGTGGGTAAGGGGCTCATGAGAGGTGCGGAGGACGTCGGGATGCGGCCAGGCCGTTGACGTCATCTGTCAGGACAAAGTTGGCCGTCACAGACGAAGGAGTCATCCATGAACGTAACTCGCCGAACACTGTTGTCAGGCGCGGTGGGCGTCGGTGCCCTGGGACTCGCCGCCTGCTCCAGCGGTGGCAAGGCCGCCTCGGGCAGCTCGGCTGCCAGCGGCCCCATCCAGTTCTACCAGTCAGGCGACGCGAACCAGGGAGGCGGCTACGCGAAGATGGCCGCCCTGTACGAGCAGCAGACCGGCAAGAAGGTCGAGGTCGTCGAGGTCGCCTACGCCGACCTCCCCACCAAGATCAAGAACGCGGCCCAGGCGAACGCTCTCCCGGCCCTCGCGCGGATGCCAAGCATCGACCCGGTCTGGAAGGACCGGCTCGTCGACCTCAAGGACATCGTCACGGCCAACAAGGTCAAGAGCGGCTTCGTCGTCCAGGAGTCCTCGGGCAAGGCGCTGAGCCTCCCCTCCGACATCACCGCAGTCGGCATGTTCGTGAACAAGACCCTGTGGGACAAGGAGGGGGTCAAGTACCCCACCACCGAGAGCAGCATCTGGACGTGGGACGAGTTCGTCGCCGCCGCCAAGCAGGTCCAGGCGAGCGCGGGGGCGAAGTACGGCCTCGTCTTCGACCGGTCCAGCCACCGCGAGAAGGCCCTCATGTTCGAGTTCGGCAGCACGTGGTGGCTCCCTGACGGCAGCGGCACGTACACGACGAACGACGCGACGAAGACGGCCCTCAACTTCTTCAAGAGCATCACCGACGACAAGTTCATGCCGAAGTCGGTGTGGCTGTCGAACGACGACCCGAACGCGCTGTTCAAGTCCGGCCAGGTCGCCGCGTACTACTCCGGCTCGTGGCAGATCGCCGACTTCGCCGCGAACATCAAGAGCTTCGAGTGGGCGTCGGTGTATCTGCCCAAGCAGCCGGTACGTGCGTCGAACTTCGGTGAGGCCGCGGAGATGGTCATCTTCGACGGGACCGGCCAGGAGCAGCCGGCGCACGACTTCCTGAACTGGCTGTACACGCCGGCCAACTACCAGAAGCTGTGCGAGTACTCCGTCATGCTGCCGGCAGTCGACGGCGTGACCCCGAACTACAGCGCGAACAAGGACGCCCTGACCCTGTACAACCAGGAGATCGCGGCGTCGCCCGACATCGTCGGCAAGGTCAAGCAGAACGACTTCAAGAACATGCTGAGCGGCAAGGCCGTCTCGGGTGACCCTGCCCGCGACGAGACGGTGAAGTTCCTCAACGGCCAGCAGGACGTCGACACGACGGTGTCGAACGTCAGCAAGGCACTCACGAGTGCGTTCAAGTGAGACCCCGCCGCCGGGGGACCGGGGTCCCCGCGTCCCCCGGCGCGCACCTCACGTCGGTGACCTCGAAGGAGCGGTCATGACAGCAGTCCAGGCCCCGGTGCGACGCATCTCGTGGCAGACGCGCGCGCGGAACAACCTCGTGCCGTTCGGCTTCACGGTCGTCACGATGGTGCTGTTCGCGGTCTTCTTCGTGTGGCCGGCCGTACTCGGCCTCTACTACTCGTTCACGAACTACCGCGGGTACGGCACGGCCAAGCTCGTGGGCTTCGCGAACTACGTCGAGCTGTTCAGCGACAGCGACTTCTACCAGGCCGTCCTCCGCACGCTGACGTACGCCGTGCTCGTCGTGCCGCTCGGCTTCGTCGTACCGCTGTTCATCTCCGTGCTCCTGGTCGGACCCTTCTGCCGCTGGTCGCGGGCGGCGCAGATCCTCTTCTTCGTCCCCTGGCTCATCTCGCCGATCGTCGCCGGCGTCATCTGGCGCTGGATGTTCGGGGAGAGCTTCGGCGTGGTGAACTTCGTGCTCTCGAAGGTGGGCATCGGTCAGATCTCGTGGCAGACCGACTCGAACCTGTCCCTGGCGACCGTCGTCATCGCCGCCGTGTGGGGCGGGCTGGCGTTCAACCTGCTCCTGTTCATGGCGGCGCTGCGGAACATCCCGCGCAGCTACTACGAGGCGGCGCAGATCGACGGGGCATCCTCGTGGCGGCAGTTCTGGAGCATCTCGCTGCCTCTGCTGCGGCCCACCTCGTTCATGGTGATCCTGCTGAGCTCGATCGGCGCGATGAAGGAGTTCGCCCTCGTGCAGGCGCTCAACGGCGGCGGCCCGGGCAACACGAACTACCTGATGGTCCAGTACATCTACCACACCGGTTTCGAGCTCAACAAAGTCGGATACGCGTCGGCAGCCTCGTTCGTGCTCATGGTGATGCTGCTCGTCATCGCGCTCATCCAAGTCAGGATCGACCGTCGAACGGAGCTGGGATGACCACGATGGAGGCTCGGACGATGGGCGACGTCTCGGGCGAGAGGCGCCTCCGCCGGCGCCGTACGACGTCGCGCTCGCTCGCGACGACGATCGTCACCGCGATCGTGTGGCTCCTCGCGTGCGCGTGGATGTTCCCGGCGCTGTGGTTCCTGCTCAGCTCGTTCAAGCCGGGGTCGGAGCTGTTCAGCTACCCGCTCACCCTGTTCCCGAAGCACTGGACGTTCAGCGGGTACGTGACCGCGTGGGAGCGGTTCAGCTTCGCCCGGTACGTGCTCAACACCTCAGTCGTCGCCGTCGTCACGACGTTCCTCACGGTGATCGTGAGCGCCGCGACGGGCTACGCGTTCGCCAGGTACACCAACTGGTGGCTGCGCTGGTTCTTCGTCGGCATCCTCATCACGACGATGCTGCCCACCGAGGTCATCATGCCGTCGACCTTCCGAGTGATCCTCGACCTCGGGCTGTACAACAGCCTGGCCGGCATCATCCTGCCGAGCGTCATGACGGCGACGGGCGTGTTCATGTTCCGCCAGTACTTCTCCACCGTGCCGAGCGAGCTCGCGGAAGCCGCCCGGATCGACGGGGCGGGGGAGTTCAAGATCTTCTGGCAGATCATGCTGCCGCTCGCCCGGCCCATCGCGGCGACCCTGGCGATCTTCAGCTTCCACTGGCGCTGGAACGACTACATCTGGCCCCTCATCGTGCTCAACGACCCGAAGAACTACACGCTCCAGGTGGCTCTCCGGTCGATCGTCGGCGTCGACAACATCAACTGGTCCGTCCTCCTGAGCGCGTCGATCATCTCGCTGATCCCGATGGTCGCGCTCTTCATCGCGTTCAGCCCCCAGATCATGAACGCGAACATGAACTCGGGTCTGAAGGACTGACGCCGTGGAGTACCTGGACGACCAGGTGGAGCTGCTGCGCGCGGGCCTCGACCCCGAGTCGCCGGTCGAGCACCTCGCGCACCGGGAGCTTCAGGTGAGGGTCGAGTCACTCGTCTACGTGTGGCTCGCGGACGGTCGTCCGGAGCTGGTCCCGGCAGCCGAGCGCGCGCTCGACCAGCTCGTGGCGCAGCAAGGCCCGGACGGCCTGTTCCTCACGGGGGACAACCTCGTCTCCCCGCCGGACTCCGCCTTCACCGTCAACGGGCTGTGCCGGCTGCTCCGCGTCCTCGCGCAGCGCGACGAACCGGAGCTCGAGGCGGTACGTGACACGGCGACACGCGTCGTCGTGGCCTGCCGGGACGCGCTCGTTCGCGGAGGTGTGCACACCCCCAACCACCGGTGGGAGATCAGCTGCGCGCTGGTCCAGCTGTGGCACCTGTTCGGCTGGTCGGACTGCCTCGAGCGGGCAGGGGAGTGGCTCGCGGAAGGCGTCGACCTCCAGGAGGACGGGCTGTTCAGCGAGAGGAGCCCCAACTACGCCGTCCACGTGTCCGGTCCCTGTCTCCTGGACATGGCCCGATTGCTCGACCGGGCGGATCTCGCCGACGCGGTCCACCGGAACCTCCACGCCACGGTCGACCTCGTGGATGCCCGCGACCTCGTGGAGACGATCCAGTCGCGACGCCAGGACCAGCGCAAGGACTTCCCGCTCAGCGCGTACGGGCTGCTGTACCGCCGGGTTGCGGCTGCGACAGGCTGTGGCCTGTGCTCGGCCATGGCGGTACGGGCGGAGGCGGGGGGCGGCCGAGGCGATGTGGATGCCGTGGCGCAGGCGCTGCTGGACGCGAGGATCGGCACCCTGCCGCCCGCTGAACCAACTCAGGCCGTCGCCGGCTGGCGGGTCCTCACGACGAGCAGGCTCGCCGTCTGGCAGCGCCAGTCGCTGCGGGTCGTGTGCCACGCGCCCTCGGACGTCGCCCGGTTGGGACGGGTGGCGTCGGGGACGAGCGCCGACCCGACGTTCGCGAAGGTGAGTCTCGGTGATCTGACGCTGGGGTTCCGTCTGAGCCGGAGCTTCTTCAACCTCGGTCCGTACAGGCCCACCGAGCTCGCGGTCGACGGCGCGACGGTCACGCTCATTGAGAGGGTCGAGAGCCACTACTACCAGCCGCTGCCACCCGAGGCGATTCGCGGCGATGCGGACTACGACCTGGAGTTCGAGGGGCGCTTCGCCGCGCAGATGGCGTTCTCGCAGCGTGCTCGCGACACGGTCTCCCTCGAGACGACCGTGAGCGTCGTACCGGGCGAGCGTGGTGTGGAGATGCACCTCCGTACGCGCGGAGCAGGTACGGGCCAGCTCCTCGAGCTGGCGGTCCTCGGCGAGAGCGCGCTGGGAGAGGTCGGCGGCGCAGTCCGGCTCCGCGACGCTCGCACAGCCGTGGCAGAGGGCGACGGCACCCTGCTCGACGGCCGCATGTCCGTGCGGCTCGGGGGGGAGGTCGACGCCGGAGCCCTGACGTCGGACTACCACCCCGGGGAGGCGTACACCTTCCTCGGGGGCACCGACGCCCACGCCGGACCTCGCCTCCTCGTGCCGTTCCGCAGCCCGTCCAGCCTTCGGCTCGTCCTCACCCTGTCCTGAGCCGGAGACCCGGCCGACCTGACAGACCCGGCGGAGGTCAGCTCACCCGCACCAGCCTCACGGGCCCGAGCAGCCCGTGCGCGTGCGGGGTCGTCCGCTGGGTCGCGGACGAGCCCACCTGCATGGCGACGATGTCCGGGACCTTGTCGTAGTACCCGCGCGCCAGCAGGCGGTTGTTGAGCGAGCTGGCAGTGCGCACGTGGACCTCGTTGTCGCCGGGACGCAGGTCGCCGGTCACGTCGACGCGCGGAAGCGACGTGTCGAAGCCCCGCGGCTCCCCGCCGTTGACGGACACCGAGCCCAGCCCGCCGGCCGTGGAGCCGAGATCGAGGACCAGCCGGGCTCCTCCATCCAGCGCCTCGGCCGGCACGGTGACGTGCGCCACGTAGTCGCCGACCCCCGACACCTCCGGACCCACCTCGGCCAGGTCGAGCCACGGCGTGAGCGAGCGTTCGCCCACCGCGATGGCGGTCACCGCGGTGTGGGGCCGGACCTCGCGGGTGACGTACCCCAGGCCTCGGTCCTCGGTGATGATCTCGAGCTCGCCGGCGTCCCAGCTCTCCACCGAGATCTGCCAGTCGTCCAGCGTGGTGACGACTGACTCGGAGGTGGGGATGCCGCCGACGGGCCCGCGGTGGTCGACCGTGAAGTACGCGACCTCCCCGGGCTCGAGCGTCACGGAGACGACGAGCCGGCCGTCGTCGCCGAGCGATGCTGCGTACGGGGTGAGGGTGCCCCGCCACGGGTCGACGCGGTGGACGGCGCCCGCCTGCTGGAGCGCGACCTGTACGTGCGACGGCTCGCCGGTCTCGTACAGGAAGCTGTAGAGGAACAGGTGGGCCAGGTCCTCGTCGTCGCGCAGCAGCCCCAGCACGCTGCGGTTGTCCTCGAGGAACTCGGACCGGCCCACGACGCCGAGGTCTCTCAACGTGGACACGGTCTCGGTGGGGTCGGAGATCTCCCGCACGGTCGGCTCAGCGACCAGCGCCGCGATCGTCGCTGCCAGCTCGGCGTCACGACCGTCGTTGCCGGGAGTGCGGGCCGCCGCCTTCTCGTGCACCGTGTGGAGGCCGGCGGCGAGCCACTTCACCTCGCGCGCCCCATGGACGACCAGGACCCGGAGCCCGGCATGTGCTAGCTCGAGCAGACGTACGGCGGCATCCGGGTCGAGGGACTCCTGGTAGACGACGACCGCCTGGTAGCCCGGACCGCCCGGCTGGAGCACGCCGTCGCCGAACGTGACCTCGGGATGGAGCAGGAGCTCGGCGTCGAAGTACTCGTACGTCCAGCCCGCGTCCTGCATGCCGAGGTCCTGCCACCACTGGTTCTCGCGGTTGCGCATCCACATGCGCCCGACCGCATCCTCGTCAGGGATCCTGTTGCCGTCGGCGTCCATGAGGGTGATGCCGATCATGTTCTCGACGAAGTGGTCGGTACGGAGGATGGCGACGTCGATGCGCGGTCGCCCGCGCCGCAGCAGCAGCTGCTGGCGGGCCACGGCGAGAGTCCACAGCGGGTAGAACTCGGCGGCCGGCTGACGGGTGTCGAAGCGCTCGGAGAACATCGGCCACATGCCCTCATGGCCCGGCCACTTCGTCGCGCCCTCGGCGCCTGCGGGGCTGGCCCAGCCGTGCAGCACGGTCTTCGTCACGCCTGCGGCGAACTGTGTCGCGATGACCTGGTCGTAGAAGCGCATGTCGAGCACGTGGTTGCGCGTCGTCGCGCCGGTCTCCGACGAGTACGGCTTGCCGAACAGGTGAGCCGGTCCGGCGAGGAGGCGGTACGCGTCGATCTGCGAACCGAACTCGAGCGACTCGGTCTCGATCCCGTCGACCTCCGGTCCCGGGCGAGTCAGCTCGAAGGGCAGGCCGTAGCTGATCTCCGAGCGCAGCGTGATGCCGACGCCGTGCAGGAACTCCGCGAACGGTCGCAGCATGTTCTCGATGTACAGGTCGGTGAGCGTCCGTACGTAGTCGTGGCGGACCTTCTCCACCAGGGTGCGCGAGGCCTCGTCCGCAGCGAAGTGGTACCGCGTCGTGACGGTGAACAGGAAGATGGACCGGGTGAGGAACGGCAGCCAGGGCTCGATGTCGTACCCGCGCCTGACCCTGAACTCCTCGGGGAACGTGTGGCCCCAGAAGAGCCCGCCGGCCCCGTACGTGGAGAGCTCCAGGGAGTCCATGTACATCTGGGTGCGCGGGTTCTTGGCGATCTGTGCGCGCAGCTCAGGGGTCAGGACGACGGAGCCCCAGTAGTCGATGACCGCGTCGACGCCGTGCCGGTCGATGTAGCTGACCGTGTAGTTCACCGACGCGGAGGGGTTCGCGGTCTGGCCCGTACCGTGCATCCAGTACGTGAAGAGCTTCCAGTCGCCCTCCGGCGCCTGCCAGTCGAGGGACTCGTCGACGACCTGGCCGGTGAGGTCGACGACCGAGGCGGCGTCGAGAACGGGCGGGGTCGCGGTCGCGTCGAGCACCTTGACGGCGATGACGGCGACCAGGTGCTGGACGGTGATGCGGCCGCGGTGCCCCGGGAGCATGTGGCCCTCGGGCAGCGGGGCCTCGAGGTCGATCCGGGTGAGGGGCCCGGTGCGGGTGGCGCCGGACGCGAGGTCCTCCGTCACGACGTCGAGCTCCTGAGCCGCTGCGGGCTCGTCGGGCGTGATGGTGGGCAGGTTGGCGTTCGACCAGTTCGTACCTGATGTGAAGCTCACCGCCATGTTGCGAGCCGTGGTCTCGGTGACGACGACCTCCGAGTCGTGCGTCCACTCCTCGGAGCCCCACCCGTACCGGGCATGGTCGACGCCCTCCTCATCCATCGCGAGGAACTCCATACCGCCGAACCCGAGGCGATGTGCGGCTTCGATCTCGGTACGGAGCGTCTCGTCGGTGTGCACGCCCTCGGCCAGCCACCAGCGGATCTCCGGACGGGTCTCGCTCGGGGGGTCGGCCAGCGCCCGGCGGAGCTCGTCGAGGGCGGGGGACTCGGTCATGGTCTTCTCCTTCGAAGAGCCGGACGAATCCCTGAAACGTATCATATTATTTCATTGCTGCAAATAGTTCGGATCAGGAGCCAGGCAGGAGCTCCCGAAGGTCCTGCTCGTCGTCGGCCAGTGTCGACCTCACGAAACGGGCGAACAGCGCGGTGAGCTGTGCGGCGTCCGTGGCCGTCCAGGTCCTGAGCGCAGCGCGCACTCGTCCCTCGGCGATCGCCGCGATCCGTTCGGCGTACACGCGACCGCTCGTGCTGAGCGCGAGCAGGATCCCACGCTCGTCCTGCGGGTCGGCGACGCGGACGATGAGCCCTTCGTCGACGAGCCGGCCGGCGATCCGGGACACGTTGGGACGGCCGATGCCGAGCGCGTCGGCGATGTCCGTGGGGCGGGTGGCGCCGCGGTAGACGAGCTGGTTCAGCGTCAGGAAGGCAGACACGTCGTCGATCGGGAAGTCGATGGCGGCCATGATCTCCCGACGCATCCGCGCGCTGTCGGCCCAGCGGACCATCGCCTCGAGGTTGACGAGCAGGTCTTCGGGGTCGCGCGAGACCAGCGGCAGGCAGTCGACCTCGTCCGCAGGGGTCAGGCGCTCGGGAGTGGGTCTGGGCACCGGACCTCCTCACGTGTACGCCGACGGTGTGACGCACGCTACTTCATGTCCTCTCATGGTCCCTCCCGCCCTCGTAGGCTGTCGGCGATGTCCGGGACCCGCTCATGAGGCAGACCGCCTCGATCCTCCACCTCGACCTCGACGCCTTCTTCGCGTCGGTCGAGCAGCGCGACAAGCCGTCGTTGCGCGGCAAGCCGGTGATCGTCGGTGGGCTGGGCGGTCGCGGCGTGGTGTCGACGGCGTCGTACGAGGCCAGGGCGTACGGGGTGCACTCGGCGATGCCCATGCACGAGGCGAGGCGGCTGTGCCCTCGAGCCGCGTTCCTGTCCGGACGGTTCGGTGCGTACCGGACCGCCTCGCGCCTGGTGATGGCCGTCCTGGCCGAGGTCTCGCCGCTGGTAGAGCCGGTGAGCCTCGACGAGGCGTACGTCGATCTCGCGGCCGGGAGTGTCGACGTCGCCGACACCGAGGCGGTGCTCGCCCTGGCGAGGGACGTACGAGCCCGGGTGGCCGAGGTGACGGGCGGGCTGACTGCGTCAGTGGGACTGGGCAGCTCCAAGTTCATGGCGAAGCTCGCTTCCGAGATCGCGAAGCCGGACGGGATCCACCTCGTGCCACCGGGGACCGAGGTCGACCACATCGCGCCCCTGGCCGTACGGGCGATCCCGGGTGTCGGTCCCGTGACCGCGGAGAAGCTGGACCGGCTCGGGATCCAGACGGTCGCCGATCTGCGCCGTGCGTCCCCCAACGAGCTCCGGCGCGAGGTCGGCCAGGCCTGGGCCACCGAGCTGGCCCGCCTGTCCGTCGCCGACGACGACCGGCCCGTCAGCGCCGAGCGCGAGGTGAAGTCGATCTCGGTCGAGGACACGTTCGACAGCGACATCGCCGACCTGGTCATGCTGGAGGCCAAGGTCTCCCGCGATGCGGCCGGTGTCGCGGAGCGGCTGCGGCGAGCGGGCCTGTTCGCCCGTACGGTCACGGTGAAGATCAAGCTGGGCGACTTCACGACCCACACGAGGTCGCGGACGCTCCTCGGTGCGGTCGACGACGGGGATGTCATCGCGGAGTCCGCCCGCCAGCTGCTGCGGGGCGCATCGGCGCAGGTCGCGCACGGCGTGCGGCTCCTCGGCGTGGGCGTCTCGGGCTTCACCTCCGCCGCGCAGGAGGCGCTGTTCGAGGTGGCCTCCTCCAGCCCGGACGAGCTGCAGGTCGACACCGTCGCGCCGACGGTGCGACACGCCGTGCCGGGCTACCAACCGGGGGAGGACGTGACCCACGACGTCTGGGGCCCCGGGTGGGTGTGGGGCAGCGGCCACGGCTGGGTGACCGTACGGTTCGAGACAGCGCTGTCCGAGAAGCCCGGGCCGGTACGGGCGTTCCGTCTCGACGACCCAGCACTGCGTCCGACGCCCGTGCGGGCGAGGGACGAGGAGGCCGCCGTCGACACGCTCTGAACCGCCGGCTACGTTCGGATGACCGAGGTCGGCCGGGTGGCTGGCGGTCCGACCGCCAGAGTTGCGCTCATGAGCGAGGTCCGGGAGGTCGCCGGCATTCCGACCGCCAGAGTTGCGCTCATGGCGGGTGTCCGAGCAGCCCTACAGCGCAACTTCTGCGGTCGAGTGCTTGGACCTCTTTGTCTCGCCCCTGGAGAGCGCAACTCTGGCGGTCCGGCCACTCAGAGGCTCAGTGCCCGCGCGATGCGCGCCATGACCAGCGCCGGCTCGAGCATGACCTCCTTCGGCAGCCACCTCACGAACCGCCAGCCGTTGTCGCGAAGGTCCTGCTCTCGCTCCTTCTCCGCCACGACCGCGGCGGCGCCCGTGTACTTCACGGCGCCGTCGCACTCGCCGATGAGCCGTGCGTCCTCCCAGAGGAAATCTGGGAAGTAGGTTCCCCTCGGCGTGCGGAGCATCGCCTGGAAGGAAGGAGCCGGGATCCCGGCCAGGATCATGTGGCCTGCCGACAGGGACTCTGCAGGCGATTCCCGGCACGGCAGCGTCACGGCGACAGCGTCGAGCAGCCGGCCCGCCCGGACGGTACGGGCGGCCTCGCTCAAGAGGTCGCGCGCCGCAGTGATGTAGGCGCCCGTCGTGTAGTCACGACGTCGCGGCGTGCTCACATACGAGGCGCAGATCATGCGCGCTGCGCCATCGAGGAGCACCAGTGCCTCGGGCAGGTCCAGGCGTGCGGCAAGATCCACGGCTGTACGCGCCGGCGTCGTGATCCGATACCCCTCCTCATCGAGCATGACGTGGTGGCTCGGGAGCGGGCCCACGTGATGCACCGTCGAGCGAGTCCGCGAGCTGTGGCCCGTGGGGAGCGTGATGGCGACAGGAAGCTCGTGCCAGCGTGCGAAACCCGGCGCCGGAAGGCCGAGGACCAGCGCCGCGGACTGGTGGCTCATCACGCCCTCGGGGTTCGCAGCCTGCTCGGCACGGGCCCGGAGGATGCCTTGTGCGGCGCCGTCCTCGGGCCACGCGTCCGCACGGATGAAGACGCCCTGGCGCACGGTCACCAGCGCTCCCGACGTGACTCGGGTACGCAGCATGTGGTCCGTCATCCCGAGTGCGAGCAGGTCTGTCCTCGTGGTTGGTCTGGTGGGCAGGGCCCACGGGTGTGCTCTCTTCACCCGCCGAGCGTCAGGCCCCCAGCGCCGGCCGCGCAAGGCAACGCCGCCTGGGCTGTGGACAAGTCGGAGCGCCCCCTCTCGTACACTCGAGACGCCGGCCGGAGTGGTGGAACTGGCAGACACGCAGGATTAGGTTCCCGTGCCGAAGGGCGTGAGGGTTCAAGTCCGTTCTCCGGTACGATTCGAAATGCCATCTGACAAGGCGCGATGCGTCCTTCGAGGCGTGAACGACTCGGATCGGGCCTTTTACTTATCGGGCCCTTCCGATACCGACCAATTGGGCCTACTCGCTCTCCGGGTCGGCAGTTGAGAGACCGTGTCGTACTGGTGGATCAGCCAGTTCCGATTCGCGATGGCGTCCGACCAGGTCACGCCCTGCGGTGGTTCGACGCCGGCCCTGGCGACCCAACTCGAGACCGGCGGCTTCAGGCCCCAGCTGCTCTGTCGATTGTGAAGAGCCATGAATTCGTCCAACTCTGACGGAACGACTACTCGTCGCTAGGAGTCCTGCTTCGCTCGATCTGAGGAGCTGAGGACCTGATCACGAGACAGGGAACGAAGACAGTCGAGGAGTGGTGGTGCTCCTCACGGGATTCGTCCACTTCGCTGAGCAGTTGACCTACTGCTGCGCGCCCGAGGTCGAACATGGGTTGCCGAACAGTGGTGAGTGGCACGGGTGCGCTCTCGGCAATGGCGGAGTCGCCGTATCCCACCACGGAAATCTCGGCGGGAACACTGATGCCGGCGCGTATGAGTCCCCGCAAGACCCCGATAGCCAGCTGGTCGTTGATGCAGAAGACGCCGTCCGGCGGGTCGGACATCTCCGCGATCCGGCTCGCCGCGAGTTCACCGTCGGCGTAGGACGTGTCCTCCATGTCGATCTCAATGCAGCTGCCGGGATCGAGCTTCGCCTGAACAAGGGCTCTGCGGAGACCCTCAAGCCGCCCTGCCGCCTGCGGGACCAGAACCGGTCCGCTGACGAACGCGATCTTCCTCCGACCTGAGGCCAGAAGATGGCTCGTGGCTAGGAGGCCGCCGCGGACGTCGTCGATCGAAACTGAGCAACCGTCATGCTCGGATGCGGCACGGTCAATGAGAACCAGGTGCAGTCCGAGGTTTCGAAGTCGTTCAAGGCGATGGTCGTCGGCCTTTCGAGGGACAATCAGGGCGCCGGCCGACCTGTGTCTCGCGAGCATCTCGAGTTGTCTGAGCTCGCGGTCGGGCTGGTCATCGGTGTTGAACAACATGACTGCATAGCCTGCTGCCTCAGCGGCAACTGCAACGCCCTTCGTGATCTCGGCATAGATCGGGTTGGTGACGTCCGGGATCACCAAGCCAAGCATCCTGCTTGTACCACTGCGTAGGGACGCCGCGCCTTCGTTTGGTACGAAGTCAAGTTTCTTGATTGCGGCGAGGACCTTCTTGCGTGTCTGCTCCGACACCGTATGGGGGCGGTTGAGCGTGTTGGAGACGGTACCGAGGGAGACCCCGGCGGCCCGCGCCACGTCGCTCAGGCGGACCTTGTCGCCGTTCCGCACGGTCACCCTCCTCCACCACGGCTTCTCGCGGCCTGTCTCGAGCGTATAGCCCACCAACAGCTCGGTTCTTCCCTGCGCGCTCGGCGCACTGATCCGAAGCGAACCCTGTGCCATCGCAGCAGAACTGAGCTCTCGGTATATGAAGCGCTTCAGATCATGGCCCATCATAAGGCCGGATCTTCCTGCCTCGTTGATGCATAGAACCTAGTCAAAGCCTATTGACAGGCTGCGGACGGCAGGATAGTTTGACTGAAACGGTTCATTTGAATCCGGACCGAACATGAGCAGAGGGTCGATGATGACCACCTTTGAACCGATCAGTGATGAGCTGGCTACACGGGCCACCAAGTTGCCCTCGTGGGCGTTCGGCAGCTGCTGGCTGACGGCTCCGATCACCCCGGCCAGGTCGACATCCGTGGCCATCAGGAGATCGGGCTCGCCAGCTCCCTTGCGAAGATCTATGACCGGCTCGGACCTGAGCAGCGTCTGGTGCTGGAGTACAGGTTCCACGCGCCGGCGCTATACCACACGGACGTGTGCGACTGGGATACCAGCCATCCCCAGGTCCCCGTGCTCGGGGAGAAGACAATGATCTGCCTCGACACCGGCCACCATGCACCAGGCACCACCATCGAGCTCGGATGGGGCAGGACGACACGTGGCTCGAATGGCAGGCCGGCATGGCTCCGCTCATGATGGAGCCGGACGAAGAGCATGCCACGAGCAGGTTCATGCAGGAAGTCTTCTGCCTCGAGTAGTGGATGCGCTGTGAGCGCGCCGACAGATATCGGCACCAAGGAACTACGATAAGAATTGGAGCAAGAGGCATGGCGATTGAACGCCGTAGGCCACTGGAAGCCAGAGTGGGAATTCTCTCAGTGGGACACAACGTCTACTGGGGGCAGTTCGCCGGACTCCTCGAAGACATGGAAGGGAAAGCGCGGACCCTCGAGGCAAAGGTTGTCGCCAACGGGGTAGAGGCCATCAATTTCGGAATGGTCGACGATGCGCAAACCGCCTATGCGGCGCTGCCAAAGATCCGGGCCGCTGACCTCGACCTGTTGTTCGTCGACATGGTCACGTATGCCACGTCCTCGACCTTCGGCGTGCTGATTCGTGCTCTCGACATACCTGTGGTTTTGGTTGCGCTGCAGCCACTGGCCGCGATGGACTATGCGCACGCGACCACATACATGCAGCTGGTCAACGACGACTTCTGTGCCGTTCCTGAGTTCGCGGCCACGGCCGTACGCATGGGTAAGCGGCCCCCCGAGGTGATCCTGGGCAAGTTGCACGACGACCCGATCGCCGACGCTGAGCTGGCTGAGTGGTGCCAGATCGCGAAGGTCTACCACAGTCTGCGGAACGCACGGATCGGTCTGATGGGGCACGTCTTGGAGTCGATGCTCGACATGCACACCGACCCGACGGCGCTCACCGCCACGTTCGGCAGCCACGTGGTGCTCTGTGAGCCTGAGGACATCCTTCGCCACTACGTCGACCAGGATCCGAGGATGGTGGACGCCAAGCAAAGGGAGATTCTCGCGTTCTTCGACACCCCGGACCCGGTCTCAGACCCACTCACCCTGCGCCTCACCCAGGACGATCTGACGACGGCCGCGCGTGCGGCCGTGGCCCTTGACCAATTCGTCGCGGAGAAGAACCTCGACGGGTTGGCGTACTACTACGAGGGACTGCCGGGATCCGAGACGCGAACCCTGATGACGAATCTGATCGTGGGCAACTCGCTGCTGCAGGCGGCGGGGTTCCCCATGTGCGGGGAGTTCGATATCAAGACCTGTGTCGCCATGATGGTGATGGATCGCCTTGAGATCGGCGGAAGCTTCGCCGAGTTCCATCCCATCGACTATGAGCGGGATGCGGTACTTGTCGGACACGACGGCCCGCACCACATCAATATCGCCGAAGGTCGGCCCGCGATCCGGAGTCTTCGCAAGTACCACGGCAAGCCTGGCGCTGGTGCGAGCGTGGAGTTCAATATCAAAGAGGGCCCCATCACCATGTTGGGAAACACCATCACGGCGAACGGGAAGTTCAAGTTCGTGATTGCCGAAGGACAGTCCCTCCACCTCCCAGTTCCGCCCACGGGAAACACCAACACACTCGGCCGATTCCAGCCCGATGTGCGCACATTCCTGAAGAGATGGGTCGCCGAGGCCCCGACGCATCACTATGCGCTCGGCATCGGTCACCACGCCGCGACCATCCAGAAGATCGCCACTGTGCTGAACATCGAAGCCGTGATAGTCGCCCCGGACGAACAGAAAACCACAAATACCGTCAAACATCAGTAAGGAGAAAACGCAACTATGCAATCTCTTACCCGGCGCCAATTTGGCGCCACTGCTGTCGGGGTGTTAGCGACAGCCTTCGCTGTCGGAGGGTGCACGTCAGCCAGCTCCGGAGGCGGCACGAAGCAGGTCACTGCGCTCATCACGCACGAGCAAGGAGCCGGCTTCAAGCCGTTCTACGACGGTTTCACGCAGTCGACAGGCTACGAGTTCAAGCCGACGACCTCTGAGGTGAACGCCCTTGTCGAGCAGCTTCGCATCCAGATCAACTCTGGGACGGCGCCCGATGTGGTCCGAGCCGCGCTCGGCAGCCTGACGGCTGGCGTACTCCCGCTGGCCAAGGAAGGATCGCTGGCCGACCTGACCGACCAGCCCTGGGCGAAGAACATCCCGGCGTCGTATCGCGCGCTCCTCGAGTGGGATGGCAGGATCTGGGCGTACCCGACCTCCGGTCAGGCAATCCTCATGTTCTACAACAAGGCAGTGTTCACCCAGGTCGGAGTCAAGGCTCCGACGACATGGAGCGAGTTCCTCACCGTCTGTCAGACCTTGAAGGACGCCGACAAGATTCCTGTCGCTCAGGGCCTGGGGACGCCGTCGATGGCGCAGTTCATTCCGTACATGCTCGCAGCTTCGCTGGTGAGCGCGCGTGAACCGGACATCGATGCACAGATGAAGGCCGGCACGACGAGCTTCGTCAAGGACCCGGGATGGAACGAGGTCTTCGCCAAGTACAAGACGCTCATGGACAAGGGCTACATCACTCCGAACGCGCTGGGGGTGACGCTCGACGGAGCCATGAAGCAGACTGCTTCCGGGGCTGCGGCCATGATTCCGCTCGTCTCGACGAACTCTCCGGCGCTGTTCGCGTCCTTCCCGAACAAGGCGGACGATGTCGGCGTGTTCGCCTTGCCCGCGACGGACAACCCGGACGAGACCTACGTACCGATCTCACCTGAGCTGCTGGCCCTCAACGCGAAGGCGAAGAACCCCGACGGCGCCAAGGCTTGGTTCCAGTACCTGTCCGACCCCACCCGCGCGGCCGACTACGCCAAGGCGACCTCGAGCATCCCGATCCTTACCGGTTCGACGGCCGTCTCGACAGAGCTGGGCACCGTCCTGAAGCCGTACATCGCCAACCAGCACTTCACCCCGTTCCCCAACCACCGGTGGGTCAACGGCGACACTCAGCAGGCCTTCTTCAAGACTGCACCGCTGCTGGCGTCGGGCGAGATCACCATCCCGAAGGTACTCGCTGCACTCGATGCGGCCTACGCGAAGGGCTGATGAGGTAACGACGATATGACGACGACTGTGGCACCCGCGATCAGTACGGGCAAGAACCTCAAGAAGGGCAGGCATCCCAACAGACGCAGCTTGCTCTGGTTCGCACTGCCCGCACTCGTTCTTTACGGAACGGTGCTGATCTACCCGACCTTCGCGGGTGCCGCTCTCGCCTTCACGAACTCCAAGGGGGGGAGACGGGCTGACTTCGTCGGCTTGACCAACTTCCGGACGCTCCTTGCAGACCAGGACGCGATCCGCTCGGTCGGGAACACGATCCTGGTCACCGTCTCTCTGGTGATCGGTCAGACCGCCCTCGCGCTGATGCTGGCGATCGGTCTTCACCAGAGGCTGAAGCTGCGCGGGGCCTTGCGGACCATCTTCTTCTTGCCGTTCATCCTGCCGTCGCTCATCGTGGGGGTGCTGTGGCAGTTCCTGTACAACCCTGGCGGGCCTATCGACAGCGTGCTCTCCGGGCTCGGCCTGGGTTCGCTGATCCAGCTTTGGCTCGGCAGCACCTCTGTGGCGATCTGGTCGGTCATCGTCGCCCTGATCTGGCAGAACACCGGCTTCTCGATCGTCGTCTACCTCGCCGCTCTCGAGGAGGTACCCGCTGAGTTGTACGAGGCAAGCGCGATCGACGGTGCCAACGGGCGACAGAACTTCTGGCACATCACCCGACCGATGCTCGGTCCTGCCACGACCATCAACATCACGCTCACAATGGTCGGGGCGCTGAAGATCTTCGACCAGATCTTCGTCATGACGAACGGCGGCCCGGGCGTTGCCACCCAGGTTCTGTCGCTCGTCACGTACCAACAGTCATTCGTGCTGGGCAACTACGGGTACGGGTCTGCGATCGCCTTGGTGCTCACCATGATCATTGCGGCCGCTGCGTTCATCCAGACGTGGGCGCGCCGACGGACGGGGGCAACCTGATGAGAAGACGTTACGGTGTGCAGAGCTTGGCACTGGAACTGCTCTTCGCCGTCTTCGGGGTGATCGCGCTGTTCCCGATCTACATTCTCGTCGTGGTCGCGTTCAAGTCGCCCACGGAGGTCGCGAAGTCCGCCTATACCCCTCCCACCCGGCTCTACCTCGACAACTTCATGATCGCGTGGGGACAGGCGGATCTTGCCCGCGCGTTCGTGCAGACGATTCTCATCACCGCGATCAGTGTCGTCGTGCTGATCTGCTTCGGGTCAGCGGCGGCGTACGGGCTCGTTCGAGGCGCCGGCCGGGTCAACCGGGTTCTCCTCATTCTCGTGACCCTGGGAATCTCGATCCCCATCCAGCTCGGCATGGTTCCCCTGTACCAGCTCATGCGCGACCTGGGGCTGCTGCAGACGCCCTGGTCGGTGATCATCTACAGCGTCGGCGCCTACCTTCCGCTGACCGTGTTCCTGTACAGCGGCTTCCTGGCCACCCAGCCCAGCGAGTACGAGGAGGCCGCACAGGTCGACGGAGCGAATGCTTTCCAGAGCTTCTCGCGCGTCGTCTTTCCCCTCTTACGGCCGGTCACCGGAACAGTCGTTATCGTGACCTCCATCCACGTGTGGAACGACTTCCTGACGCCGTTGCTCTACCTGGGCGGCAGCGAGGCTCGTACGCTTACGGTCGCGATCTTCTCATTCAGGGGCGAGTACGCGACCGAATGGGGGGTGGTCTTTGCAGGAATCCTCATAGCGATCCTGCCGATCATCCTCGTGTTCTTCCTTCTGCAGAAGTATGTCATCAAAGGATTCGCCAGCGGCCTCAAAGGATAGGCGCGGCCAGAGTTTCCTCGGAAAAGGAAGGAGAGTCCCCAGACGCCAAGGGGTTTCTAGGGCGTTGTCCGCGGATGATCTTCTTCAGGGACCCTGTCCGAGGTGGGGTGGGCGAGTCCCCCCGCCGGTAACCCCGACTCTCGAGGGCTCGACCTCTGCCACCCGCACCAACACGTCCACCCGGACTCCCTCAGGTCACGAGAGCCGTGACACTTTGCTTCGTCGACCTGCGCGTACGCGGGGATCGGCCTCATCATCACCCCTCCTCCACGTGGATCCTCCGTCCATGGGTCAACAGTGGGCGCTTGACAACTCTGTGCCTGTCGCCATAACATGAAAAACACCATCGGGTTATACGTATAACCTAGAGATTAGCCCAGCGTCCTCAGTGAGGAGACGTGACGTGGTCAAGAAGACCAAGCCCGTGCAGCGCGACATCGCTCGCATCGCTGAGGTGTCTCAAGCGGTGGTTTCTATGGTGGTCAACGGCAGGGCGGCTGAGAACGGTATCCCGGAGACGACCCAGGAGCGCATTCGCGCCGCAATACGACAGCTCGGCTATGTGCCGAATGTCGCCGCAAGGTCTCTACGAGGGGGACGTAACGGACTCATCGGCGTGCACACGTTCGAGCGCGTGTTCCCCGTACATTCGGACAACTACTTCAACGAGATCCTCATCGGGATCGAGGAGCAGGCCGTCGAACTCGGGCAGGATCTCGTGCTCTTCGCCTCGACGCAGGGCAGTGACGGGACCCGCACTATCTACGGGTCGGGCTCGAATCGGTTGAAACTCGCTGACGGTGCTGTGATTCTCGGTCTCGAACAGAACGACGAGGAGCTCCGACGGCTTGCCGGCGAGGGGTTTCCGTTCGTCTTCATCGGCCATCGTGATGTTCCTGGGGTGCCATATGTGACCGCCGGGTACTTCGGTGCGGTCGGCGCTGTCGTCAATACCCTCGCCGACCATGGGCATAGCTCTATCGCCTACCTCGGCACCTCGCTGACGAAGAACCCGCAGGAAGAGCGCCGTGCGGGTTTCGACGAGGCCATCGCCTTCCGCGCCTTGAACGCGACCCAACGCCGCATCTGCGAACCGAATCAGTTGACGCAGGCCTGGCTCCTGGGTGTGCTTGACGCCGGCACGACTGCGATCGTCATCGAGAACCACGAGCTGGCGACGACACTCGGCGGTCTCGCGGCGGCCATCGGCATTGGTATACCGGACCAGCTCTCCGTCGTCGTTCTTGACAATGCACCACGTGCCGACGCGGTCAACCCTTGGAGCCACATCACGGTCCCGCGACGTGAACTGGGCCGAAGAGCCGTTGCTGTGCTCATCGAACTCCTTGACGGTCACATCGGGTCCGACCATTTCGAGGTGTTGCCGTGCGAGCCACCGCTCCTGACCACGATCGCACGGCTGCACAGCACGTCTGAGCTGGGCTCGACATCGGACCGGGCCACGTGAGCAGCCTGAGCACGTTCACGAACCAGGAGGGGGATCGTCCCCCGCCGTACACGAAAAGGAATGAGGAGTCGTCATGCAGGCTATGAAACGCCATCGATTGTTCACAGGGACGGTGACCATCGCTGCAGTCAGTGCCTTTGTCCTGGCTGGCTGCGCAGGGCCGACAGCCGGGTCCGGGACCAGCCCAGGGGCAGTGCCGACGGAGGGCGGAAAGATCAGCGTCTGGTTTCCCGGCACGGACCCGACCGAGATTGCCCTCGTCACGAAGAAGATTGTCCCGAACTTCGAGAAGGCGACGGGCGCTCAGGTCAGCGTTACCTACGTGGACTGGAGCAATATCTCCACCAAGCTGAACGCTGCGTTCGCGGCGGGGACGGCCCCAGATGTCTTCGGGCATGGTCCCGCGGCGGTCGCCGACTTCGTCACCAACAAGCGCGTCGAGCCGCTGACCAACTACATCCAACAGCTCAGCGAGAAGGATCGAAGCGACATGTCCTCCGCCTTGCAGGGCGGCCAGGTGAACGGAGTGCAGTATCTGGTTCCCCTGTCGATGCAGGGCAGCTTGATCATGTACAACGCCGCCGACTTCACGGCGGCAGGACTCGATCCCAACAAGCCGCCGACAACGTGGGAGGGCGTGCGCGCTGCCGCCAAGCAGCTGACAAAGCGAGATGCGTCCGGCGCCATTACCCGCTCCGGCCTGTTGTTGCCCAGCCAGCCCATCGGTCGACAGCAGACCTTCGCGGCGCTCCTCCTCTCCAACGGGGGGACGCAGCTGAACAAGGAGCAGACAGCCGCGGCCTTCGACTCGCAGCAGGGTGTGGCCGCCCTCGACTACTTCACCAGCCTCTTCAACGGCCCCGACGCAGTGTCCGCGGGACTTGGCGCCAACTACATCAACACGCCGACCGCCCAGCAGCCGATCGTGCTCGGCACTGCCTCAATGGAATTCCAGACCCCCAACGGCATGCAGCAGATCGTCGCAGCCAACCCCAAAATGGACTTGCGTGTCATGATGCCGCCTAAGTTCGAAGGCGCTGACAAGGGTTATGCCATGGGTGGAGCGGGCCCAGGCTTGATGATCAACGCCGACAGCAAGCACAAGGCACTGGCTTGGAAGTTCATCCAGTACATGATTGCGCCCGACACCAGCGTGGAGTACACGCAGGGCATCGGTGCAGTCCCGCCGCGCTCCTCTGCCGCTGAGACGTCCTACGTCAAGAACAGCCCCATTCTCAAGGCGTTCGTCAAGGCGGCCCCGCAGTTCGTGCCGAATCCGAATGTCCCAGGCTGGGTCCAGATCCGCGACACCATGGACAAGTTTCTGGAGCAGGCGCTGAACAAGAAGATGTCATCGAAGGATGCGTTGACCCAGGCAGCCGCGGCGGTGGACAAGATCCTGAAGGCGAACGGCTAGTTGGCGCGTGGGCGAGTTGGAGAATCACATGAGCGTAGTGGTGCGGCCCTCTCCGAAGGGCGCTCGGGGACCTGCGTCCGTCGGGGGGGCGCCCCCAAGGCGGATATCGAACCCAAGACGTCGCTGGACGAACGCGAGCCGGTCCGGGCTTCTCTTCGTGCTGCCTGCGGCGCTCTACGTGCTGGTCTTCCAACTCGCCCCGGTGCTGTACGGCCTGATCCTCAGTTTCACAAAGTACAGCCCGCTCAGTCGGTCGGGCCCCACGCCTATTGGCGTTGAGAACTATGCCAGGCTCCTGACGGACGCCGACTTCGGAAACTCGCTTCTGGTCACGGGACGGTACGTGGCGCAGGTCCTGCCGATCACTGTCGCTGCAGCACTTGGCTTGGCGCTGCTGGTCAACCGGCCATTTCGCGGTGTGGGGTTCTTTCGCTCGGCCCTCTACGTCCCACACATTGTCTCACTCACCGCCGTGAGCATGGTCTGGCTGTGGATCTATTCGCAGAACGGCCTGATCAACGAGATCCTCGGGATTCTCGGCCTGCCCCGTCAGTCATGGCTGCTCGATCAGGACACCGCGCTGAACGCGGCATCCGTGATGCGCATATGGATGGCCCTCGGCAGCAACATGGTGCTGCTGCTGGCCGGCCTCCAGTCCATTCCAAAGGAGCTGTACGAGGCGGGCCGAGTCGATGGCGCAGGCGCGTGGGGACTGTTCCGCTATGTGACGCTGCCCGGCCTTCGCCCGATGCTTGTCTATGTGGTTGCCATGGACATCATCTTCCTCGCTCAAGGCTTTGCCGAGATCTATGTGCTGACCCAGGGAGGGCCACTTGGCAGCACGACCACGGTCAACTACCTCATCTATACTCAGGCATTTCAGTACAACCAGCTCGGATACGCATCGGCCATGGCCTTCGTGCTCTTCGCCTTCATTGCTGGTTTCTCCTTGCTATCGATTCGCGGACTGATGGGGAGACAAAAATGAGAGCTTCAAGGGCGACTCGCCGAACCAGCAGCGTGCGCAGCGTGAGCCATAAGGAGATGAGGCGAAACCGCTGGGGTGCAGGCCTCATTCTGGGGCTGACCACGGTGATCGTCCTGGTTCCCTTCCTTTGGATGATCAGCATCGCCTTCACTCCC
Organism: Actinomycetes bacterium; assembly: GCA_021803025.1. Taxonomy (GTDB): domain Bacteria; phylum Actinomycetota; class Actinomycetes; order Propionibacteriales; family Propionibacteriaceae; genus Fen-668. Next base: position 38,239 of record JAJZQV010000003.1, on the reverse strand, counting down.
GAGAAGGAGGCATTCGGGTCGATCAGTCTCATCCCGTCGCATCCGACGCTAGGAAACTTCACAACCGCCCTGGTCAATGCCAACCTCATTCGCGCGCTGCTGAATTCGGCAATTGTCGCAGTCGTAGCAGTTTCAGCCAACTGTCTCATCGCCGTGATGGCCGGTTATGCGTTTGTGATGCTCCCGTTCCCGGGTAGAACCCCCCTTTTCTACCTTCTGGTCTCGACAACTGCCATCCCCGGTTCGGTCACCTTGATCCCGCTCTTCCTGATTGCCAGGGGTATCCCTCTCGTCGGTGGCAACGACATTGTCGGCCAGGGGGGGAGTGGATTGTTGGACACGCTAGCGGGTGTCGTTCTGCCGTATCTGGTGATGCCCATGAACATCTTTCTGGCCAGACAGTTCTTCAGCACTGCCCCCATCGAGCTCTCCGAAGCCGCAAGGATCGATGGGGCTGGGGAGTGGCGCATCTTCTCGCGAATCTACCTTCCACTGGCCAGGCCCCTGGTCGCGGTAGTTGCGATCTTCTCGTTCACGGCGGTGTGGTCCGACTTCCTGTGGCCATTAGTCGTCACCTCGTCGGCTCGGATGCAGACGGTTCAGCTGGCGCTTGCCCGTTTCCTGTCGGCGGGGAACGTTCAATACGGGCCGCTGATGGCAGGTGCGGTGTTGGTCACCTTGCCTGTTCTTGTCATTTTCCTGTTCAATCAACGCAGTTTCATTTCTGGACTGTCAGAAGGCAGCCTCAAGGGCTGATGCCCACGTGGACGAAGAAAGGTATTCAAACCATGCCCGAAAGGCATTACGCCGCCAATCTCGTGGTGATCGGCGGAGGACTCGGCGGGGTCGCTGCGGCGTTGACTGCCGCTCGGCTCGGCAGCACGGTGGTCCTCGCTGAGCGCGGTGACTGGCTCGGCGGGCAGCTCACGACCCAAGCGGTCCCACCGGACGAGCACAAGTGGATCGAGACGCACCAGATCTCGCCGAGCTACTCGGAACTGCGGAATCGTATTCGCGACCACTACCGCCGTAACTATCCATTGACCGACGCCGCGAAGAACACCATCAACCTCAACCCCGGTGAGGGATTCGTCTCCGGCCTCTGTCACGAGCCGAGGGTCGGCGCGCTCGCGATACTGGAGATGGTCTCCCCGCTGATTGCCTCCGGACTGCTCAAAGTCCTCACCCATGTGGAGCCGCTGGCGGTCGAGCGTGAGGGATCGCGGCTTGTGGCCGTGCTGGTGCGCGACTCACGCGATGGTCGCGAGACTCGGCTGGAGGGCCGCTTCGTGGCCGATGCCACGGAGCTGGGCGACCTGCTGCCTCTCGCGGACGTCCCGTTCGTCATGGGCGCCGAGTCAGCGGACGAGACGGGGGAGCGGCACGCCCCCGCGGTCGCAGACCCGCTCGACCAGCAGGCGGTGACGTGGTGCGCCGCGCTGGAGTACCGCGCGGGTGAGGACCATACGATCGATCGTCCTGCCGGGTACGACCACTGGAAGACGTCGGTCGCACCATTCTGGCCCGGGCCGCAGCTGTCGTGGGACGACGTCGAGCCGATCACTCTGGGTCGACGCACCCGGCCGATCTTTGCCGGCGGTCCGCATGATGCCGAGACGAGCCGCGACCACGACCTGTGGCACTATCGCCGGATTCTTGCGCGTGCGACCATGCGGCCATCGTGGCCGAGCGGCGACGTAACCCTCATGAACTGGCCTCAGGCGGACTACTGGGAGAAGCCACTGCTTGGGGTCGGCGACGCCGCCCGCCAGTCAGCCCTGGACGGTGCCCGCGAGCTGACCCTCTCGTTCATTCACTGGATGCAGACGGAGGCTCCACGCTCCGATGGAGGCACCGGGTATCCGGAGCTGCTCCTCCGTGGAGACGTCACCGGCACCGGGGACGGGCTGGCCAAGGAGGTCTACGTACGCGAGTCACGACGGATCCGCGCGCTGTTCACGATCACCGAAGGCCACATCGGCCGGCACATGCGCGAGGACGATCGGAGTGCCGCGCAGTTCTCGGATTCCGTGGGCGTCGGGTACTACCGAATCGACCTGCATCCGAGCACGTCGGGCCGAACCTACATCGACATCGACTGTCATCCGTTCCAGATCCCACTGGGTGCGCTGCTGCCGCAGGGCGTGGACAACCTGCTCGCGGCGAACAAGAACATCGGCACGACGCACATCACCAATGGCGCCTACCGATTGCACCCAGTCGAATGGTCTATCGGCGAGGCCGTGGGCGCGCTCGCGGCCTTCTGCGCTGAAGAACGCGTCTCGCCGGAACAGGTGTACCGCACGGAAGGCGTGCTTCGAGATTTCCAGGCCCTCCTCAACGGCCGTCTGGGGATCATGCTGGCCTGGCCGGACGAGATACGCACCAGCGACAGACATCTCGCCAGCATTCGCGTCGCTCGGTAGCAGGCAGGAGACTCCACGCAGATGTTCACGGACCTTGATGAGGCAGCGCTGTGGCAGTACCGCAGCGCGGCCCAGGAGCCGGACGACCTCGACGCCTTCTGGCTGCGCACCCTGTCAGAGTCCGGCGAGTACCCGCTCGACGTGACGCTCTCACCCGTTGACGCTGGCCTGGAGTCGGTCGACGTGTGGGATGTCACATTCGCCGGCTTTGGCGGCCACGTGATCGCGGCCTGGCTCCTCTTGCCGACGAACAACGAGGAACGGTTGCCCGCTGTCGTGCAGTACCTCGGGTACGGCGGCGGGCGCGGAAATCCCCTCGATCATCTGCTCTGGCCAACTGCCGGCTACGCGACCCTCGTCATGGACACGCGCGGTCAGGGCTCGGGGCACAGCGCCGGGGTGACGCCGGACCCCGTCGGAAGCGGCCCGTCGTTCCCCGGTCACCTGACCAGGGGAATCGACCACCCGGACAACTACTACTATCGCCGGGTCTACGTCGATGCGGTCCGCGCTGTTGATGTACTTCGGGCCCATCCGCGGGTCGACTCGTCGCAGCTGTTCGCCACGGGGGGAAGCCAGGGTGGGGGAATCGCGATCGCGGTGGCTGCGCTCCGCCGCGACCTGACCGCGATCGCCGCACACGTGCCCTTTCTCTGCGATCTTCGTCGCGCATCCGTCCTGACAGACAACCCGCCTTACCAGGAGCTGGGTCGCTACCTCGCCGTGCACAGGACGGATGCTGATCGGGTCTTCCACACCCTCTCGTACTTCGACGGCGTCAACCTGGCTCGGCGCGCACAGGCTCACGCCCTGTTCTCGGCGGCACTCATGGATGCCACGTGTCCGCCCTCGACCGTCTTCGGAGCTTTTCACAACTACGGGGGGCCGAAGTCGATCACGGTCTGGCCATACAACGGTCACGAGGGGGGTGGAGTGGAGGACCGGGCCGAGGCGCTCAGGATGTTCAACCGTCTCCGGGTCGCGACTCCCGAGAGGTGGCCCCGGGAGTAGAGCTCAACCGCTCCGATGAGACCTCTCGTGGACACGTCGGGGGCCGCTCGCTCTCGTACACTCGAGACGCCAGCCGGAGTGGTGGAACTGGCAGACACGCAGGATTTAGGTTCCTGTGCCGCAAGGCGTGAGGGTTCGAGTCCCTTCTCCGGTACCAGCCGCTTCTCCCGTCCCCACCGCCACTCGCGTCCCACGAGGACGGGGAGGCAGGACAGGTGCGCGCGCACTCGCGTAGGCTCGTCTGGCGCCATCGCGGCGTGACCTGCTCCAGTGGTACAGCTCGAGGCGGGAGAGACCCGGCGGTGAGGATCGTTCGTGACGTGGCGGCCGTACGTGCCGCTGTGGCCTCCAGCGGCCGCGTCGGGCTGGTACCGACGATGGGCGCCTTCCACGAGGGCCACCTCTCGCTGATCCGGGCAGCACGTGCCTCCTGTGACCTGGTGGTCGTGTGGCTGTTCGTGAACCCCACCCAGTTCAACGAGGCGGCCGACCTCGTCGCCTACCCTCGGGACGAGGACCGGGACGCGAGGCTGGCCGAGGCGTGCGGGGCGGACATCCTCTTCGCGCCCGCGGTGGAGGCCGTGTACCCACCGGGCTTCGCGACGACGGTGACGGTGTCGGGCGTGGCGGACGTACTCGAGGGCGCCCTGCGGCCGGGCCACTTCGCCGGTGTCGCGACCGTCGTGGCGAAGATGCTCAACATGGTCCGGCCGGACATCGCCTTCTTCGGAGCCAAGGACGCCCAGCAGGTCGCCGTCGTCCGGCGGCTGGTGGCCGACCTGGACATCCCGACCCGGATCGAGGTCCTCCCCATCGTGCGGGAGGAGGACGGCCTGGCCATGAGCAGCCGCAACGTGCGGCTCGACCCGCACGAGCGGCGGCGAGCCACGGCGCTGCACCGGGGACTCGTCGCGGCGCAGTCGGCGGTCGCGGCTGGGGAACGTGACCCGGGCCTCCTCGCACGGGCCGTCGCGGACGTGCTGGCCGACGCCGGCATCGAGGCCGAGTACGTGGCCGTGGTGGACCCCGATTCGTTCCTGCCTGTGGAGACGCTCGACCGCCCGACGCTCATCGCCCTCGCCGCGCGGGTGGGGTCGACACGACTCATCGACAACATCGAGGTGGCCCCATGATCCGGACCATGCTGAAGAGCAAGATCCATCGAGCGACCATCACCGACTCCGACCTCCACTACGTGGGGTCGATCACGGTCGACCCCGACCTGCTCGACGCGGCGGACATTCTCGTCAACGAGCAGGTCGCCGTGGTCGACGTCGACAACGGCGCCCGCTTCGAGACGTACACGCTCGCCGGTACGCGGGGCTCGGGCGAGATCAAGGTCAACGGTGCCGCGGCACGTCTCGTACACACCGGTGACACGGTGATCCTCATCTCGTACGGCCTGTACGAACAGGGCGACCTCGAGGCGTACGAGCCGCGCGTGGTCCACGTCGACCGCAGCAACCGCATCGTCGCGGTCGACGCGGACGTGGCCTCGCTCAACGACACGGCCGAGGGCTGACGTGTCCGCCGGGGGGCGCGACGCGGCGGCCAGGGTCACGCTCACCTCGCTGGCCGCCAAGAAGGCGGCGGGGGAGCCGATCGTCATGGTGACCGCGTACGACCATCCGAGCGCGCGCATCGCCGACGAGGTGGGCGTCGACATCGTCCTCGTGGGCGACTCCGCGGCGAACGTCGTGCTCGGGTACGAGTCGACGGTTCCGGTCAGCGTGGACGAGCTGCTGGTGCTGGTACGGGCCGTGCGACGGGGTCTGCGCCACCCGTTCCTCGTCGCAGACCTCCCCTTCGGCTCGTACGAGGCGTCGGAGGAGCAGGCGGTGCGAACCGCCCAGCGCTTCGTCAAGGAGGGCGGCGCCGACGCGGTGAAGCTGGAACGCGCCGGCACGTCTGTCGACCGGGCCCGAGCCGTGGTCGAGGCCGGCATCCCGGTGATGGGCCATGTCGGGCTCACGCCGCAGGCGGCGACGTCGCTCGGCGGCTACCGGGCGCAGGGACGGACGGCCGACCAGGCGGAGAGGGTCATCGACGGCGCACTCGCCCTGCAGGCGGCCGGATGCTTCGCGGTGGTCCTGGAGGCGGTGCCGGCCGCGGTGACCGAGCTGCTGGCCCCGCTGACCACGTGCGTGACGATCGGCATCGGAGCCGGCGGCGCGACGGATGGCCAGGTGCTGGTCTGGCACGACCTGCTCGGCCTCAGTGACGGTCACGCCGCGAGGTTCGTGCGACGGTTCGCCGACCTCCGGTCCGAGGCCGTGCGCGGGCTGACCGCGTACGCCGACGCCGTCAGGCAGCGCGAGTTCCCGGCCGTCGAGCACACGTACCGGCTCCCGCGCGACGAGCTGGCGATGTTGCGGACGAGGTTGGCCGAGAAGTCCCGGCTCGACGGCTGACGCGAGGGGCCGGCCGGCCCGCTCGGCGGTCAGCCTCCGACGTGGTCCAGGCCGATGTCGAGCACGCGGGCGCTGTGGGTGAGCCATCCGACCGAGATGAGGTCGACTCCCGCCTCGGCGATCGGTACCGCCGTCTCCGGGGTGATCCGCCCCGAGGCCTCGGTGACCATGCGGCCGTCGACGAGAGCGACCGCCTCCCGCAGGAGTTCCGGCCCCATGTTGTCGAGCAGCACGGCGTCCACCCCCAGGTCGAGCAGCTCGCGGAGCTGCGTGAGGTCGTCGACCTCCACCTCGACCTTCACCATGTGGCCGGCGTTCGCCCGTACCGCCCGGACGGCGTTCGCCACCCCGCCGGCGACAGCGATGTGGTTGTCCTTGATGAGCACCGCGTCGTCCAGACCGAAGCGATGGTTGGCGCCGCCTCCCATCCGTACCGCGTGCTTCTGGAGAGCCCGTAGGCCGGGGATCGTCTTGCGGGTGTCGCACACCGTCGCCCGCGTGTGAGCGATCGCGTCGGCGATCGTGGCGGTACCGGTGGCGACTCCCGACAGGTGGCCGAGGAAGTTCAGCGCCACCCGCTCCGCGGTCAGCACCCCGCGCGCGGGCCCCTCAACGGTGCCGATGACACTGCCCGGCTCGACCCGGGAGCCGTCGGGGAGGTCGATCTGGACAACGATGCGCCTCTCGACGAGCTGCCATGCGAGGACGGCGCACGCGCTCCCGGCGACCACACCCGCCTCGCGGGCGACGAGCCGTACGGTCGCGTGCGCGTCGGCGGGGATGATGCTGTCGGAGGTGATGTCACCTGCGCGCCCCAGGTCCTCGAGGAGGGCCGCCCGTACGAGCGGCTCGATGACGAGCTGGGGAAGAGCTCTCATCGGACGCCCACAGTCACAAGGTCGGTCGCGGTCATCATCGTGTGTCGAACCTCCGTTGATGCGGCGGGGAAGTCGGTACGGGTGTGGCCGCCGCGAGACTCCTCGCGCTGCAGTGCCGAGCGGACCACGAGGTAGCCGACCAGCCCGGCGTCGGTGTCCACGTGCTCGCGTAGGAGCTCGAGGGCGGTTCCGAGCCCCTCGGCGTCGCGCAGGACCCCGGCGGCGCGCGTGAGGATCTCACGGACGCGGCGGACGGCAGGGTCGACCGGTGCAGGCGTGAACGGTCGCATCGTCGGCGCGGCTGCGGGGACGCCCCCGGCGGCGCCCGGTGTCGTGCGCCGGAGGTGCCGGGCCAGCCGGCGTCCACAGACGACTGCTTCGAGGAGCGAGTTGCTGGCCAGCCTGTTGGCCCCGTGGAGGCCCGTCGAGGCCACCTCGCCGACTGCGAAGAGCCCCGGGACCGTGGTCCGGCCGTCGAGGTCCACCTGGATCCCGCCCATGTGGTAGTGGGCGGCGGGACGTACGGGGAGCAGGTCGCTCGCCGGGTGGATGCCCGCGGCCAGGGCCGTCGCGGCGATCGAGGGGAAGAGCTCGGCGAACCGCGCGCCAGGTGCGGAACGGGCGTCGAGGAAGACGCGATGCCCCGCCTGGAGCTGGGCCCACTCCGCGCGGGACACCACATCCCGAGCGGCCAGAGGGTTCCGGAGCACGCGCTCTCCACGTTCGGTGACGAGGACGGCCCCCTCGCCGCGCACGGCCTCGCTCACGAGCGGCATCGGGTCGAGGCCGACGTCGAGGGCCGTGGGGTGGAACTGGACCATCTCCAGGTCTCGCAGCGCTGCGCCGGCCCTGAACCCGAGGGCCAGTCCCTGTCCTCGGGAGGTCAGCGGGTTCGTGGTGGCGTCGAACAGGCCGCCGATCCCGCCTGTCGCGAGAACGACCGAGCCGGTCCGGAGCTCGACCGGACCCTCGGGCGTGTCGACGAGGACGCCCTGCACCTGGCCGTCCGCGACGAGGACCTCCCGCGCGACCGAGTGCTCCCACAGCGACACCGAGGGACGAGTGCGTGCGGCCTCCACGACGGTCCGCAGCAGCTCGGCACCCGTACGGTCACCGAGCGCATGGACGATCCGGCGCCGAGTGTGCGCGCCTTCGAGCCCGAGCCGGTACGTGCCGTCGGGCTCGCGGTCGAAGCGCGCACCGAGTCCGGCCAGCCAGGAGATCGCGGCGGGCCCGGCCTCGGTGACGGCCCGGACGACGTCGGCGTCGCAGAGCCCGGCCCCCGCCGCCAGCGTGTCGGCGGTGTGAAGGTCGGGGCTGTCGTCCGGGCCCAGCGCTGCGGCGACCCCGCCCTGGGCCCAGCCCGTCGAGGTTCCGGTGCTCACCGGGCCCGCGCTCAGCACGACGCACGGCAGCGGCGCGAGCTCGACCGCCACGGTGAGCCCGGCCAGACCGGCGCCGACGATCACGGGGCCGCCTGCCTGGACGACCCGCGTCACGGCGGTCATCGGCCGGGCCTGCCGACCTGCAGCATGCGGTCGACGGCGAGGCGAGCCCGCTCGGCGACCGCCGCCTCGATGGTCACCTCGTGTGTCATGGTCTCCAGCGCCCGGCGGATCGCGCCGAGAGTGTTGCGCTTCATGTGCGGGCACAGGTTGCAGGCCCGTACGAACTCGAGGTCCGGGTTGGCGGCCGCGAGGTTGTCGCTCATCGAGCACTCGGTGATGAGAGCGACGCGCGCGGGTCGCCGCGACTCGACGAACTCCTGCATCTGGGCCGTCGAGCCCGAGAAGTCTGCCTCGTCGACCACGTCGGAGGGGCACTCCGGGTGGGCCAGCACCGTCACGCCGGGGTAGTCGACGCGGACCTGTCGGATGTCGGTGGGGGTGAACCTCTCGTGGACCTCGCAGGCGCCGGGATGGGTGATCACCTCGACCCCCGTGAGTCGCGCCACGTTGCCGGCCAGGTACTGGTCGGGGATCATGATCACCCGCGGGACGCCGAGGCTCTCGATGACCTGCACGGCGTTGCCGGAGGTGCAGCAGATGTCCGACTCGGCCTTCACCGCGGCAGACGTGTTGACGTACGTGACGACCGGGACGCCGGGGTGGAGCCTTCGCAGGGCCCGTACGTCCTCGGGGGTGATCGACTCCGCGAGCGAGCAGCCGGAGCGCAGGTCCGGGATCAGCACGGTCTTGGCGGGGTTGAGCAGCTTCGCGGTCTCGGCCATGAAGTGGACCCCTGCGAGCACGATGACGTCGGCGTCGACCTCGGTGGCCTCACGCGCGAGCGCGAGGGAGTCGCCGACGATGTCCGAGACGCCGTGGAAGATCTCGGGCGACATGTAGTTGTGGCCGAGGATCACGGCGTTGCGTTCCTGCTTGAGTCGCAGGATCGCGTCGACGTCGTCGGACATCGTGGCCCACTCGATGGCGGGGACGACGTGGGCGACCTTCGGGTACAGGCCGGCGGCGGTCAGTGTGGGGGACATGCGGTTCTCCAGACGGGAGGTATCTTCGCTCTGCACTTATGCTAACTCAGAGCATAAGTGCAGAGCCATCTGGCCGCCCACCATCTGGGACGGCGGACCTCAGCGGCTCCTGCCCGTTGGCAGCTTCGTGCCGGCCGCCTGACGTTCCTGCAGCACCTCCCGGCGGAACCGGTACAGGCGGGCCGGGCGCCCGCCGGTCCTGCTCTCCACCTTGCCCGTGTCCTCCACGAGGTCCTGCTGCTCGATGAGCCTCCGGAAGTTCTGGGTGTGCACGGCACGTCCGGCGAGCGCTTCGACGCAGTCCTGAAGCTGGCCGAGCGTGAACTCCGGAGCCATGAGCTCGAAGACCACGGGCCGGTAGCCGATCTTGGCGCGCAGCCGGGCGAGGCCCGTCGCCAGTGCGCGCCGATGGTCGCCCACCATGGGGTCACCGGGGACGAGGTCGGCATCCGGCTGCCGCCACGCGGGGGGCGACTCCGGGACGAGTCCCGACTCGTAGAGCAGCTCGTACCGCTGGAGGACCAGGTCGGGCTGCCAAGGGTGGTCGTCGAGGCCGAACGTCACCGCGCAGCGCTGCAGCCGTTCGCCGGCCAGCGACTTCTCGCTCCCTGCCCACTCCCGGAGCTGCGGCTCGATCCGCTCCGTGAGGAGTGTCGGCTCGGAACGGACGTCCTCCCACGGAAGCAGCGAGTACCAGCGTCTCCAGTCCCCGAAGCCGGTCTCGGCGTTGGGAGTCGTGAGGCCGAGGTAGGAGATCGAGACCGTCCGCGTGGAGCCGCCGTCCCGGTCAAGGTCGGCGAAGGTGTACAGCTGCTCGAGATAGCCGAGCCGGCGCCCGGTCTGCTCCTCCACCCAGAGCCGTGTCGCGGCCTGGAGCGACCGGTGCCCGGGCAGGAGCGGTCCCGCCGGGAGCCGCGGCTGCGGTTCCCCGAGCGTGAGCACGCACGGCTCGTCGTCGACCATCGCGACGACGACGGCCAGCAGCTCGGCGGAGATCACGGGTCCGGCCTCGTCGCCATGTCTCTGGAACCCCCTGTCGAACATGTTGCGCGCGCTCACCCCGGACGGCGAAGAAGCCTGTACGGCTCTGTCCCCCGTGGCGAAAGGTCAGACCCCCAGCTCCTTGCGGAGCTTGGTGACGTGGCCGGCGGCACGCACGTCGTACTGCGCGACCTCCACCGTCCCGTCCCCCTCGGCGTCGACGTCGACGACGAACGTCGAGCGCAGGACGCCGAGGACGGTCTTGCCGTACAGGACCTTCTCCCCGTACGCCCCGTAGGCCTTGAGCACCGTCTTGTCGGCGTCGCTGAGCATCGGGAACGTCACGTGCTCGGTCATCTTGAACTCGGCGAGCTTCGGGACGGGGTCGGGAGAGATGCCGACGACCATCATCCCGGCGCGCTCGAAGTCGCCGAGGTTGGCGGTGAAGTCGACCGCCTGCGTCGTACAGCCCGGTGTGAGCGCAGCAGGGAAGAAGTAGACCACGACCTTGCCCGGGGCGAAGTCCGACAGGGACACGAGGTTCCCGTCGGCATCGGGGAGAGTGAAGGGAGGGGCCGGGTCGCCTATCGCCAGGGTCGTCATACGCCGACGATAGTGGGCCACGCCGACACCGTCACGGCAGCGATCCGCCTCCGGACACCTCGAACGGCCGTACTGGGGTGGCTAGAGTGAGTGGCGCCGGGCGCGCCGGCACAAGCCGGGCGAACGTACGGCGGAGCAGGGGGAGGACCTCGTGGCTGAGAAGCAGGCGACCGAGCGCACGCTCACCGAGATCCAGGCGGACATCGACCGCGCCCAGCGGCAGATCGAGGAGAGCCTCGCGAACCTCATCGGCGAGTTCCACCCGAAGGCCGTCGTCCACCGCACCGTCGAGGACGCGAAGGCGTTCGCCGACGAGCAGCTCACCTCCGCGAAGGCCCAGGTCAAGGACCAGTACGGCTGGAGGCTGGACCGGCTGGCGCTCATCGCGGGCGCAGCTGTCGGCGTCGTGACGTTCGTCCTGGCGGTCAGGGCGCTAGGAAGGCGCTCGTCGAGGGCCTGACCTCCGCCCCGAACCGTTTCGGGGCCGCGCGCTGACTGTGCCAGGCGCGTCGTGACCACTTTGTGACCTTCCATCTTCCCTTGTCAAACAGCCTTTTTCGCGCCTTGCCAGACGAGGGCCCGCGTTTTGTCCACGCTCTGTAGCCGCGCCCCTCACGGATCCACTAATGTCCGTGATGCACCACATTGGCTCGTTCAAAAAGAACCAGGATCCAGCCCTGGTAACGAATTGGCGGCGATCACCAAGGTGGACCGTTTCAAAGGATGGGTGAGTCTTACTGTGGCAAGGCTCGCCCGAGCCCCTACAACGAAGTGAGGTCTACTACATGGCAAGCAAGAACCAGCTGGCCCGGCTCACACTCTCGGTCCTGTCTGCTACGGCGCTCCTCGCGACCGCCGCCTGCGGCAGCTCCTCAGGTGCAGCGGGGGCCTCCGCCTCCGCCTCGACGGACGAGTGGAGCAAGACGGGTCCCATCAACTACGTACAGGGCAAGGACACCTCCGGCTACGTCCAGGGGATCCTCGACAAGTGGAACGCCCTCCACCCCGACCAGAAGGTCACCCTGGTGGAGCTGTCCGAGTCCGCCGACGAGCAGCGCGCTGCGATGATCAAGAACGCCGAGTCGAAGGGTGCGTCCAACTACGACGTCCTGTCGGTCGACGTCGTCTGGACCGCCGAGTTCGCCGCCAACGGCTACCTTGCCCAGCTGCCGAGCTCCCTCGACACCTCCGGCTACCTCAAGGCCGCCGTCGACTCCGGCACGTACTTCAACAAGCTGTACGCATTCCCGTCGACCTCTGACGGCGCGCTGCTGTACTACCGCAAGGACCTTCTCGACGCGGCGGGCCTCCAGGTGCCCAAGACCTGGTCCGACATGAAGGCGGCCTGCGCCAAGATCAAGACGACCAACCCGAGCATCGACTGCTACGGCGGCCAGTTCCAGAAGTACGAGGGCCTCACCTGCAACTTCGCCGAGATGGTCAACTCCGCGGGCGGCCAGTTCCTGTCGAGCGACGGCAAGCCGACGGTCAACACCCCCCAGGCTGTGGCCGGTGTCCAGTGGGCCGTGGACGCGTTCAAGGACGGCACCATCCCCAAGGCCGCGCTGACATGGAAGGAAGAGGAGTCGCGCAAGGCGTTCCAGGACGGCAACCTCGTCTTCCTCCGCAACTGGCCGTACGTGTACACGCTGGCCCAGAAGACTGACGGATCCTCGAAGGTCGCCGGCAAGTTCGGCGTCGCCCCGATCCCCGGCCTCAACGGTCCCGGCGTCTCCACCCTCGGTGGTCACAACATGGGCATCTCGAAGTACTCGCAGAACAAGGGCACCGCGCTGGCGTTCCTCAAGTGGTACAACAGCCCCGAGAACCAGAAGTCGAACACGCTGGCCAACTCGTCAGCCCCGACCTGGACCGCGCTGTACACCGACCCCGAGCTGACCAGCAAGTTCGCGTACCTGCCGGTTCTCAAGGCGTCGATCGACAACGCACAGGCCCGCCCGAAGGCCGTCAAGTACGGCGACGTCACGCTGGCGATCCAGGATGCTGCGTACAACGCACTGAACGGGACGGCGGCGCCGAAGGCAGCCATGGACGACCTCCAGACGAAGCTCCAGGCTCTCGTCAAGTAAGGGCATCACTAGGTAGTCTCGCTGGCGTGGCATCCGGGTGTCTTCCCGGGTGCCACGCCAGCGGCCCATTCTCGCTTTGGAGGTGCCATGGCAGTCACCACAGCGGAGCGAACAGCTCCGGTAGCTACTAAGCGCAAGAAGAACGCGTTCTCCGATGGCCAGGGCGCTCTGGCCGCGATGCTCCTGGCACCGACGATGTTGGTGCTGCTACTCGTGGCGGGCATCCCGATCATCATGTCGGTCACCGAGTCCTTCTTCCGCACGAACGACCGGATCGACCCGCAGACCGGTCTCGTCCAGACCGGGACGAACTTCGTCGGGTTCCAGAACTTCACCGACATCTTCGCGCACCCGGCCACAGTCGTCGGCGTCTACGGCTCGATGGACCGGCTCGTCAACTCGTTCATCAACACCACCCTGTTCACGGTCGTCTGCGTCATCCTCGAGACGGTTCTCGGCGTGTCCATGGCGCTCATCATGGCCAAGGCATTCCGTGGCCGCGGCCTGGTCCGGGCCTCCATCCTGGTGCCCTGGGCCATCCCGACCATCGTGTCCGCGATGATGTGGAAGCTCATCTTCAACACCTCCGGCGTCGCCAACAAGGTCCTCGGCCTGACCAACAACCCGATCCTGTGGCTCGCCGACAACAAGTACTCGCAGATTTCGATCATCGTCGCCGACGTCTGGAAGACGGCCCCCTTCATCGGGCTGCTGACTCTGGCAGGCCTCCAGACGATTCCCGCCGAGGTGTACGAGGCGGCGAGGGTCGACGGGGCGAACGCATGGCAGACATTCGTCCGCATCACGCTCCCCATGGTCAAGCCGGCTCTCGTCGTGGCGGTCCTGTTCCGCACGCTCGACACGCTCCGCATGTTCGACCTGCCCTACGGCATGATCGGTGCGAACAAGTACTCCGTCGAGACCCTGTCGATGTTCGCCTACCAGGAGACGATGCAGACCCGGTACGGTCCGGCCGCGGCGTACTCCATCATCCTGTTCTTCTATATCGTCCTCGTGGCGTTCCTGTTCGTGAAGCTGCTCGGCGCCGATGTCGTCGGTGACGAGGAGCTCAAGGCGGTCAACGCGCAGCGCAAGCGCATGAAGGCGCTTCACCAGCAGCAGGCCAAGGCCGCTGGTCGGGTCCGTACCAACGTCACGAGTGGGAGCGCGGCATCATGACCCAGGTTGCTACTCCTGTCATCGCGCACCTCACTCCGGAGGAGCTGGGTGCCCTCAACAAGCCTCACCGTGACATCAGCTGGTGGCTCGGCCGGATCGCATCGGCGGCGGGCATGGCGCTCATCGTCGTCTACTGCCTCATGCCGTTCTACTGGATGGTCATCTCGGCGTTCCGGCTCCCGACGATGGGGCAGAGCACGGACTACTGGCCCAGCCCGGCGTCCTTCGAGAACTTCGTCGGCGTCTTCAGCCCGCAGAACAACTTCCTGCGGGCCATCGTCAACTCTCTCGTCGTGTCCGTCACGACGACCGTGCTGACCCTGGTGTTCGGGATCATCGGTGCGTACGCGCTGGCCCGTCTGCGGTTCGCTGCGAAGGGCCTCGTTCTCAGCATCATCATCGGCTGCTCGATGTTCCCCGGCGTGACGCTGCTGGTCCCGCTGTTCAAGCTGTTCACGGGTACGTACAGCTGGTTCCCGAACTGGCTCAACCAGTACCAGGCTGCGATCATCCCGTCACTGTCGTTCGGTCTTCCGCTGTGCGTGTGGAACCTGACGGCGTTCTTCCGGCAGCTGCCGGTCGAGCTCGAGCAGGCGGCGATGGTCGACGGCTGCACCCCGGGCCAGGCGTTCCGGAAGATCATCCTCCCGCTCGCGGCGCCCGGCGTCTTCACGACGGCGATCCTCACCTTCATCGCGGTGTGGAACGAGTTCATGATCGCGCTGACGTTCCTGCAGTCGAAGGACATGAAGACGGCCACGGTCGCCCTGAGCCAGTTCACGGGCAACCTCGGCTACAACATCCCGTACGGCTCGATCATGGCTGCAGGCGTCATCACGACGATCCCGCTGCTCATCCTCGTGCTCTTCTTCCAGCGCAGGATCGTCGCCGGTCTCACGGCTGGTGGCGTGAAGTAGTATGCGACGCGTGTCCTAGCGGGGGCCCGGTTGAGCGATCAGCCGGGCCCTCGCGCCATCCTCACAGGTACCAGAACGACTGACAGACGTACGCGTCGATCGCCTTGCCGTCCGCGATCGACGAGGTGAACGTCAGCGAGCCGAAGTAGTTCGTCGCTTTCGCCTGGTTCAGGGTGGCGGTGTCCCAGCGGTCCGACCCGTACACGAACGCCGTCCGTCCGGAGCCGTCGCGGATGGGCCACACCCCGCTCGGCTGCCCTCCGCACGAGTCGGGAACGAGCAGGCGCGGCTGGACGTAGGACCCGATCGGGTCGGCCGTGTTGCGCGGGCCGTTCATCACGCCCGTACCGGTCGCAAGGAACGGCCTGGCCGGGTCGGAGTAGATCAGGTACCACGCCTTGTTCGGGCCGTAGAAGAGCGCCGGCGACTCGGCCAGGTCGGGCACGTACGGTGACGAGTCGGTGACGACGTGGCGACCGGTGCCGGTGGTCAGCGTGGCGTCGAGCTGCTCGATGACGAGAGTGTGCGCGTTGTCGACGGGGTCGATCGCCGTGTACGTGATGTAGCCGCGTCCATCCGGCGCGATCGTCAGGTCCATGTCACCCCAGCGCAGGCCGAGCTTGGGGTCGACCGAGAGCACCGGGTCGACACCGGTCGGGACGAACAGGCCATCGGGGGAGTCGGCGAGCAGGGTGACGTAGCCCTGTGTCCCGCCGCTGTTGATCCACATGACGTACTTGCCGTCGCTGGGGCGCTGCACCACGTGGGGGCGGTAGCACCCGAAGTGCCCGTCGGACGGTGAGCACAGGTCCTGCCAGTACGAGGTCGAATGGTCGAAGGCATACTTCCCGCCCACGGCACCGGTCGGGGTGAAGGTGTGCAGGTCCGTCGTCCTGTAGATGCGGACGCCGCACCACGAGGTGGTGGAGTCGCCCAGACGGAAGCCGCAGCCGTACGCGGTGCCGTACAGGTACATCTTTCCGTCGGCGGTCTGGAGCAGGTCTCCGTCGTGGGCGTCCAGCCGCTGGCCGAGCGTGTCGTAGATGGGCCGCGTGTTGTCGACCTGGGGTCCCGACAGGTAGTAGCCGGCCGTGTCCGCCACCACCTGGGTGGTGCCGAACGAGCCGTTGTAGAAGGCGATGGCCCCGTCGGACCCGAGCTCCACCGTGACGAGGTTCGGGACCGTCGTGGCAGGTCGCGACCAGTTGAGGTTGGATGCGGTCGGCGGCGTGGCTGCGTTGGGGTAGGCCGTGAGGTACCCCAGCGACGTCGTGTCCGTCACGGTCGTGTTCAGCACGACCGCCGATACGCCGGAGGCCGGGATGCCGCCTCGGCCCGTCATGACCAGTGGTCTGGACGACCAGGCTGCAACGGGCCTGGACGACCGCGTGTCGAGGACCCGCGAGGGAGCCAGTGCCACGAACATGCCCGGCTTGGTCGGAGTGCCGCCGAGATAGTAGCCGGCGACGTCGGCAACGACGTGGACCGTGCCCGTGCTGAAGCTGTATAGCGACACCTTCCCCTTGTCGCCGACCTTTACGGTGACCAGGTTCGGGATGGTGACCCCGGCGGTCCAGTTGAGGTTCGACGCGGTCGGTCTGCTGGTTCCGGAGGGATAGGCCGTCAGGTAGCCCCCCGCCGTGGAGTCGGTCACGGTGACGTTGACAACGACGGCGGAGACATTGCCCGCTGGGACCCCTACCTTCCCGGTGACCTGTACGTCGCGCGACTCAAGAGGGGCGAAGGCTCCTCCGGCTTCACGGGTGTCCATGATCCGCGCAGGCGTGAGGGCGATGAACCCGCCCGCGTCGGTCACATCGCCGTCCACGAAGTAGCCCGCGACGTCGACGATGACCTGCGCAGTTCCAGGTCCGGACTGGTACAGGTCCACCTTGCCGCCGGTTCCAACCTTCACCGTCACCGCGTTCGGGGTGGTGGTGCCTGCCGCGTCCCAGTTCAGGTTCGAGGCGGTGGGCCTGGGAGTCCCGGTCGGTGACGCGGTGAGGTAGCCCCCGGCCGTCGTATCCGTCACGGTGACGTTGAGCACGACTGCCGACACTCCCGACGAGGGCACGCCGCCCTTGCTCGTGACCTGGAGCGACCTCGACTCACTGGCGCGGAAGGTCCCGCCCGAGAGTCGGGTGTCGAGGATGCGCGACGGCGGGAGTGACGCCATGGCGCCGGGTGTCGTCGGAGGCGCAGCGTGGGCGGGCGCGGCGGCGACGACCAGGATCCCGGGCACCAGGAGAGACCCGAGAAGTGAACCCACCACCTTGCGTGCGGCCGACGGGAACCGTGCTGGAACGTGCGCTGCTCCTGCGCTCGGCATCGAGGGGTGTCCTCTCACGATCAGGGGCAGATGCCTTGACCGGACACCCCTTCGGCGCTGAGGGTAGCGAGGTCCCTGGGCCGCTCATGACCGGGATGAAAGAGCTTTCATCACGAGTGAATTGATTGGAAGACCGTGGCCGGAATGCTGGAACGACGAGAGGGCCCGGCCAGACCGTGAGTCTGACCGGGCCCTCCACTCGTACACCACCAGGGACTTGAACCCTGAACCCGCTGATTAAGAGTCAGCTGCTCTGCCAGTTGAGCTAGTGGTGCGCGCCGAGGGGCAAGACTAGCAAACAGCTCTCGTCCGCCGCGAATCCACAGGGGCGGGGTTGTCGCCCCGTGCAACCCTTGAAAGATGAACGACGAGCCGGAGCGCCGCGTCGAGTACCTCGACGAGTGGGACTCCGAGTTCCCGCCCGAGACCAGGCGCCCCCCGGACCGCCGGCTCCTCGTGCCGTTCACGCTCGTCGTCGTCGCAGCGATCCTCGTCGCCCTCGCGCTGGGAGGCGCCGGCAAGGACCTCTTCACCCCTGCGGCCCGGAAGGTCCCCACGGCCACGGAAACAGCGCGAGAGCCCGTCGCCCCGTACCAGCCCGTCGATGTCGCGACCGAGAGCGCCTTCACGCCGGTTCCCCCTACCGACGACGTGGAGGCCCTGCCGCTCGTCGTGACGCTCGCCGAGACCTTGCCGCCCACGTCGGGGGGCCTGCTGAGCTTCAAGGTCAGCGTCTGCGTCAACGCGACCATCGGCAGCGCGGCTGGTGGGCGCGTGCCGATCATGCGCAACTTCTGGACGCTCGTCTCGCGCAGCACGAACGAGCTCCTCGCCCCGGTCGCATCGGGAGGGCCTGACCCGATCTTCCCCGACACGTACTACTACCTGAAGGGCCAGTGCGCCTCCGGGTACATCTCGTTCCAGACGACGCCGGGGTTCGTGCCCCAGTTCCTCACCTACGCGGACAACCGCTTCGCCTGGTCCTGGCGCGTCACCTAGCGCGCACGGCTGGCGCGGACGGCCGCGATCCGCTGTCTGCGTAGCTCGTCGATCTCGGGATGCGGCAAGGGGTCGAGCGTCCTGCCCAGGGCCAGCTCGAGGACGTGGTCGGCGAGCTCCGGGTTCCGGGCCAGGACGGGACCGTGCGGGTACGTGGCCACGACCTTCCCTTGCTGCGCTCCCTCGGAGCCGTCGTAGCCGTTGCCGATGCCCTTCTCGACGACGCCCAGGGGGCGCGCATCGGGGCCGAGCCGCGTGAAGCCGCCGTGGTTCTCGAAGCCGGTCACCAGCGACGTCGAGCCGTCGGGCTTGGTCCAGCGGTACAGGATCTCGCCGACCGCCCGGACGTCCCCCCGCCGCGTCTCGACGTCGAGAAGCCCGAGGCCACCTACGACCTCGTCGCGCTCGCCGATCGTGAACGTCGTGCCGCAGATCTGGTAGCCGGCGCAGACCGCGAACACCGCCGCGCCCGCGTCGACGGCACGGAACAGGTTGCCGTCCTTCGTGAGCTCCCGCACGGCCGTCGTCTGGGCGAGGTCCTCGCCGCCGCCCAGCAGGTAGACCTGGGCGTCGGCGGGCAGGGTCTGTCCGGGCTCGACGACGACGACGCGGGCATCGATGCCGCGCCACTCGAGGCGCTTGCTGAGCACCGTGGCGTTGCCGCGGTCCCCGTAGATGCCGAGCAGAGACTGGTACACGAGCACG
This sequence comes from Actinomycetes bacterium, assembly GCA_021803025.1. Classification (GTDB taxonomy): domain Bacteria; phylum Actinomycetota; class Actinomycetes; order Propionibacteriales; family Propionibacteriaceae; genus Fen-668. Next base: position 19,219 of record JAJZQV010000003.1, on the reverse strand, counting down.
ATCGTCACCGTCATGCGAGACCACCGAGCTTGCGCAGCCGCTGGAACGGCGTGTACGTGGCCACCACGTCGACCGGGTCTGCATGACCCGCCATCGCAGTGGCGAGGTCGGGCACCACGCTGTGCTCGACCTCGGCATAGAGGAGCCGGACCGACAGGTCCTGGGCGCGCGGGCCTGTGGCGATGACGTGCCGCCCGGCCAGCTGTTCGTACTCGACGTCCCACAGCCAGCTCACGTCGCGGCCGTCGGCCGCCGCGGAGTCGATCGCGAGGACGATGGTGTCCGTCGTGGTGAGGGGGAGCGCCTCCGCCCAGCCGGCGGGGTTCTTCGCGAGGAGCAGCCGGGCGGTGGTGGAGCCGAAGTGGGCGGTCGCGTACCGGCCCGCCGGAGACGTGACGCCGCGCATGCCGCGGATGGCCGTCTCTGGATCGATGCCGAGCTCTGCAGCGGCCGCCAGCGCGCACGCGGCGTTCGAGACGTTGAACGCTCCCGGCACCTGAAGGCCGAGCTCCCATCGCGTACCGTCCGGGTCGACGACCGCGTCGCCGTCCACGCGCCACGTGGCCTCGGGCTGTACGAGGTCGCCGGTCGGGCAGGCCCAGTGGCCGTCTGTACGGGTGAGCATCGTGCCGCACTCGGGGCACAGGGAGAAGTCCTGGGTCCAGGCCGTCGCCGTGTCGACCCACACCACCTTGGGAGCGGACCGGGCTGCCCAGACCACGAGCGGGTCGGCGGCGTTCGCGACGACGACCGGGCCAGTCTCTCCGGCGCGTACGAGCGCGTCGCGCCAGCCGCGGCCCAGCGCCTTGATCTCGTGGTTGCGGTCCATCTGGTCGCGGGAGAAGTTGAGCAGCACGAGGACCGCCGGCTTCCCGAGCCGCACGACGTCGGGGACCACCCTCTCGTCGGTCTCGAGGATCGCGACGTCGCGACCGGGCGCGACGGCCAGCGCGGACGCGATGCCGTAGTGGAGGTTGGCGCCGTCCGCGTTGGTGACGACGCGTCCAGGACCGATGGCGGACCGCACCGCGGCGGTGAGCAGGTGGGTCGTCGTCGTCTTGCCGTTGGTGCCGGAGACGGTGGCGATGGTGCGGCCGGGCAGCAGGTTGGCGAGCGCGTCGGGGGCCACCTTCATGAGGAGCTGTCCCCGGATGGAGGCCCCGGAGCCCCGGCGTGCGAGACGCGATGCAGCGCCGGCGAGGCTTCCTGCAGCGAGCGCGAGGGCGAGCCGTGCCTTGACGAGCGCCGGCAGCCGGTGAGGGCTGCGGGGGATCGAGAGGTCGACGGCCATGGCCGCCATTCTTGCCCATGGTTGCGGAGAGGTTCGACCCGGTCCGGGTGTCGGAGGATCCTCAGAAGATCGGGGTGGGGTGAGTAACGGGGCTCGAACCCGCGACATCCTGGACCACAACCAGACGCTCTACCAGCTGAGCTATACCCACCACGCCACACCGCGCTGCGCCTTGAGGTCCGCCGCGAGGGCTGACCCCGGCGAGGTACAGCCTAGCCGAGGCGGTGCGTGTCTGACCAACCGAAGGCCCTCGCACACGTCCATTCCATGGATAGCGAGGTCCCCCGCGGCGTCCCGGGGGGTCGGGCCGGTCAGGCCAGGGAGCCCTGGTGACGGGCTGCGATCTCCGCGAGCGTGTCGCGCTCGGGTCCCGGCTGGGGAACGAGCATGGCCTCGCGGTAGTAGCGGAGCTCCTCGATCGACTCCCGGATGTCGGCCAGCGCTCTATGGTTGCCGGACTTGGAGGGGGCCGTGTAGTAGATCCGCGGGTACCAGCGCTTGGCGAGCTCCTTGAGGCTGGAGACGTCGACGTTGCGGTAGTGGACGTGGGCCTCGAGCGCCGGCATGTCGCGGGCGAGGAACGCCCGGTCCGTACCGATCGTGTTCCCTGCCAGGGGCGCCTTGCGGACCTCGGGAACGTACGTGCGGATGTACGCGAGGGCCTCGGCCTCCGCCTCGGCGAGCGTCGTGCCGCCCCCGAGCAGGTCGAGCAGCCCCGAGGTGCGGTGCATCGCGGTCACGAACTCGCTCATCTGCGCGAGCGCCTCGACGGGAGGCTTGACGACGATGTCGACACCGTCCCCCAGCACGTTGAGCTCACCGTCGGTGACCAGGACGGCGAGCTCGATGAGGGCGTCGAACCCCAGGTCGAGTCCGGTCATCTCGCAGTCGATCCATACCAGGTTGTCCACGCGCGAAGCCTAATGTGTCGTCTCGGGGGTGAGCTGCCGGGACTCGACGCCGCGGGGGATCCAGCGGAGCAGCCACGCGGCGCCGCCCCACGCGAGCACTCCCAGCACGACCGACGCGGCGCCGAGCGTTGAGACCGTCGCGACGGCGGCGATCGCGAGGGGCCCGAGGGCGTTGCCCGTGTCGGACAGGAGCCTCCAGCCCGCGAGGAACTTCGTACGTCCCACGATGGGGGAGGCGTCGGAGCCCAGGGTCATGACGACCCCGGAGGAGATGCCGTTCCCGAGCCCGAGCAGGCAGGCGACGGCGATGATCGTGCCTACGTGGTGCGTGAGCGGCAGGAGCGCCAGCCCGACCCCCATGACGATCATGGCGGGCGCCGCGACCCAGACCCGTCCGAAGCGGTCCATGAGCGAGCCGCCGAAGAAGAAGAGCGCCACGTCGAAAGCCATGGAGATCGAGTAGACCAGGCTCGTCCCGGCGGCGGAGAGACCGTGGGCCTCGCACCACAGGGGGATGATCGCCTGACGTGCGGAACGCGTGAGCATGATGACAAGGGCGCCGACCCCCTGCGTGAGAAGGATGCCGAGGCTGTCCCGCAGGACGGTGAACATGCCGGCGCTCTGGGGGACGTTCCCGCCGTGCGCCTCGGTGGACAGGTCGGGCAGGGTCAGCGTCACGATCGCCGCGAGCAGGCTCATGGCCGCCGCGAAAAGGTACGCCTTCGGCAGCCCGAACGTCGCAACGACCGCCGCGCCGATGAGGGGACCGACGAGACCCCCGATGCGGAACACGCCGCCGAGGGACGAGAGCGCCCGGGCGCGGTACTGGAGCGGCACCGCGACAGTGAGGTACGTCTGCCGCGCCAGGCCGAAGACGGCTCCGGTGATCCCCGTGACGAACGTCGCGATGGCCAGGTGCAGAAGGCTGTGCGTGAAGGAGACCGACGACAGCATCGCGACGTCGATGAGGCAGGCGACGATGATGGACCACTTCTCGCCGAGCCGCTCGGCGACCCAGCCGGCAGGCAGGTCCGCGAGGAGCTGACCGATGCCGAGGAGACCCGTGACGAGGGCTGCGGTGCCTGGCGTCGCGCCGCGGTCGATGGCGCTGAGCGCTACCAGCGGGGTCACCGCCCCGTACCCGATCGATGCCAGTGCCGTGGGTCCGTACGCCGCCAGGGCTATGTTCCTCCAGGAGAAGGTGGCAGGCGCAGTCACTCGCGCGAACCTACTCGCTCACGCCTTAGACTCTGACGCAGTCTCGCCCCCGTAGCTCAGCTGGATAGAGCGGCGGCCTTCTAATCCGCGGGTCGGAGGTTCGAGTCCTCCCGGGGGCGCGACGCCCGGCCTTCCGCAGTCGTACGTGTCGCGGCTGACCGGCCGCACGACGATCGCCCGGCCCGACGACCCCGACGAGACTCCTGACGGCAGCCTCCCGCGCCTATCGTGGGTGCGTGGAGATCACGCTCCAGTACTTCGACGACTGCCCCAACTGGCACGTCGCGGACGAGCGCCTGCGCGCCGCCCTGGATGCTGCCGGACGTACCGACCCCATCACGTACGTCCGGGTCGAGACCGACGACGAGGCCCGGCGTCTGGCGTTCCACGGCTCCCCGACGATCCTCATCGACGGTCGCGACCCCTTCGAGACGTCGGGTCTGACCGTGGGCCTCGCCTGCCGGGTCTACCGCACGCCAACGGGCCTCGCCGGCTCTCCCACGTACGAGCAGCTCGCCGCGGTCGTCACGTAGGGGCTTCACCCTTCAGGCAGCGCTCGCGTGGAGCTCTCGAAGGGTTCCGAAGGGGCCTGTGGCGTAGTGGTACCCGGCAGGCGAGGTCCACTCGAGCCAGCCGCCTTCGTACTGGGTCAGCTTCCATGCCCTCGCGGTCTTCGCCCGGTGCGCCTTCCGCGTGAGGGGGGCCAGGTTGTCAACCCGGGTCTGCCCCGGTGGCGCGGAAGGACCTCGGAGATACGGGTCGGTGTGGTCGAGGTCGAGGTTCCGGCTCCGCGAGGTGCCGAACGGGAACATGTCCACCGGCGACCTCATCGTCACGGCGTCGCGGATGCGATCCGGGATCTCGTAGGCGTCCACCGGGGCCAGCGCGTTGAGGTCGACCAGAGGTCGTACGGTCACGCGTGAGTGGCCGAGCAGCTCGACCCAGGTGTCGCGAGACAGGGCGTCGTGGTTCTGGATCCTCGCGATCGCCAGGTCGCTGTCGATGCTCGTGGGGTCGATGTGGACGAAGACCGTGGCCTGCTGCTGGGAGGGGGCCTCCATGCCGTTGAGGAGCTGAAAGGCCCTCGCCGGGTCCGCCAGGATGCCGAGCGCCGTCGCACGGCGCTGGTCGAGGCTGTCCGGACTTCCCTCGCTCGCCAGGATGCCGGCGAGCTGGCTCAGCGTCGCGTCGAGCGCGAGCGCGTCGGTGACGTCCAGCCTGCCGGAGAGGTCACGGCAGGGTCCGGACTCGAGGGTGGACCCCCAGATCGTCACGTGACGGTGTGTCCTGGCCTTCGCCTCGCGCTCACGCGCGGCCTCCGGGTCGGCCAGTGCGATGAAGCCCCGAAGAAGGCGCATCGCGCGGCCGCGGGGGAGCATGGCGAGCCGTGGCGCGATCTGCCGGTCCACCCACTGCGCCGCATCGCGGCAGAGCCCGGAAGAGTTGACCTCGCCGATCACCTCAGTCGCCCGGTACCAGCGCACCTTGCCTCGGCGGACTGTGTCCCACAGCAGCGGATGCCGGTAGACGCAGTCGAGCACCTGGCCGATGAGGCACGCCCCCGCAGCGGGACTGATGCCCAGCAGGGCGGACACTTCCAGGCTCAGGTACTCGGCGACAGCCGGCGTTCCGTCAGCTCCGTACCTGACCAGCTTCTCCGCTGCCTCGCCGTACGCGTCCTCGTCGACCGTGCCGTACGCCAGGCAGAGCTCGTGGATCGTCTCGAGCTTCCCGACCTCCGCCGCCACCAGGGCACGCTCGCACCCGTCCAGCCTCGCGAGCAGCTCGCGCGAGGCGGCAGGCACGACCACGGGCGCCGGCTCGGCGACCGGACAGTGCTCCAGTGATACGTACATGTGTCCGATTATAGCGAGATTGCGCAGCCGCGACAAGGGTTTCTCGTGAACGCCGAGGCTATTTCCACTCGCGGATGTGTCGCCGCCCATCCGCGATACGTAGAAGAAGAACCGAGTCACTCCGGGCGCCACGACCCATGGCGGCCGGCATCAGGCGGTGGGCTCAGGCAGGAGGCCCATTCGGCGCATCGCTCCGAGCTCGTCGCGCACCCCCCAGTGCTCCGCCAGACGGTCGCCCTCGGTGCGGTAGATGTGCAGCGTCGTCATCGTGTAGGCACGGCCTACCGCATCCGGTCCGTGGAACTCGGCCACCCCGACCCCAGAGGCTTCGGCCCGGACGACGATGCGGTCCTCGGTGGAGAACACGTCCTTCAGCTCGTACCGGATCTGCAGCACGTTGTGCACGAACCCCAGGATCTGGGTGTAACCGACCGGTCCCGGAGGGATCGGGATGGGTGAGCCGTGGTCGACGAAGTCGTCCGTCACGCACTCGGGCAGGCAGGACAGGTCGCCGCTGTTGATGGCGTCGAAGACACGCAGGGCTGCGGGGAGGGCCGCGTTGCTCATGATGGGCTAGCCTTTCGTTAGAGTGAGATTCCAGTGGAATGACACTCTAGTCGAAATGAGGTGCACATGACCAGACGTCCCTACGACAGCTCCTCGCGTCGGGACGCTGCAGCCCTCACGCGCCACCGGATCATCGCCACCACCACGCACCTCTTGGCCTCGCGCGGCTATGACGACCTGTCGGTGTCCGTTGTCGCATCGGAGGCGGGCGTGAGCCCGCAGACCATCTACAACTCCATCGGGGGCAAGGGGGCGCTCCTGAAGGCGTGCTACGACGTCGCCCTCGCCGGCGATGAGAAGGAGATCCCGATGAGCAGCCGGCCTGAGTTTCTCGCCCTCGGTCAGGCGTCGTCGGCCCGTGAGTTCCTCGTCCGGTACGCAGCGTGGGCCTGCATCCTCAACGCACGGGTGGCGGGGATCCTGGCCCCGCTGGTCGCGCTGGAGGCGTCCCGCGACGCAGGGGCCGCCGGGTTCCTCGCCGTCATCGACCGGGAGCGTCGGATCGGCAGCACCCACGCCATGACGCAGCTCCAGCAGCGGTTCGGGCTGCGCCAAGGGCAGTCCCTCGAGACCGCCGTCGACATCTGCTGGACCCTCAACTCACCAGAGCTGTACGCGCGGCTCGTCGTGCGGTGCGGGTGGAGCACCGCCGCCTTCGAGAGCTGGCTCGCCCGTGAGCTGAGGGCTTCACTCCTGCCCGACGGCGGGTAGCGCCTTCCACCCCGCACCGAAGCACGTGAACGAGGCGGCGAGCAGGGGGCCTTCGCCGGTCACGGCGGCAAGGGCGGATGCCGAGTCCAGCCCTGAGCTCAGACGCTCGTGGTACGCGGTCATGGTGGCCAGGGCGAGCTCGTCCCCGACCACGCTCACCGGCGCCACGACGGTGCCCACGCCGAACGCGAGGAGGCAGGCGGTGAGGCCGAGGGGCTCGTCGCCCGGCCGTACGTTGACCCTGCCTGCGCGGCAGGCGGAGAGCACCACGTGGCGCGCCCTCACCCGCATCCCCTCGACCTCGTGGACGAAGGTGGGCCCGTCCGACAGGAGGAGCGAGCTGAACAGGGGGTTGTCGGGCTCGTGCTGGCCGTGCGCCGCGACGTGCACGAGGTCGGCCGCGGCCAGCCCGTCGCGGAAGTCGCGGCCGTGGGAGAGGGCATGGTCGGGCTGCCCCCACGCGGCGGAGACGGCCGCCTGCTCGGCACGCGCGAGGCGCAGGTCCGGCCCCGCCACCGCCCGTACGACCGGCTCCCTGACCGTCACGCGGTGACGGACCCAGTGCGTCGCCGAGAGCGACACGGTGAGCGCCCGCCCGCGCAGGGAGGGCAGCATGGCCCAGGGGAGCGCGGCGAGCTGCGCGGGGGGTACGAGCAGGAGCGGGTCACGACCCGCTGGGATCGTGGGGGCCAGCGCCCGGTCGAGGGCTGCGAGGGTGCCGGTCAGCGAGCCGGTGATGCCCGCCCGAAGAGCCGACCCCTGTACGGCGGACGACACCCTGGCCAGGGCCTCGAGGTCGGCGGCCACCTGCCGCGCCAGCTCGAGCACGGAGGGACCGGCCGCCACGGTCACGAGACGCCAGCGCCCACCCGGGCGGCCCACGACGGCCACCAGCATCTGGCCCGTGACCGCCATGCTCGTGAGCGACGTTCCCCGCTCGGCCAGTGCCGTGCGGATCTCGGCCGTCGAGGCGGCCACGTCGTCGCCGGCCTCGCCCAGGTCGCGCGCCCAGGACGTCTCGCGCAGGGCGCGGACGGTCCGGCTGACCGCCTGGCGGTTCTCGTCGATGTCCTCGGGGGCCGCGTCGCGCTGCTCCGCGCGGAGCTTGCGCAGCATCGTCCACAGCGCCTGCTCGGGCGGGTCGTCGCTGGGTCGTACCTGCGGCATCGACCCCGCGGCCGTGCGCCACCTCTCCGTGACGGCCAGGACGCGGCTCGCTGAGCCGGACCGCGCCGCCAGCGCGACGTCGGTCACCGCGAGCGGGAACGCGTGGAGCGCCATGCCGGTCTTGAGGTCGAGGCTCGACACGCCGCGCCGCGCCGTCCGGAGGTCGTCGGACACGGCCCGCAACGTACGGCGCGCCGCCGCCTCGTCGCCGCGGGCGAGCGCGAGGTCGACGGCGACGCGACGGGCGAGGCAGCGCCGAGCCAGCTGTGTCGAGCTCGTGAGGGCGCGCACAGCTGGTACGGGCGCCTCGCCGGCCCGGCCTGTACGGATGAGGCTCTCGGCCAGCAGGACACCCGCGACCTCGCCAAGCCTGCGGTCGACCTCCGCCGCGTCATGCGCCAGCGCCTCGGCCTCGGTGGAGTCATCAGGGACCTCCCCGAAGGCGAGCGCCTCGGCGCGGAGCACCCGCGCCTCGATCTCGCGGAACCTCGCTGCGCGTGCCGCGAACCTCCCGATGAGGGGCGTCACGCGGGCCACGGCGTCGTCAGCCCGGGTCAGCAGCACCTCGCAGCGGGCGAGGTCGAGCTCGACCTCGTCGGCCTCCGTCTCGAGGCCCGCCTCGGCCAGGCTCGTACGGGCCGTCTGCAACGTCTCCCACGCATCCGTGACGAGCCCGGCCTCGATGAGCACGCGGCCCCGGTCCAGGTGTGCGATCCCCCGGTCGACCGGAGCGTCGAGCCGGTCCGCCTCGTCCATGAGACGCAGAGCGGCCGGGAGGTCGCCGCGCAGGAACTCGACGAAACCCCGGTTGTGGAGAGCCATGTACGCGAACCGGTCGAGGTGCGCATCCCTCGCCAGGGCTGCGGCCTGGGCCAGGTCGGTCGAGGCGGCCTCCGTCTTGAGCAGCAGCGACGCGGTGGTGCCCCGGTTGATGAGGAGCCGCACGTGGTCGTCCACGGTGAGCAGCCCCTCGTACGGACCGATCCGCTCGAAGGCGGCCAGAGCGCGTACGTGCTCGCCGAGGCGCGTCCACAGCACGCCCTGCTGCAGCATGGCGAGCGGCACGAGGTGGTCGAGCCCGAACCCGGCCGCGTCGACCGCGACCCTCTCGAGCTCCGCCTGCGTGCCCTCCGGGTCGCGGGCGAACGAGCCCCAGGTCCGGGACATGGCGATGCGGAGGCGCAGCTCCGAGGCATCGAGAGACGCGTCGTCACCCAGCACCGCCGCGGCCTCGTCGAGCCGAGACGTGGCCCGCTCGATGGCGTACGCGGCGATGTCCCCGCGGGCCTCCTCGTACAGCTCGCGGGCACGCCCCAGCGCCCGGGAGGTCCCGGACGTCTCGGGCGGGGTGGTCGAGGCCAAGGCCCTACAGCTCGATCGCGGGCGTGATCACCGGACGACCGCCTGCCGTGAGCGGCGAGATGAGGAACCGGGCCAGACCCGGCTGAACCGGCGACCAGCTGACCCGTCCGTTGAGGTCGCTCACCGCCGGCGTTCGGTGGGCGCCCTGGATGAGCTCGACGGTGATCCCGCCGCCCGAGACCCAGGCGTCGATTCGCAGCTCCCCGTCGTCGCGGCCGATGACGACCATGAGCGTCATCGTGCTGCTCGTGAACGTCACCGAGTCGGCGCTCTCGGCGGTCGGCGCCCTGACGCCCACCGCGTCGTCGGCCAGCAGCGCGAGCTCGGCATTCATCGCCGCGAGGGAGAGGCTGAACTCGATCTCGCCGACGAGGTGGTCCGGGACGGGATCGGCGAGGGCCAGGGTGCGTCGCAGGGCGTCGAGCACGGCGACGTCGATGTCGTCCATGTGGTCGGGTAGCTCGGTCATGTCAGGCTCCAGTGAGGGTCGTCGAGAAGGGCACGGCGGAGGGCGGCGAGGCAACGGCCGCGGGTCGGTCCGATCGAGCCGATCGGCACGCCCATGGCCTCGGCCAGTGCCGCGTAGTCTGGTGCGCCCCCCATGCACACGACCCTCAGGATCTGCTGACAGCGCGGCGACAAGGTCACGAAGTGCCCCCACAGGCGCCTGGCCTCGTCGTTCATGGCGGCCAGCTGCGCTGGGTCGTGAGGAGTCTCGTCGACCGGTTCGGTCTCCGGCTCCTCGAGCGGGTCGACCGTGCGAGCCAGGCGCTGTACCCGCCAGGCCTCGCGTTTCGTCGTCGTGCACAGCCAGCCGAGGACGGCTTCCGGCGCAACGATGCCCTCCGCGTGTTCCACGAGCTTCAGCCACGCCGTCTGCACGGTGTCCTCCGCGTTCTGCTGCGACAGTCCGCACGAGCGTGCCACGTGCCACAGGACAGGGGTCACTGCGGCGACGAGACGGTGCAGCGCCTGCAGGTCGCCCTCGCGGTACTCGATGAACGCGACGGCCGCCCGCGTGGTGAGCGACTCCTCGACCTCACGAGCTGTCATGGCGTCTCCCCCTTCACCGCGGCGACGGCTCGCCGCCCGCGGGCGACGAAGGTGTCGCGGTCGAGCGTGGTGAGGTCCTCCTCGTCGAGCAGCGCCCTGGCGATGTCGGCCGCCAGCACCGGGCCCGCGAACGACGTGCCCGACCAGGTCGCGAAGCCGGATGCGTACGCGTCCGGGTCCGGGGTCGCGCGGTGAAGTCCTGCGTACGTCAGCGCTGCGGCCGCCTGGGCGTCGCCCGACAGCGTCGTGGGGACCGTGCTCACCAGCGACGCGCCGATCCGGTGGGCCGTGACCCAGGGGCCGGCGTTGGAGAAGTACGCGACGGACGAGCGGTCTGCGTTGAGGGCGCCGACGGTGGCCTGGGGGACTCGGGACGGGTCGTCGGGCGCCGCGGCGAAGGCCGCGGGGTACATCGGACGCGTCGTGCCGCTGTTGCCCGCCGATGCGACGACAGCGACGCCCCACCGGCCGAAGTCGGCGAGCAGTGAGGCGAACGGCCCGTCGAACGCGATGTCGTCGGCGTTCTCGTGGTAGTAGCCGAGTGAGAGGCTCAGGACGTCGACGACGAGGTCGGGGCGGTCGTTGAGCACGCCGTCGATGTGGCGGTACAGGAGGGCGGACAGCGTCACCATGAGCCCCGACTCCGCCACGACGCCGTCGTCGGCCATGACCGGGATGGCCAGCAGCCTCGCTGAGGGGCACACCTGCCGCACGATGCCGCAGATGAAGGTGCCGTGGCCGGCGTCGCTGCCGATGGAACCGTCGAGCGGGTCGACGGGCGGCTGGTGCCACTCCGCGCCGGGCAGGTTCCCGTACATGCCGAGCAGGTACGGGCCGTACGTGACCTTGTCGGTCGCGAGGGCCTGGTCGCTGAACCAGGGGTGCTTGCCGAGGCCGGTGTCGAGCACGGCCACGGTCGGGCGTCGCGGCGGTACCGGCGCGGCGCAGGCCGGGTCGTCGAGGAGCAGCGCCACGGGAGCGCGGCCGCCGAAGCCCGGCATCCCGTACTGCTGCATCGCCGAGACCCCGGCGAGGTACGGGACGCCTGCAAGGTACGGGACGCCGGCCAGGTAGGGAACGCCTGCGAGGTACGGGACGCCCGCCAGGTACGGGACGCCCGCGAGGTACGGCGCCGTGGTGACGATGTGGTCCAGTCCCACCGCGTTCGGTCCCAGCTCGGCGCGGAGCTCGGCGACGAGGGCGACGAGGTCGACGCTGCGCACGGACAGGGACTCGTAGCCGATTGACACCTTGGCCAGGGTGGGGACGGCCGTCTCCGCAAGGGGCTTGAGGTCGGCGCGGAACAGGGGAGCAGCGCTCACGCGCACGCCGGGGCCGACGAGCCGGGCGATGGACTCCTCCACCGCTGCGACGTCATGAGCGAAGACGATGAGGCTGTCCGCGACGTAGGCGGTCTGCTGGTAGCCGCTGCCGCGGGGCGCGGAGGACGGGTCGAGGGCCTTGATGGCGAGGGTGGGAAGGTTGTCCGGTCGGGGGGCGGCGGGGTTGATCATCGACGTCCTTTCAGAGGCACTACGACAGGTGAGAGGCCCGGAACACGTCTCTGATACGGAACTCTGACGCCATTTCGGCCCCGTGACCAGAGGCGACCGCCGTCGAACCGCGACGTTCGGCGGGGTCACCAGCTCACAGGTCGCGCTCGGCCGGGAGGGATGCCTACGCCGCTACGCTGGACACCATGGCTGACGCGCTCCGGACCGACCTGCCCGGCATCCGCCGGTACCGGAGGCTCGCCGCCGTCGACGTCCCGGACGCGCGGCTCACCACGGTCGAGCGGTTCATGCGCAGCCGCTGGCTGTGGGCGAGCGTCGTCGTCCTCCTCATGGGCGTGTTCGCGATCGTCCGCCTCCGCCTCATCCTCACCGCCGACGTGAAGACCGACGCCGGGACCGTACCGGGCCTCAACACCGACGCCCTGTCCCAGGCCGCGGGTTACGCCATGCCCACGCTCCTGGTCTGGTCGCTGCTGTTCCTGGCCGTCGACCGCTGGCGCCCGCAACGCTGGCTGCTGTGGGCGCTGGCGCTGTTCTGGGGCGGGTCGGTCGCCGCGTACTCGTCGCTCGTCGTCAACTCGTGGGCTGCCGAGCGCCTGTCGATCGACCAGAACGGCAACCAGCTCGCGGGAGCGAGAGCCGCCGTGTACATCGCCCCGTTCGTCGAGGAGCTCTTCAAGGCCACCGTGCTGTTCCTCGTCGCCTTCCTCGACCGTCGACGGCTCACGAGCATGCTGAGCCTTGTCAGCCTGGCCGGGCTCGCGGCGATCGGCTTCGCGTTCAGCGAGAACATCGTCTACTACGCGCGGGCGATCGTGTACGGAAGCATGACCGCCTCCACGGGCGACGTCGCCGCGGCGGTCGCCCAGCTCGTCTCGATGCGAGGGCTGTGGACCAGCTTCGGTCACCCGCTCTTCACGGCGATGACGGCGATGGGGCTGGCGTTCGGGCTCCGGAACCGCGCCAAGGTGGTACGAGTCCTCGGCCCAATCGCCGGGTACCTCACGGCCGCGCTGCTCCACATGACCTTCAACACCGTCGCCGGCCTGTTCCCGGACAACGCGCAGAAGATGATCTACCTGACGATGGCGCTGCCGATCCTGTTCTCGGTCGTCGTGCTCGTCGGGGTCCAGGTCCGCCGCGAGGGGCTCACCATCCGCAACAGGCTCTCCGACTACGTCATGGCGGGCTGGTTGCCCGACACCTACCCCCAGCTGTTCTCTCGGATCGTCCAGCGGGCGCGCATGCTGGCGCTGTCGCCCTGGTGGGGCAACGTCCTCGCTACGTACAGGCTCCAGCGTGCTGTGTCCGAGCTGGCCTACCTGCGCGACCAGATCACCCGTGGCACCGTGGACGCCGCAGGGCTGTGGCGCGAACGTGAGCTGCTCGACGAGATCCGTACGCTCCGGGCCGCGGGTGCGCTCGACGACGCGCGCGGGCTCAGGCCGTACTGGAGGAAGCGGCAGCCGGCGTACGCGCTCGGCTGGCAGCCCCCCGGCTACCCCGGACCGGCGGGCATCGGAGGCCAGCTCCCCGCCCCCGCAGCCCTGGCACAGCATCCTGGCCCGTGGAGCAGCGGCGCCCAGTTCCCTGCCCCGGCTCAGGTTCAGGCGCCACCGAGGGTCTAGGAGGGCCATGGCCAGTCCACTGACCGTCGCGTTGACCGAGCTCCGAGACGTCCTGGCGTCCGTGAGGCTGCCCCTTCCCCTGCCGAACGCCGAACGCCTCAGGGCTGCGTCGCGGGACTCAGCTGCCCAGCTCGACGACTACGTCCTCCCGCGCCTTGCCCAGATCGAGGCGCCCTTGGTCGCTGTCGTGGGCGGCTCGACCGGCGCCGGGAAGTCCACGCTCGTCAACTCCCTCATCGGTCGCGTCGTCAGCAAGCCCGGCGTCATCCGGCCGACGACCCGGTCACCGGTCCTCGTCCACCACCCCGACGACGCGCGCTGGTTCGCCGATGACCGGATCCTCCCCGGTCTGTCCCGGGCGTCCAGGGCGAGTGACGACACCCGGTCGCTTCACCTCGTACCCGAGCCGACGCTGCCGCGAGGGCTCGCCGTCCTCGACGCACCCGACATCGACTCGGTCGTCGTCGAGAACCGCCGCCTCGCCGCACAGCTGCTGTCCGCCGCGGACCTGTGGCTGTTCGTGACCAGCGCCGCCCGGTACGCCGACGCCGTGCCCTGGGACTACCTGGCGAGTGCCGTCGACCGCAGCGCCGCCGTCGCCGTGGTCGTCGACCGGGTGCCGCCGGCGGCCATGGCCGACGTGCCGCCCCACCTGGGACAGATGATGACCGAACGAGGCCTCGCGTCCTCGCCGCTCTTCGCCGTCCCCGAGACCACGACCGACGCCGACGGCCTCCTGCCCGACGTCGCGGTGGCACCGATCCGTGGCTGGCTCGCCGCCCTCGCCGCGGACCAGAGCACGCGTGCCAGAGTCGTCATGCAGACCCTCGACGGGGCCATCAGCTCGCTCACCCGCCAGGCCCCCGACATCGCTGCGGCCGTCGACGAGCAGGTGGAGGCGCTCGACCAGCTCCGGGCGGACGCGGTCGCGTCGTACGAGGAGGCCGTACGGGCGGTGAGCGCCCAGTCGGCCGACGGCTCGCTGCTGCGCGGCGAGGTGCTGGCGCGGTGGCACGACTTCGTGGGTACGGGCGAGTTCTTCCGGCTGCTGGAGCAGCGCATCGGGTGGCTGCGTGACCGCATCTGGGCCGCCGTGAGAGGAGAGCCCAAGGGGGCGGGCGACGTCGCCGTCGCCGTCGAGTCGGGTCTCGAGGCGCTGCTGCGCGAGGAGGGCGAGAAGGCGGCCGAGCGCGCGGAGACCGCTTGGCGGTCGAACCCCGCGGGGCGGATGCTGCTCGAGCGCGCAGGCGACGACCTGCGCCGCGTCTCCGAGGACTACCCCGCTCGCGCCGCCCGCGCGATCAGGGCGTGGCAGGGCGACGTCATGGACCTGGTGAGCGACGAAGGCTCGGGGCGACGTACGAAGGCGCGGATCGCGGCGTTCGGCGTCAACGGCGTCGGCGTCGCCCTCATGCTCGTGGCCTTCGCGCACACGGGTGGCCTCGTCGGTGCGGAGATCGGGGTCGCGGGCGGCACCGCGATGCTCGCACAGCGGGTGCTGGAGGCGGTGTTCGGAGACGACGCCGTGCGTCGGCTCGCGAAGAAGGCGAAGGAGGACCTCGACGCGAGGGTGGAAGGACTGCTCGCCGGCGAGCTGTCGCGGTTCCACGCCGCACTCGACGAGGTGGCTCTCGACGCGACGCAGGCTGAGCGGATCCGTACGACCGCCCATCGCGCCGACGAGGCCAGGGTCGTCGAGCTGCGGGAGCTGGGCCTCCCTGCGCACGACCCCGCGGCACTCGCTCCCGCCGGGCCGGAGCGCGTGGACCTCCGTCAGGTGGATGCGCCCACGGCGGAGGTCGTCGATGGCGAGGTGATGCCGTGAAGAGGGGTACGGCGCTGCCCGAGCGCCTGGCAGCGCTGCGGGAGGCCATGGATGCGGCGCGCGGACGTATCGATAGTCAGGTGGAGGACCGGATCGACGCGGTCCTGTCCCGCGTCGACGGACGGCTGGCGTTCTCGGGAGACGTGACGGTCGTCGCGCTCGCCGGCGCCACCGGGTCCGGCAAGTCCTCGCTGTTCAACGCGCTGTCGGGCACGTCCCTGGCGGAGCCGGGCGTACGCCGCCCGACGACAGCCGTCGCCATGGCAGCCGTGTTCGGAGAGGACCAGAGCCGGCTGCTGGACTGGCTGGACGTGCCGCGGCGGAATCTCCTGCCGGACTCCACCGGCCTGTCCGGGCTCATCCTGCTGGACCTCCCCGACCACGACTCGACCCAGAGGTCACATCGTGAGGTGGTCGACCGGCTCGTCGAGCTCGTGGACCAGTTCGTGTGGGTGGTCGACCCGCAGAAGTACGCGGACGCGGCACTCCACGACCGCTACCTCAGGCCGCTGGCCGCCCACGCCGACGTCATGGTCGTCGTCCTCAACCAGGTCGACCGGGTCGCCCCGCCCCAGCGGGCGGTCATGGTCGCCGACCTGCGCCGTCTGCTCGACGCGGAAGGGCTGGAGGGCGCCCGGCTGCTCGCCGTGTCGGCGGCTACCGGTGAGGGACTCGGCGAGCTGCGCACCGAGCTCGCCGCGCTCATCGCAGGCAAGCAGGCGGCGGCCAGGCGGCTCGCCGGGGACGTCGCGGCCGCCGCGGAGGCGCTCGCGCCCCAGCTCGGGCAAGCCGAGGTGGACGGGGTTCCCGGACGCCGTGCGGACCATCTCAACCGGACCCTGGCCGTGGCCGCCGGGGTGCCTGTCGTCGTGGAGGCGGTGCGGGGCTCGTGGCGCCGCCGCGGGGGCCTCGCGACAGGCTGGCCCGTCGTGGCGTGGCTCGCGCGCTTCCGCCCCGACCCCTTGCGGAGGCTCCACCTCGACCTGGGCAGGGGGAAGCGGAAGGCGATCGAGCCGGGCAGCGTCAACCGGACCTCGCTGCCCGTCGCGCACGGGGTGGCGAAGGCCAGGGTGGACAGTGCCGTACGTGCGCTCGCGACCGAGACCGCCGAGGGCCTGCCACGGGGCTGGCAGGACGCGGTGCTGGCGGCGGCCAGGTCGGAGGAGGCCGTGCTGCCGGACCACCTCGACCGCGCAGTCGCGACGACCGATCTGGGGACCCGCCGGGGCACCGGATGGTGGACGGTGGTACGGGTCCTGCAGTGGCTCATCCTCGCGGCGACGCTTGCGGGTGCTGCCTGGCTGCTCGTGAACCTGCTCCTGGTCTCGTACCTGGCCTTGCCGCCGCTGCCGGTCCCCAAGGTCGGCAACCTCGGGCTGCCGACCGTCCTGGTCCTCGGCGGTGTCGTCGCCGGGATCCTTGTGGCCCTGCTGAGCCGGGTCGGTGTCGAGGTGGGCGCGCGCACTCATGCCGCGCGTGTGGAGAGAGAGCTGACGCGTGCGATCGCCGAGGTGACGAGCACATACGTCATCGGGCCCGTCTACGAGGAGCTCGGGCGGCGGAAGCGCGCTCGTGAGGCGCTGAAGCGGGCCCGCTGAGCCGCGCGTCATCCACAGGCGACTCGGGTCTCCACAGGTTGTCACCGGGATGACGGACCGACCGTCAGGCTGCGCATGGTCAGGGTGGACCGAGAAGGAAGGGGCTCACCCATGGAGATGACAGTGACGATGACCGGCAACGTCGGCAGCGAGGTCGAACATCGTGTGACACGTACGGGGCTGGCGACGGCTTCGTTCCGCATGGCCTGCACGCCGCGCGTCTACAAGGACGGGGAGTGGCACGACCAGACGACCACCTGGATCGGCGTGGAGTGCTTCCGGGGGCTCGCCGACAACGTCGCGTCGAGCCTCGGCAAGGGGGAGCCGATCGTCGTCCAGGGGCGAATGCGCACGCGCTCCTGGACCGACACGAACGGCGCGCTCCACGAGCGGCTGGTCATCGAGGCGACGGCCGTAGGCCACGACCTCAACAGGGGGACCTCGGCGTTCCGCCGGGTCCAGCGGACGATCGCGGTGGCAGAGCCGGAGCCGGATGCTCAGCCGGACTCGGACCCCGTGGAGCTGGCGTCCTGACCAGGCCGGGTCGTGCCGGGGGCGGTCGGCAGTACGAGGTCTCGCCCCGTCCGTTCCCGGAACCACGCGACGTAGGCGTTCATCGCCGTCGGCAAGGTGGCGAAGACGCGCTCCTCCCCGACGGCCGCCAGGAACCCGGCGGCCGCGAGCTGGTCGCGCAGGTCCTGCTTGACCCGGGCCATGGCGAAGACGATGCCCCGCGCGTCGAGTGCGCGCCGGAGCGAGTCGAGCGCGTCGACGGCGGTCAGGTCGACCTCGACGTTGGCCTCGGCGTTGAGCAGGAACCACCGGACAGGGCCGCGTGCCTCGTCGACGGCCGCGAGGGCGCGCCGGCGGAAGTTCTCCGCGTTCGCGAAGAAGAGGGGGGAGTCGTAGCGGTACACGACGATGCCTTCGACCTGCTCGGCGGCCGGGTAGTCGTCGACATCGTGCATGCCGGCCAGGCCGGGGACGTAGCCCAGGATGCTGTCGTGCGGAGCCGCCAGGCGCCGAAGCAGCTCGATGACGCTCAGCGCGACGGCGATGCCGATGCCGGGGAGAACACCGACGAAGACGACGACGAGGGCAGTGACCGATGCGAGGACAGCCTCGGACTTCCGGAAGCGGGCCAGGCGACGCCACTCGGCGACGTCGATGAGTCGTAGGGCCGCGTAGACGATGAGCGCGGCGAGGGCCGCCCGAGGGAACAGCGCGAGGACAGGGCCGAGGAGCACGATCGTGAGGAGGATGCAGACGGCCGAGACCAGCGAGTACAGCTGGGTCCTGCTGCCGAGGCTGTCGCCGAGCACGGTGCGCGACCCGCTGCTGCTCACCGGCATCCCCTGCGTGAGCCCGGACCCCAGGTTCGCGACCCCGAGGGCCAGGAACTCCTGGCTGCCGCGGATCTTCTCGCCGCGCTTGTCGGCGAACGCCCTCGCCGTGAGCACATTGTCCGAGTAGCCGACGAGAGCGATGCCGACCGCCGTGTACGCGAGGGTCGGGAGCGGCAGCCCCGTGAGATCGGGCAGTCGCGGGGCGGGGAGCGTGGCGGGAACGGCGCCGACGAGGTCGACGCCCACGCGGGAGGCGTCGACGAGCAGCACGACGACCGTGGCCGCGGCGATGACGAGCAAGGGGCCCGGCCACTTCGGTGCGACGCGTCCGAGGACAACCAGGGCGACGAGGGTGCACAGCGACAGGACGACTGTCGGCCACTCCACCTGGGACAGCTGACGGGCCACGCTCAGCAGCTGCTCGTCCGTGCGGGACCCGGTCACCCCGATGCGCAGAAGACGTCCGAGCTGACCGACCATCATGAGCACGGCGACACCGGTCATGTAGCCGATGAGCACGGGGCGCGAAAGGAGCTCGGCGAGGAACCCCAGGCGCGTCGCCCAACCGACCACGCAGAACACCCCCACCGCGATCGCGAGGGCGGCGACGACGTCCAGGTACCGCTCCATCCCCACGACGGCCACGATCGCGCCGGCGCCCGCCGCCGTCATGAGCGCCGTCGTCGACTCGGGTCCGACCGACAGCTGCCGCGACCCGCCGAAGACGGCGTACGCGAGGATCGGCGCGAGACACGAGACGAGCCCGTAGACGGGCGGGATGCCGGCGATCACGGCGTACGCCATGACCTGCGGGACGAGGTACGCCGCCACAGTGACCCCGGCGAGGAGGTCGCCGCGGAGCCAGCTCCGGTCGTAGTGCAGGAGCACCTCCACACCGGGGAGGACGGTCCGCCAGCCCGAGCGTTGCCGGTCGGCGTGCGGCGCGTGAACGACCCCCATGCGGGAACGCTACGCGCTCCGTCCCGGCCACGGACTCCATCGGCCTGGGCTGGGTCTTCACGACCCCCCCGTCCGCGCACGCGGGTGAGGCCGATCGGGAACGCCACTAGGATGGCTGCGGTCCGAGGCCGCCTGAGCGGTCGACTCATCCAGCACAGGGAGCCCGTACACCGCGATGGCCGAATTCGTCTTCACGATGCACAACGTGCGCA
>JAJZQV010000159.1 GCA_021803025.1 Actinomycetes bacterium | reverse complement strand
CTGTCCTTCCGCGCGGGTCCGAACCCGAAGCACCAAGCGACCTATACGCTGCCCGCTGCTGGGCTCTCCGAGGCTGGGCTGGTCGTCGTCGCTGGGCAGTCCGACGCGCGGATGAACCTGATCGTCCGCTTCGTCTCCGGCTCCCCGGGGCTCTCCATCCTCTCGGTCGCACCAGCCGCCACGCCCGACGACACTGTCGTGGCGATCGTTAATGCGACGATCGGCAGCAACACGGCCCGCTACCTCCCTGCCGCCAGCTTCACGGCCACGGTCGACGGCCAGGCCGCGAGCGTCGGCGGGGCGTTCGACCTCCAGAGCGGGCAGATGCTGACGATTGCCCCAGGCTCCCCCCTCACCGCGGGCACGCACCAGCTCGCCGTGACCTTCTTGTCGGGTGGGACCGCCACAACGGCCAGTGCGCCGTTCAGCGTGTCCTCCGGCGGCGGGGGACTCGCGCCATTGGCAGTGTCATCGAGCGCCGTGAGGATCGCCCAGGTGCTGGCCACCAGCTCCGGAGGCGGCGGGACGCCGATCGACGCCCAGCTTGTCCTGACCCAGGCCGGCGCAGGCCTCCCCGGGGCCACCGTCACTGCGACCGTCACCGACCCGGCGGGGACCGTTCGGCGGTACCCCCTGTCCGACTCGGGGAGCGAGCTCGATTCCGGCTGGCAGGACGGCGCCTACGCCGCGGTCGTCCTGGGCACCAACGTCGCGGGCGCGTACTCGGTTAGGTTCGACGCGACCGGCGTCGACCCCGCGGGCACTTCGTATGCACTCTCTGCCACGACCGCGGTGAATGTTGGGGCGATGACGGACTCCGACGGAGACGGCGTCGCCGACAGCGTCGAGACAGCCTACGGCCTCGACCCCAACAACCCATCCGACGGGGCGACCGACCTCGACGGGGACGGAATCGGGACCGCGGCCGAACTTGCGGCCGGGACGGACCCGGCCAACGCCGACACCGACGGAGGCGGGGAGCCCGACGGCAGCGAGGCAGCGGCCGGGCGCGACGCACTGTCGGCTACCGACGACCACGCGGTCGCGGCACCGACCGTCGACGCGACGGCCGCTGACGGCCGCACGGTGCGTGTGACTCTAGTCTCGTCGGCCAGCTCGGCGCAGGTGCGCCTCTATCGCGACACGCCGTCTGGCAGCATCGACCTTGGGATGCACGCCGCCGACGGCTCCACGATCAGCGACGGGCCCCTGCCCGCGGGGACATACGGGTACCGGGCGGTCGGGCTGGCCCCGGACGGCTCGTGGAGCCTGACCGCGACCTCTGTGGCAGTCACCGCGCGGGACGACGCGACCGCACCGACGGGCCGCATCGACATCAACGCCGGCGGCGGCGAGACTGGATCAGCGACGGTGACCGTCGCGTTCCGCGATGTCTCCGGAGCCCCAGCCCAGATGAGACTCGGCGAATCCCAGGAGGCGCTGCAGGGCGCGGCATGGGTCCCGTACGCCGCCTCGACGACGTTTGTGCTGTCGAGCGTCACCGGGCCGCACACTGTATACGCGCAGGTAGCGGACGCCGCCGGGAATGCCTCCGGAGCGATTGTCGCCTCCATCAACCTCGACCTCGCCCCGCCGACGTCATCGGCCGGGCCGCTTCCGGCCTCGACGACGGGTCCCGGCATCTCGGTCCCGTTCGCCGCCTCGGACGACTACGGAATCCTTGACGTCGAGCTGTGGTACCGCTTCAGGGCCACGCAGAGCGCCGCCTGGGGCTCGTGGACGCGCCAGTCGGTCAACGGGACGGACGCCTCGCCCGTGTGGTCGACGTTCGAGCGCGGCAACGGCTACTACGACTACGCGACGGTCGCCGTCGACCGGGCAGGGAACGCGGAGGCCCTGCCGACGTCGGGCGACGCCATGATCAGGGTCGGCCCCGAGATCGTGAGCGACGACACCGGCACCTCCTACCAGGGCGGGCCGCGCGCCACCCTTGGGCTCGACGGCAAGGCCTACGCTGTCTGGGTCGACGCGCGGGTCTCATCGACCAACCACGCGTTCTTCGCCCAGCGCCTGGACGCCAACGGCAACTGGGGCGCGAACCAGCGCGTTGACGACACCACCTTCGCGATCTCGTCGCCGGCGATCGCCGTGGACTCTGCCGGGAACGCGTACGCGGTGTGGGTCGACTCGCGCCGGGGCGACCCGGACGTCTGGTTCTCGAAGCGCCCGGCGTCGACGGGCGTCTGGGGCGCGAGCGTCCGGGTAAACGACGACGCGGCCGGGTCGTCCCAGTCCTCGCCGGCGATCGCCGTGTCCTCCACCGGCGAGGCGATCGCCGTGTGGGTCGACGGGCGGTCCCGCAAGACCGCCGTCTACTCGGCGCGTCTGGCGCCCGGCGCGACGGCCTGGTCGGCCAACTTCAAGGCGTCGGCGGACACCTCGCTCGCGAAGGCCAACGCCGACATCTGCATCGGCGCGGACGGCACCGCGTACGCCGTCTGGACGCAGACCAAGAACTCGACGGCTAGCGCGCGGTTCGCGACCCTCGCAGCGGGGTCGACGACATGGGCGTCGGAGGTGCTCGTCAGCGATTCGGGCTCGAGCCAGAGCGCCGCCGCCGTGCGCGTCGACGCAGCCGGCAACGTCCTGGTCGTCGGCGGGCACCTCGGGACCATGGCGCTGTGGGCGAGGTACCGTCCTGCGGGGGGCAGCTGGAGCGCGGAGAGCTTCGTGAGCACGAGCTCGCACGCCTACTCGCCGTCGCTCTCGATGCGGGGCGGAGGCGTGGCCTACGCCGCTTGGACGGACATCAACAACCAGGTGTTCGGCGCCCGCTGGGACCCAGCGACCCGCGTGTGGGGAGCCCAGCAGCAGCTCACCTCTTCCGGCTCCCACTCGCTGGCCTCGGTGGTCGTCAACCCCGCAAATGACGGCGTCGTCCTGAGCACCGACTACGGGACGCAGTACGACGTCCGGGGCTACCCGGTGGCCGTCCCGTGAGGCGTCCGCTCGCCAAGCTCGGGATCACGGCGGCAGTCGCCATTGTCGTGGTCGCCGGGTACCTGGCTACCCGGACGCCGACCGAGACCTACACACCGGTCGTCGCCGGCGTCGTGGTGGCCTCGGAGCATGGCGCCGGCTACATGCTCGCGGGGCACGATGGCTGGGTCAGCGTGGGCCGGTTCGTGGTCGACGGGCCGCCCGAGGTCGGCGACCTGCTCCTGGCCGGCGAGGGATCGCCGACCTGGGGCTACGCCGCGGTCGCCTGGGGCGCTGGCTGCTGGAAGGCGACCGGCCGAGGCCTCGTCACCGGGCAGTCGGTCGACCTCGACACCGGGGGGATCGGATCGAGACCGGGCGTCGCGATCCACCTCCTGCTCGCAAAGTCCCCGGCCTTCGTCGGCCCGGTCGGATCGGACGGGAAGCTCCTCGGGGATATGCTCTGCCTGGACAGCGAGGGCCGGGTCGTCTCGGACCACTGATGCTCGCAGCTAACGCGCAACCGTCCACGCGATCGCCAGTTGTTCTTGCGGGGCAGATCGCGGGGTCAGGCCGTCTCTCCCAGTGGCATCCCGTCGATCGGGATTCGGATATTGGTGGCATCCCCACGCTCGAATCCTGTCGGGCGCGCCAAAGCCCACACTTTCGGGAAGCGCCAGCGCCAAACCGTGCGCGTAGGCCGCCTGCGTCAGCCGGACGCCGACGATCTCGGGGCCGGCGACCCTGATCCGGTCATAGATGGCGCGCATCACGTCTGCCTTCTCCTGCGACTTCTCGGGGGCTTGGAGCGACTCGCCGAGGTGACGGAGCGCCATCAGGCGGTGCGAGGACGAGGAGCACGACCAGGACGAGCGTGAGCGCGGCCGCCACGCCGATCCGTGCCGAGCTGTTGACGTCGGCTTGGCTGCGCTCCGGCGCACTCCGCGACGCTCATCGCCCATGCCGGCGCAGGTGGTCGATCCACGCATCGACGAGGAGCGGGAGCAGGAAGCGGTCGAGGGCGACCGCCGATGACGACGCCGGCGAGGAACGCGAGGACGAGTTCGGCCCCGCTCATCGACTGACCGCTGAGTTGACGGCGCGGACGCACCCGGTGGGGGGAACCGGGAGTCGGTGTGGACCGGACGGTGTCGAAAGCGCCCGCCAGGTCGAGGAAACCGCCAGGCGTTGGGCTCGTGGCGCGCCCGGTCGGCGTGGCGACGGAGACGACGGGACTTGCAGACACCCGCCCGGCGCGTTGGACACGGTCCCTGTGGCTCCGCAACAATGCGGCCGTGCGCCAGGTCGTCTCTTTCGCGCAATCGTCCGACGGCACGAGGATTGCCTGGGCACGCCACGGGTCCGGGCC
>JAJZQV010000043.1 GCA_021803025.1 Actinomycetes bacterium | reverse complement strand
CGGCCTTCGCGTGCTGGCTGAGTTCTAGGCGGTCAGCTTCACCGTCTGGACTCCGAGATGGGGTGCGTTCGGGTCGACGTCGAACTGGCCCTTGTAGCTGACGTACTGCTCGAAGTTGCCCTCAATCCGCTTGTCGGAAGGACACTCCGTCATGGTGGAGGGCTCATGCGCCTTGGGGCCGAGGCAGATGGCCGTGATGGTGAACGCCGCGAGTCCGTAGATCTGGTACTTGCCGTTCTTGCCCGTGTCCTCGTACGCCTTGAAGATGGGCACGAGGACCGTCGTGTTGATGATCGAGCTCCAGTCGAAGCCGTTGCAAGAGTTGGGCCCGTTGTTCCCCGGGTCGGAATCGATCTCGCCGCCCGCCAGCACGGTCGCGACGCAGGCCGTGCCTTGGAGCTCTCCGAACCCCCCCGGAACCTCGTTGTGGGCCGGCGGCGTGCAGGCGCTCTCCTTGATGTGGATGACGGTCGACTGCTGCAGGTGGGGAACTCCATCGGAAGACCAGCCGCCGGTGGCCTTCCAGAAGGCACACAAGGAGAAGGTCAGGGGGAAGACTGCGCCGCCGGACGGGTAGCCCCATTTCGCGGTCGCCGTGGCACTGATCGGTGTCGTGGCCATGCCCAGGACGCTGGCGAACCAGTTCTGGTGCAGGGTATCGGTCTGGACGACGACGACCCCGTCGGTGTAGTCGGTGCCCGGGAAGACGACCTTGCCCGTCGCGACGCTTCCGGTCGCGAGCTTGTTGGCCTTGGCGTACTGATCTGCCGAGTCGACGCAGCTCCCCCGCACGCAGCTCTCGGCGATCGCCAGAGCCGCGGCGTCGGCACCGTTCTGAAGCTGCTTCTTGTCGGAGTAGATGCTTCCGACGTCGATGGAGATCGCTGCAAAGCCCAGGGCAACCACCATCCATATCGCCACGACGACGGCCACCGCGCCGCGCTCACACCTGTGCCGCCTGCTCAACCTCCACATGCCATGCTCGCTTTCCCCGTCAGTGTGATGTTGCTGCCGAGGATCCCGTCGAGAAGCCCGGTCAGGGAGTGGTACTGGTACGTGATCGTCAGGGTGGACTGGTCCCCTGGGCCAGAGCACGTCGTGGTGATCGTCGAGCTCACGACTTTCGTGGGGTCGGGCGTGTTGGACGTGGCGAGATCCGTAGCCGTGCTGCTGGAGTAGCCCACGGTCCCCCAGTTGATCGCGTAGTTGCGCTCCCCCACGCGGGCGGCCGCTGCAACCGAGGACTGGACGAAGAAGGCGTACCCGAACTCCATGATCGCGAACATGATCATGACGAGCACGGGCATGACGAGCGCGAACTCAACGGCGGCCGCGCCGCGGTCGAGTCGTCGGCGCAACAGGTGTCTCCCCATGTACATCCGAGCCAGTGCACGAGAACTGGCCCGTGCCTCCCCCCCAGGTTGCACTCATCTGGCCAGAGGGTAGCAGTACCTGCTCACGCCCTGTAAAGGCCTATGAGGGCCTTCCCACCTTTCTCCGCAGGGTTCTCCGGTAGGGCACATGGCCCCCACACCGCGACGAGGGTGTCGCCGTTTTCCTGGTTCCTCCGAAATGGTCGTCATTCCGGGCCCCCGCGATGTTCGCCGGATGCCGTCCTCCGAGATTGTCGCCATGCGACCGGCTCGGCGCGGAATGGCGACCAGATCGGAGGCTGAGAGATTGTGCTGAGGTCGCATCCGACGAATGGCGACGACTTTGGAGGCTGCCTGCTCGTGGAGGCTGTCTTCCTGAAGCGCCTGCTCCGGGGAGGCCACGACCTCCTGCCCGGGTTGGCGAAACCTCTACCCGGGACTGCCGGGTCGCACACCTGGGCAGAAAGATCGAGACCAGATCGTGATCTGACCCTTCCGCAGGGGTGTCCTTGTGTCTGGCATCCTGTGAGTCACCACACAGTGGTCCATGGCCTGGGGGGTTGCTGGGGTTAGTCCCGCAGCCCCTTGGTGCCGTTCTGGGGCCTTTCCCTTCCGCAGCTGCGCCCGGGCCCGCCCATCGGCGAAGGATGCTCCGCTTGTGCGTCCCTCTCAGGTGTCGGGCCTGGAGTTCGTTCTCCCACGGGGATCGTCCGGCTCAGGAGACCGGCTCGACCACAGTACCTCGTGCGGACTCCGTACCCTTGTCGAACGTTGCGGAGCCGATCCGCGCGCTGATGACTGCGAATGCGAGGCCCAGGACCAGGTACGCGACCGCCAGTCCCATGAAGATGGGCACCGACAGGCCGTCCGGGGGCAGCACCAGTGCTGCCAGCACGGAGGCCACCACGAGTGCCGCGTTGAAGATCATGTCGTACACGACGAAGACCCGCCCCTTGTAGCTGTCCTCGATGTGCGCCTGGACGAGCGTGTCCGTACAGATCTTGAGCGACTGTGCCGCCAGTCCCAGCAGGAACGACGCGGCGACGAGCGTCGCCCGCTGGAACACCGAGCCGGGGAACGCCTGGAACACCGCCGCGGCAACGGTCACCGCGATCATCCAGCGGCGCACGCCGACTCGGCTCGCCATCGGAGGGGTGACCGCCGACGCGGCGAAGAAGCCGATGCCGGTCGCGAGTGCCCACAGGCTGAGGTCGGCCATGGCGGCGTTGACGTCGGCCACGGTGTGGAAGTGGTTCCGGTAGATGAGGATCGTGCCCACCATGGCCACACCCCAGAGGACCCGCTGCAGACCGATCATGCCGAGGCCGAGCGCGGCCGGCGCGTGGTGGGCGAGGTGCCCGAGGGCGGCCCTCAGGCCCCGAAGCACGTCGCGGGCACTGTGGTGATGGACGTGGTCGGGCCCCAGCGCGTGGCGGGCGAAGCGAGTGGCGAGGAAGGCCGAGGTGGAGAAGCCGACCGCTGCGAGGACGAAGGCGAACGCGTCCGCCTCGTACACGGGCAGCCACGTGCTCAGCAGGAAGCGCGAGCCGAACACCACGCCGCCCCCGATCACGGCGCCCAACGGCCCGACGAGGGGCATGACCGTGTTGGCGGAGAGGTACTCCTCGGGGTTGATGGTGTGGGCCAGTGCCGAGGAGATGGCGGCGAGAAGGAAGCGGTTCGCGCTGAGTGCGACGAGCGCGACGGCCGCGAGCCCGAGCTGTACGGGCCCGGAGCGGTTGCCGCTGCCGACGATGACGGCGATGGTCAGCGCGAGCACGACCCGCGTGGAGTCGGTGATGACGAGGATCTGGCGGCGGGGCCAGCGGTCGAGGACGGTCGACACGAACGGGCCCAGGACGCTGAACGGAAGCAGGGTGAGGGCGAGGACTGCGGCGATCGCGCCGGCGGTCGGCTGCTGGTAGGGGGAGAACAGGACGTACGACGCGAGTCCCACCTGTACGCAGCCGTCCGCGCCCTGCGTGACGATGCGCAGCAGCAGGAGCCTGCGGAACGGCCGGTGACGCCACAGCCGGGCCACGCTTGAGAAGACTCGCAACCTGGGCTCCCTGTCCTTGGCGCCCCGTGGAGGGGCGCCCGCTGAATCGTACCTGGCAGCGCTGGCGGCACGGGGGTAGCGTTCGGGGAGGCCAGGGGCGTTGGGGACGAACATCAGGAGGCCAGTGGTGGTCAACACGTCGAGCGGTCGCGCGGAGGACGCCCGGAAACGGGCAGAGCTCGCGGCGTCGTCCGGACGGTACGAGTCGGAGCGTGCCCAGATCCTCATCGACGCCTTCATCGTCAAGGCGATGGAGCTGGGCATCGATCCCGAGCCCCTGCGCGCCCGCACGTTCGCGGGCACCGAGGTGAAGACCGACAAGGTCGGCTGGTACATCCGCAAGAACCGCTCGATCGCCGTGGGTACGGACGGCGGCTACTACCAGCTCACCGTGCCGGGTGGCTCCGGCTTCATGGAGAGGCTGCGCGGGGTGAAGCTGGTCGCCACGCCGCCGCCGCTGGTGGTCGGCCGCGGCGGCCGGGACGGCGAGACCGGCGACCTCAGCGAGTTCCTCGACCGCCTACTCGACCGGAAGCGCTGACCGCTCCAGTTCCACCTCGTCCCCGCGTCGCACCACCTCGCCGGGTCTCACCTGCAGCCGGGTGTCAGCTCGTCTCTGTGTCTAGCCCTCACCACCGGATCGTCCTCAGGCACGCGCCCGCGGCCTTCCTTCGATCGCCTCCTGGATCGCCTCCACGGTCTCGTCGTCGAGGTCGATACCCAGGACGCGTGCGTGCCGGGTGAGGTGGAGGACGATGCGCTCCA
This sequence comes from Actinomycetes bacterium, assembly GCA_021803025.1. Classification (GTDB taxonomy): domain Bacteria; phylum Actinomycetota; class Actinomycetes; order Propionibacteriales; family Propionibacteriaceae; genus Fen-668. Next base: position 20,024 of record JAJZQV010000043.1, on the reverse strand, counting down.
CCTCCGGGCGGTTTCCCGCTCGGTGCTCGGTCCGCAGCCGCAGCCGCATGAGCACCTCGTCACCGGGCGCCGCGACGAGCGCTCGGGAGGCAGCCCAGCGCGCGAGGTCGAGGTTGCCGTCCGCGAGGGCGACGTCGCCGACACGCGCGCCGATGTCGCGGATCATGCTGACCATGTCGGTCCGCAGCTCCTCCGCCCAGTGCCATTGACCCGGTGCAGCGTCGGCGAGCGGAGCTCCTCGGACCAGCTTCAGGGCGGAGACGAGGGTCGACACCGGGACTCTGTTGATGCCCGGGCTGACCAGCGCCTGCATCCGCTGCCAGTCCGAGCTCACGACGGGATCCAGGTACAGCCGGCCCGTATAGGCCTCGGGCAGGTACGGAACCCCGTCCTCGCTCACTCCCAGCCAGCCACGTAGCCGGCTGACGTTGGACCGTCTCGTCCCCTCGGCGACGAGCAGCGACGCGGCCATGTGGCTCGCCGTGGCGCCAGGATGCTCCACCATCCACGCGCAGTACTCGATGCACGAGCGTTCGGCGCGGGCGGGAGGGGGGCCCGCTGCACCGAGCAGCGCGATGGGGCCCAGCAGCATGAGGGTGGGGTGGGAGAAGTCGGTGACTCCCGGACTGTCGTCGCCCACGTCGACGGCCTCCTTCATCGGTCCTGCGTGTCGGGGCAGAGGCTGGAGGATGTTGACGGGCGGCTCCTCCGTCGCGGCGGGCGGATCCTCGGTCGGTGCGAGGGCAACCTGAGGGGCACCCTCGGTCCTCACCGGCCCATCGCCCGTCGCGGTGGCCGCATCCTCGGTCGCGTACCACGGCGCCGGTTCCGTCTCGTCGCTCCCCGAGGTTCGGAGGAGCTCGACAACCCCCGCGGCGCCGAGAGCTGACAGGGACACCGGTCTCAGGCGTACGCACTCGGGCTCGAGCAGTGCCCGGTCGGCAGAGCCGGTCAGACGCGCGCCCAGGACGGGACCGGCAGCTCCCTCGGACCCGCTCCCCACGACGATCACGGACACGGCCGTACGGGGCTCCTCGCGCAGCGCCTCATCCACTCGGCGAGCCGAGGACTCGTCGAGAGCGCCGAGCACGTACACCGTCGGCCACCAGGCGTCGCGGGCGTCGAGGTCGAGCCTGGCCCGCTGCAGGCTCCAGCCCGATGCCTGCAGCTCCTGACGTTGGCGCGACACGGTCGCCGCGAGGTCGTCGAGCGCTGCGCCGGTCGTCGGCACGGAGACGATGGAGTCGAGCTCGGCGGCGACGAGCGCTTCTGCCGTCGGGCCTGCGGCCACGATCCTCGCCGCGCCACGCCGGTGCGACTCCATGCTCCAGGGCCCGCAGGCGAGCTCCAGGGCCCAGGCGCACGCCGTACCCCACGAGGCCTGCGGGTCGTCGAGGTCGACCACCACGACCCCGTGGGACTCCAGATCCAGGTCCAGGGGACCACCCACTGTCAGTCCCGCCGTGACCGTGGCCCAGGCGGTGTGCGGAATCGCGCGACGCGGCTCGTGGGAGACATGTCCGGGTCCGGTCCCGACCGAGGTCAGCGACGCAGGCTCACCGTCACCCGCCTGCACGCCGGGCGGTGTGGACTCGTCGCCGGTCGGCTCGGGCCCTCTCCCGGTTGGCGCAGGCAAGGCCTCGACAGTCGCCGGCTCTCGCCCGACAGTCGTGGGTTCTCCGTCAGCCGGAGATGACCCGCCCGCCCCCGGCTCTACGGTGCTCGAGGGGCTCTCCGGGGTCGCGCGCAGACGGTCGGGGAGCGAGGGCGCGCTCACGAGGCTGAGGGCGGACTCCACCACCCGGGTCGAGTCCGACGGAAAGAGGATCCGCCGGCCGGGAGGCCGGAGCGCCAGCTGTACGTCGCGCCGGCGCCGGACGGTACGGACCAGGGCTGCCGCGAACCCGGCACCGACCGTCCCGATGACGCCCAGGGCGAGAGCCTGGGAGGCGGAGAGGGCTCTGGCGTCGTCACCCTGGTCCGTGGCGGCACTGCCGACCGACTGCGCCTGGGTTGCCGGCGTGCCGACGGCACTGGTCGGTACGGGAGATGCCCCGTCGGACGGCGCGCCGCCGCTGGGCACAACGGTTGCGACGGGCACCGGCGCGCTTCCCGGGACCGTGGACGCGGCTGTGCGCCGAACGCCGCCGGGTACGGACGCCGGATCGTTGGGCAGCGCGCCGTGAGCTGCCGCGTGGGCGGGTCGGGGCGCGACGTCGGTCGTCATCGCTGCCCCCACCCCACCCGGCGCCCGGGGCGCCGAGCTCGGCAGCCTCAGCCGTGAGCCCCGGAAGATGAGGTTGGGGTTCGTGATGACGTCGCGGTTGAGGGCGAAGATCTCGGGCCAGCGCTCACCGTCCCCCAGGTACCGGTCCGCGAGCCTCCACAGCGAGTCCCCGCGGGCGACGACGACCAGGCGGGTCCCGTCGGCCGAAGCGATGCTGGGAATGACGAGGCGAGAACCCACTTCGAGCGGCTCGAGGATCACCATGTCCGGGCTGTCCGCGGTGCGCGGGGCGAAGACGATGTCGTCGTCGTACTGCGCTGTCACCCCGCGCTCGTCTTCCTGCGGCCCGATGACGCTAGCTGGCGCGTCAGTCACAGGTTTCGTCTCGAGCGCAGGTCCCGTTTCCGCCCCCACGTGCGGAGCCGCGACTGTCACGTGTCCTGCTCGGACCTTCACGGACGGATCCCCGCCCTCCGTCGGGTCCGTGTACGCCGGCACCGATGCCACGACAGGCGCGACGACCGCCGTTGCTGCCCGCGGTGAGCCGATGCCGACGACTGCCGTGACGGCAGTGACCACGAGGCCCCGGACGAGCAGGCGCGGCAGGTCCAGTCCGGGCAGCGACAGCGGCCGGTGAGGGCGCCGCCGGCGTACCGCTCTCAGCCGGTCCACGCTCTCCGCAACCTCGACGACGACCGAGACCGCCAGCACCAGCCACGCCGCCCAGCCCGCAACCGAGAGGAGCCCCAGCATGAGCCGGCCGTCGTCCGGGACGCCTGCCACATGGCGCCAGTCGATGCTGGAGAGCAGGCCCGCCCTTCCCCACACCGAGAGTGCCCAGGGCGCCCCGACGAGCAGTGCGACGAGACCTGCTGTGGCGCCGATGCCGGCAAGGACGCGGCTCATCGCGGACCCGTGTCTCGTCCGGCCAGTGGGGCTGTGACTGAGATGACCTTCATCATGAGGACCTCGTGGGGTGGCTGGGGGCAGTGCCTCTTTCCGCCATTCCTAGACCGGTGATCGCGGCCCCTGCAAACAACCCTGTGGACAACTCGGCACCCCCCGTCATCGCTCCACTCCTGCCACGACGCGGACGACCCGGACCTCCGCGTGCGCGGTGACCGGAAGCTCGTGGATGCCCATCACGGAGAGGAACTTCGTCGTGTACGCCGCGTGCACCGTGACCGTGATCGACCTGCCGCCCCCGGTGACCGCGGCGTCGCCGGACATGCCCACCGCCGCCACGTACGTCCTGGCCGCTCCGACAGCGGCGACGGCGTTCGTCTGGGCCGCGAGTCCCCGCACGGCCGCCGGGGCGTCGACCTGCTGACCCGCCGTACGTGCTGCGCTCACGGCGACGTCGTGGGCGCGCTGCTGCGCGTACACCTGGCCTGACAGGTCGACGGCCAGCCCGACGAGGACGACCATGACGAGCGAGGCGAGCGCCAGCCAGATCGTGACGGATCCCCGGTCCGCCCGGCCTGCACGATGCGGCATTTCAGCGCCCCCGGTACGTGTCGAGGGGGCTCTCCATGGTGACCGAGACGGGGAGGGAACCCGGGAGGCCCGGGACCGTCACGTCCGCGAGACCCACGTCACACGTCACGCGGACCCGGACCACGGCGGGGACCCCGACCGGCTTCGCGAACCCCGAGGAGTCGACCTCCACGGCGAGCGCAGCACACCGAAGCCCTTGGTTGGCGACCGTCGCTGCCACCGCGGTTCGGGCCGCCTGCTCGCCGTCGTGCTGAGCTCGTGCGATGGACGCCGATCGGGCGCCCTCCGCGGCAGCGGCCCCGACAGCCTGGCGAGCGAGCCCCACCCGGCCCGCACCGATGACCAGGCCGACGAACAGCATGAACGCCGGCACCCCGATGGCCGTCTCGATCGCGGCCGAGCCGCGCTCCCCTCGTCTCATCCGGTCACCCGCTCGACGGGCATCGAGGCGGACTGCGTGACGATGGGGACCCACCCGGGGATCACGCTCAGGACCTGCGCCGTCACCGTCACCGTCACCGTGGTTCCGCTTCGCCGCGCCGTCGCCGTGACGCCCGAGAGGCCCGCGGAGGACGCCGTGACGAACGCCTGCGCGATGCGGACTCCGCCCGCCGCCGTACCCGCCTCCGCCGCTGTCGCCCGGACCCCCTCCTGGGCCGCCGCCAGCACGACCGCACGTCCTTGAGCGACCAGCGCGGCCTGCATCCCGACGAACATCAGGGCGAACAGCGCGGGAAGCAAGATGACCATCTCGATGCTGGCGGAGCCATGGTCGAGCCGCCGGGGCCACCACGCCGGGCCGCCCCACCGCTGCGGGAAGCTCACCTGATCTTGCCCGCCTGGGCCGTCACGTAGTTCGTGATCGCCGTGACGACGATGCCGACGATCCCGATGACCGCGACCGCCCAGATCACCTGCTCGATCGTCACGGACCCTCGCTCGGAGTCCCGCCTCACAGCCGCGGCGAGGACGCGCTGCTGTGCGGCGACGTGCTCTCCGAGCCGGAACGCGAGGACATGGCAGTGCGCGACGGTACGCATGGGTGTTCTCCTTCTGAGGTGCTGGCAGCTGGGGTGCTGTGACCCGTCCGCGCTCACGGCGCCATCACCCTGAGCAGGGCCGGTGTCACGAGGATGACGAGGAAGATCACGCCGAGAAGGCTCATGGGGATCGAGAGTCTCTCGCCCACAGCGTTCGCGGCCGCCACCTCGTCGTTGAGCATGGCGGCCCGCATCGCCGAGGAGCGTGAGCGCAGCTGCCCGTAGACCTGAGCCCCCTCCTCGCCGCTCAGCCGCATGATGTCCCCGAGGTCGGCGAGCTCTGTGACGCCGAGCTCGTACGAGAGGCGCCGGAGCGCGTCCCACGGCTGCTCGCCGCTCCAGCTGGAGTAGGCGAGCTCCTCGCGGAGTCGGCGGAAGACCCATCCGTCCCCCACGGCCGCGGCACTCTCCAGCGCCTGCCGGGGTCCGGCCCCTGAGTTGCGCTCGAGCGCGACGAGGTCGGTGTACGCGCCGAGCGTGCGCGCGAACTCCGTACGTGCGCGCCTCGCGTCGTCGCGGACGTTGTAGTTGGGCAGCATGAACAGGCCTGCGGCGAGGACGATCGTCCCCCCGACCGGGAGCAGCACGGGCAGCTGCCAGCCCAGCACCATGAAGAGCACGGACAGCAGCGGCGCGGCGACCAGTCCGACCACGGCGAAGAGCAGCTTCTCTCCGTAGAACCGGGTCACCGGGATCCTCACCAGAGCCAGCTCCTGGGCCAGGGGTCGCCCCCAGAGCGCTTGGGGCAGGGCCCGGACGCCCCATCGGCCCAGACGGTCTGCGACCGAGCCGCCGCCGAGGTCAGACGTGGGCCCTCGCCCCTCGTCACGGTCCGGGGACAGGCGTCGAAGGGCGTCGGCCGGATCCGGATGGACGGGGGCGAACCTCCACACGAGCAGCGCCGCCCCTCCACCGAGGAGAGCGCCGGCGACGAGGGCGAGCTGCAGGCCGGTGATCATCGGACAGCCTCACGTGCAGCGCGATCACCGATAAAGCGCGACAGGGTGCGCCCGGCCGCCATCCGACGCATCCACACCAGCACGCCGCCGTACGCGGCCAGCATGAGGGCGAGCACGAGCTGACCCGGGCCTGTGCGGTACGGCGCGACGTAGTCGCCCGTCGTGCCCAGGACGACGAGAACCGCGACGGTGATGACCGTCACCCATCTCGCGGTGGTCCGGGGCTTCGCCCGGTCGGCCTCGATGGCGCCTCGGGCCCTCACGTCAGCGGCAACCGACTCGGCGAGGCTCGCGAGCACCTCGGCCAGACCCGATCCCCGGCGGCGAGACCCGAGGATGAGGTTCGCCACGATGAGGTCGCCGGTGGCGTCATCGAGGTCGTCGGCCAGCGCGCGCAGCGCCGCCTCCGTGGACCAGCGCGCCCGGAGCCGCGCCACGAGCCGGGACACCTCGGACCTGATCGGGGACGGCACGGAGCGCAAGGTGGCGATGAGTGCCTGCTCGAGGCCCACGCCGGCCGTGAGCACCCCCGCGAGGGACCGGATCCACTCCTCCATGGCCTCGAGCCGTGCGATGCGGCCGCGACCGTCGGACGCCGACAGCAGGGCGGGAAGGCCGACCGCGGCGACGGGGAGCACGACGAGAGCGAGGAGCCACCCGGTGGTGAGTGCCACGAGCACGCCGAGGGCGACGCCTGCCGCAAGGAGTGCCCGGGACCGCCGGGACAGGCGCACTCTGGACATCCACCGGGTTCGCCTCGGGGCTGCTGGCGGCTCGGGTGAGGGAAGGATTCCGATCACCATCCCGATGACTCCTGCCACGACGAGGGCGGCACCGACCGCCGGCACCAGGACCGTCATGGGGCGACCTCCTGGCTCTCGCGAACGTACCCGGCGAGATCGAAGCCCCAGCCCACCAGGGCCCTGTACTCCTCCGGGAGGCCGCCCCCGGCGCGGAGACGGGTCGAGCCCGGCCGGCACCGGAACAGGCTCGAGAGGGCATACCCGCGCTCCCTCTCGCCCGGGTCCAGCACGGCGATCTCAGAGGTCCATCGGCGCTTGAGGAAGGAGCCGTCCCGCTGTGGCTCGGTGCGAACGTCGACGTGGACGATGATGTCCACCGCCGACGCGATCGCTCGTACCGCGTAGTCGTACGTCACGTGCGGGCCGGCTTTCATGGCACAGGTCACGAGCCGGCCCACGGCGCTCTCGGCCGACTCGGCGTGCGTCGTCGACAGCGACCCCGTGCCCGCTTGCATCGCCTCGAGCATGGCGAGCACCTCCTTGCCGCGGACCTCGCCGACGATCTGGCGGGAGAGGTTGAACCGGAACGAGTCGTACAGCGCGTCGTCGACGGTGAACTCCCCCGCACGGCGGCCGTTCGGCTGCATCTCCCCGCCCGGCCGCGCCTCCCAGGCGTGCACGATCGGGTGCCGGTCCTTGAGCTCGTGCAGGTGCAGCTCGTACTCGGTCTCGAACGTCCCGATCGCCTCCATCGGGCCGATCTCCGCGCAGAGGGCGCGCAGCATGGTCGTCTTCCCTGCTCCCTGCGGGCCTGCGACCACGATGGACTTGCGCGCGCGCACGGCCGCAGCGAGGAACGACGCCGCCACGGTCCCCATCGACCCCTTCCGGACGAGCTGCGCCAGCGTCGCCTCGCGCAACCGGTGGCGGCGGATGACCACCGAAGGCCGGGGCGTGACCCACGCGGTGGCCGCGAGCCGGGCGCCCCCGTCGAGCCGCAGGTGAAGCCGCGGCTCCGCCTCGGAGAACTGACGCGCGTTGACCTCCGAGCGCGAGGCCAGGAACACGAGGAAGTCGACGAGCTCGGCATCCGAGTCGGCCACCGCAGGGCCACGTACGAGCCGGCCGTCCTCGTACTCCAGCCACACGTCCTCGTGGCCGAGGATCGTGACGTTCTCGACCTTCGGGTCGTCCACGAGCGGCTGCAGCCGCCCGAGGCGGAACAACGCGTCGAACACGGCATGGGCGAGCGAGGACTCCTGGTGACGGTCGACCGCACCCCTGCCGGCGGACGCGGACTGCTTCGCCTCCTCAGCGAGCAGCTCGGTGATGATCCGCCGGCCCAGAGCATGCTGCTCGGGGGTCGCCATGTGCTGGTCGGCCTCCACCGCCCGCATGAGGCGCTCCGAGGCTGCCGACCGGAGCGCGGAGACCAGTGTCCAGTCGACCGCGGACGCGTGCACGGCGCGTGCGGTGGGGAAGTGGACGCGCGCCTCCTCCCACCAGTCCGGCTCCGGCTGTTGGGCGGAGGCGGAGGCGCTCGTCCGTACAGGCGGTGCCGAGCCCGCCGGATGCGAGACCGTACGAGCGGCGAACAGCGGGAGCTCTGACGGGTCGGTGACGACCCTCGCGCGCGGAGGCTCCTTGGTCACCGCACGCCTCCCGATGACGCAAGCCGTTTCGCCGCGACCTGCTGGTGCAGAGCGGCGGCGACCGCCCTGTAGCTTCGGACCAGCTCGTCCCGCCGGCTCCACGACCCGCTCGCGGGCTTCTGCCCCTCGCTGAGGACCGTGGCGGACCGGGGCTCCCACGCGACGCTCTCCAGCACGGGGATGCCGAGGACCTTGGCGACCTCGGACGACTCGTACGGCCGGCCGGCGCCCACCAGGAGGGCGGCGACCGATGCCGGGCCCGTCCCGTTCTCGCTCGCGGCCGACCACCCGCTGGCCCACTGTCGTACCGCGGCGAGGGCGGGCAGGTGCGAGCGGGTGACCAGCAGGCCGAGGTCCGCGGCCCTCAGCAACGCGTCCGGCGAGTGCACCATGCCGAGGCGTCCGGCGTCCACGATGACGTCCTGGCCCGTCTGCTCGAGCGCGATGAGCTCGTACGCCAGTGGGCCCCACAGATCGGTGAGGCTCCCCGCCTGCGCATGCGACTTCGGCCCGGGAAGGATCGACACGTGGGTTCCCGGGACCGTGATGAGTGTGCGCGGCAGGACCTCCCCGAGGCGCCCGTCGCGCTGTGCCAGGACGAGGGTGACCATCGCGTCGTCGTCGGTCACGGCCCCTTGGAAGTAGCCGGCGAGCAGGGACGAGCCGCCCACCGGGTCGGCGTCGACCAGGACGACCGGACGGTGCCAGACCAGGGCGACCCCCAGCGCGGTGGTCGTCACGCCCGGCGAGCCCGAGGCCGAGGCGAGCGCGAAGAGGGACATCAGCGCACCCTGGAGTCGAGCACCAGCGCGACCTTGCCGGTGGCGGACCGGGCGGCGATCTCAGGCGCCGCGTCCGCGTCGACCTGGACCGTGACCGCCGTCGTCCCGTCTGCACCCGGTTCCGACACGGTGAGCACCTGGCCCCGGTACGTGACCGGGCTGGTCACACCCACGTCGCCCTGGGCGCCGGGGGTCGACACGATCCGTACGTCGTCGCCCACGAGCAACGGTTCGCCGGGCATCTGGGCGGCGCTGAGAGAGAGCCCTACGGCCGACCTGCCGACGCCGGGGAGCACCTCGGAGGTGACGGCGGCCGGTACGAGGAGCTGGCCGGCCTTGAGGTCCACGGCCGCCCGCGTGCCGACCAGCACAGAGGCCTGCGACGCCGGGACGACGCGGAGCGCCGGGTCCACACCGACCCGTACGACCTGGAGGTTCTCGACGGTGATCACTCGGCCGCGCGCCACGTCCGTACGAAGGGCGACGACCTCCTGAGCGTTGCCGAGGCTCGAGTAGGCCCAGGCGGACGCCAACGCACCGAGGACGACGAGCAGCGCGGACGCGACGACGAGCGATGGCCGGCGGCGCAGTCGCGGCGGCGCAGGCGGGGCCTGGTCGGCGGCCTCCGTATGCGGACGCGTGGTGGTGGTGGTCATCGCCCGGTCTCCCTGAGACGCGGGCGACGGGGCGGGGAGGCGTCGGACGGGACGGCTGTCCGAGCGTGGTACGGCATGCTGGCCTCGCTGGGGTGGGTGGTGCGTTGGTGGCCTTCCTAACGCCGCCCCAGACCCTTCGCAAGCGATTCTGTGAATAACTCATGTGGTCTCACAGGGCGCAGCAGCGCCTGGGCGTGGGGCACGGCCAGACAACCTCGCGCTGACAAGGCGCGTCGCCGCACGAGAAGGAGTGTGGCCCCATTTTCCGTACTAGGGAAGAATTTTCGCTGCACCTCACGTGAGGTATAGCGCACGGATCTCGGCTGGCCCTTCACCGACGGCCGCGGGGCCGCTCCGCGTATACCCCCGGGGGGAATCTGGAGGTACTCTGCGGTGTTGTCGTCACAGCCGTTGACAGTCGCGGTCTGTAGGGTTGCCTGCACGTACGAGAGGGAGTCGCATCGCATGTCTGACGAGGTCCGAGAGATCATCATCATCGGTTCGGGACCGGCCGGTTACACGGCCGCGATCTACGCTGCGCGCGCCGAGCTGAAGCCTCTGGTGTTCGAGGGGTCCATCACCGCGGGCGGTGCCCTCATGAACACGACGGAGGTCGAGAACTTCCCGGGATTCTCCAAGGGGATCATGGGACCCGAGCTCATGGAGCAGATGCGTGCGCAGGCGGAGCGCTTCGGCGCCGAGCTCATCGCCGACGACGCCATCGAGCTCCGCCTTGAGGGGCCGATCAAAACGGTCGTCGACTCCGAAGGCACCGAGCACCGGGCCAAGGCCGTCATCCTCGCCATGGGCTCGGCGTACAAGCGGCTGGGCCTGCCGGACGAGGACAGGCTCTCGGGACGCGGCGTCTCGTGGTGCGCCACGTGTGACGGCTTCTTCTTCAAGGGCAAGCCCATCGTCGTCGCGGGCGGCGGCGACTCCGCGGTCGAGGAGGCGACGTTCCTGTCGCGCTTCGGCTCCTCCGTGACGATCGTCCACCGCCGCGACGAGCTGCGCGCCTCCAAGATCATGCGCGCCCGCGCGGAGGCCGACCCGAAGATCGACTTCGCCTGGAACTCCCAGATCGTCGCCATCAACGGGGACAGCAAGGTCGAGTCGGTGACGCTCAAGGACACCGTCACCGGGGAGCTCCGCACCATTCCCGCTGAGGGCGTCTTCGTCGCGATCGGCCACGAACCCCGTTCGGAGCTGGTCCGCGACCAGGTCGAGCTCGACCCGGCGGGCTACGTCAAGGTGGCCGACCGCTCCACCCGCACGAACCTCTCCGGCGTGTTCGCGTGCGGGGACCTGGTGGACCATACGTACCGTCAAGCCGTCACCGCAGCCGGAAGCGGCTGCGCGGCCGCCCTCGACGCCGAGCGGTTCCTGCTGGAGCTCGCCGACTCCGAAGTGCTCGCCACCGCGGCGAGCTGACCTGCCACACTGGTCACCCAGAAGGAGAGACACCCATGTCCCACGCCACCGACGTCACCGACGCCGACTTCGCCGCGACCGTCCTGGCGTCCCCGCGTCCCGTCGTCGTCGACTTCTGGGCCGACTGGTGCGCCCCCTGCAAGCAGCTCTCGCCGATCCTCGACGAGCTGGCCGGCACGTACGACGGAAAGATCGACTTCGTGAAGCTCGACACGAACGCGAACACGTCGGTCCCGGCCCGGTACGGAGTTCTTCGCCTCCCCACCGTCCTCGTCTTCTCCGGCGGCGAGGTCGTCAAGCAGTTCATGGGGGCGGTGCCGAAGCTCCAGCTCCGCAAGGCGCTCGACGAGGTGGCGTAGCCACAACCATGGCCGCGGGCGACGAGACCCCGTCCGGGTCGGGTCCTCCCGACCCGGGCCGTGTCTCCGCGTCTCGCGCATGGGGGCCCACGCCCCGTCGGTGGGTTCCCGGTAAGACGACGCCTCGTCGCGGTCCTGGCACGCCGCACGCCCGGCGCTCGGCCCTGAGCCCGGTCCCGGAGGACGACGAACCGCAGACCTCGCCGCGCCGCTCCGCCATGAGCCCGCTCGAGGACGACGAGCCCGGGTCCTCGCCTCGCCGCTCCGCCTTGAGCCCGTACGAAGATGACCAGGCCGACACTCAAGGCCCTCGTCGCTCTGCTGTGAGTCCCTACGAGGACGACGAGCCGGACGCTGACGGGCCTCGTCGCTCTGCTGTGAGCCCGCTGCCCCCTGAGGACGCACAGGGTGTCCGGCCCCGACGCTCCGCGTTCACCCCGACCGAACCCGACGAGGAGCCGGCTGAGAGGCGGTACGGGTGGTTCCGGGATGACGAGGACGACAGAGACGACCCGGACGACGGCGAGGGTGCCGCGGGAGCACGTTCCGCTGCCCCACGCCGCTCCAGCGAGTTCGCAGTCGCCGCCCGCGCCATCCAGCCGTCCCTGCCTGACCTCGGCGCCACGCCGGACACGGCCGCCTCGCCGGCGGAGGCCCCGAGGATGTTGGCCGCTGACGACGTCACCCTGCCGCTCAGCCCGCCCTCCCCGTCCGTACAGCCACCGCTCCCCGTCCTGTCCGCACCGGTGGAGGCGGAGTTCGCGAACACCGAGCTCCTGCCCCCGGCAGCCCGAGCGTGGCTCGTGGACGAGCCGGTGCCCGAGACTCCGCGGGAAGCCCCCGAGGCTCCGCGCGGGGCCGAGCCGGAGGAGATGGAGGACCCTCGCCCGCCTGCAACCCTGGACCGCCTGTACGCGCCGGTCACGGTGAAGACCTCCACCGTCGAGGCCGCTGCCCACGCGGCCGAGTATGCGGCTACTCCCGAGATCTCCGAGGTGGCCACGGCTGTCGCCGAGACGCAGGAGCTCCTCGCGCAGGAGGACCTGATGGTCAGCGAGGGCGGCCGCCCTGTGGAGGCCTCGCTCCTGGGCGACGACACGGCCACGTGGCTGTTCGGGTCGGCACTGACGGGAGACGACCACTCCCTCTACCGGCGGCCAGGTCCGGGCGAGCCGGAGACCCAGGTGGACCTCACCCCGATCGTCATCGACGACCCCGAGTACGACGTCCGCAAGGGCACCTCGCCGCGCCCCAAGGCGACGCCTCGCCCTGCCAGGACGCATCGCACGACGCCGCGGCGCGGCAGGTCCGCGCGACGGGTTCGGGCCGCATGGCGCGACCACCGGAGGCTCCTCACGATCTCGGGCATCGTCATGGCGCTGCTGCTCGTCGTGGGCGTGGGCGGCTACCTGTTCTCGCGGTACGACCCGACCGTCGCGAGCATCGCGCAGGGTCCCCTCACCCTTCCACCGACCGCGGGCGACTTCGCACGCGACCCTTCCCAAGGTTCGAGCCCTTCAGTCCACCCGGGCAGCAAGATCCAGACGGTCTCCGCCACGTACAGCCTCAACGGCAACCAGGAGTTCGTCGCCATCGCGTACCGCCCGCAGACGGACCCCTCTGCCGCCCTGGCGGAGATCCAGGCGCGCAACATCACGAAGGTGAACGGCGGCGCCTGCGGCCGGGCGACCGACCAGAGCCGCATGGCGTGTGCCGTCGTCTCGGGCACGACGGCGGTGCTGCTCATGACCCTCGTCGACCAGTCCGCGGACGAGCTGGTCGCCGCGGCCCAGTCGGTCTCCGGCGGGATCGGCAAGACCTGACGTCAGGTCTCGCCGTCCGGTCTGTCAGCTCGCCCGTCCGGGGGACCGACCTTCCCTGCCTGGTCGAGTCGGGAGCCCTGAAGTGACGTCGGGCAGTCCACAGAGCACCGGACCAGGCACCGACCGGAACGACCGGCTACGCGCGACCGGAGCGGGCGAGGTCGTGCTGCGACATGGTGATGCGCGGCTCCGCCAGACCGGCCGGGTGAGGCGGGGAGACCGGCCGCACGATCTCGACCACCTGGCGCGCGACCGCATGGGGGTTCGGCAGCCAGCCGCGCGTGGCGCGCAGGTCCAGCCGGTGCCGTACGCCGTCGTCGAGCGCCCGGAACCCGTTCGCGGCGAGCCAGCCGCGGCTCGGACGCTGGCAGAAGCCGCGGTCGGACGACGCGGCGTCGATCGCGTTGATGTTGCGCTGGTCGACGAGCTTCGCAGCGAGCCGCTGCACCGCCTGCTTGCCGAGGGTGTGCTGCGGATGCGACCCCTCGACGTACAGCGCCAGCAGTGCGGCCGCGTCCGCGTTCGCCCCGCGGGCCAGCGGGTGTCGACGCGGCACGTACAGGGCCGGCGTGACGAGGACGTACGCGACCGGCGATCCGTTGACGTACACGCCCACGCCGCAGAAGCCCCACTCGTCGTCCCCGGCCTGCGCCCACGCCCTGTCCTTGAGGAGCCTCTCCATCTCCTTGCACGTCCCGCAGAGCGGCAGCGTGTCAAGGTCGGAGGCATGAAGCAGCCGGAAGCGACGGCCGGTGATGGGCCACGCCGAACGGTTCATCGGGACCTCTGTCGTCGGTTTGGCGGGGGCTCGCCCTGTCTCGAATCGTACCGAGCCCCAGGCGCCTACGGCAGACTAGGCCGGGTGAGTCTTGAGCAGCCCAGACGCGACACCCGCCTCGACCGGTACGTCGACACGTACGCCGAGCGCACTCACGGTCTCAAGGTCTCCGCTGTACGAGCTCTCTTCTCCGTCGCCAACCGCCCCGAGGTCGTCTCCCTCGCGGGCGGCATGCCCAACATCTCCGACCTGCCCCTCGACATCATCGGCTCGAAGATCGGCGAGCTCATCGCCACGCGTGGGACGCAGGCGATGCAGTACGGGTCGGGGCAGGGCGAGGAGATGATCCGCGAGCAGATCTGCGAGGTCATGGCCCTCGAGGGGATCACCGGGCACCCCGACGACATCACGATCACGACGGGTTCCCAGCAGGCCCTCGACCTCGTGACGAGGACCTTCGTCGACCCGGGCGACGTCGTCCTGGCCGAGGCCCCCTCGTACGTCGGCGCGCTCGGCACCTTCCAGGCATACCAGGCGCAGGTGGTCCACGTGGCCATGGACTCCGACGGGCTCCAGCCGGACGCGCTCGATGCGGCGATCCGGTCGCTGCGGGCCCAGGGGCGGCGCGTGAAGTTCCTCTACACGATCCCCAACTTCAACAACCCCTCCGGCATCCTCATGACGCTCGAGCGGCGGCACCGGGTGGCGGAGATCTGCCGTGAGGCCGGCGTCCTCGTGGTCGAGGACAACCCGTACGGCCTGCTGAGCCTCGACGCCGACCCCGTACCTGCGATCCGCTCCTTCGACGCGGAGAACGTCGTCTACCTCGGCTCGTTCTCGAAGACGTTCGCCCCGGGATTCCGCGTCGGGTGGGCGCTCGCGCCGCACGCCGTGCGCGAGAAGCTCGTGCTGGCCCAGGAGTCGGCGACGCTGTGCCCCCCGGTGTTCAGCCAGTTCGCGATCTCCACGTACCTCGCCACCTGGGACTGGAAGGCCCAGATCACCGTCTTCAAGGACATGTACCGGGCACGACGCGACGCCATGCTCGACGGGCTCGCGGAGCACATGCCGCCCGGTACGACGTGGACTCACCCGAAGGGTGGCTTCTTCGTCTGGGTGACGCTTCCCGAGGGCCTCGACGCGCAGGCTCTGCTGCCTCGCGCCGTCACGAACCGGGTGGCGTACGTCCCGGGCACCGCGTTCTACGCCGACGGTCTCGGTAGCCGGAACATGCGCCTCTCGTTCTGCTTCCCCACACCCGAACGGATCCTCGAGGGGACGCGACGCCTCGGCGAGGTCCTCGACGCGGAGCTCGAGATCCACGCGATGTTCGGCATCGACTCGACCCCTCATCCGCACGACTCAGCCTCGGGCCCGGGGCCCGACGTCATCTAGGAGCCCGACATGACATCCGAGAAGGTCGTCGTCCTTGCCGGAGGACTCTCCCACGAGCGCGACGTCTCGTTGCGCTCGGGCAGGCGCGCGGCGCAGGCCCTGCGGGACGTGGGACACGACGTCGTGGAGCTCGACGTGTCCAGCTCGCTCCTCGCGAGGCTGGAGGAGCTCGGCCGGCCCGTCGTTGTGCCGATGCTGCACGGCGGCGCCGGTGAGGACGGCGCGATCAGGCAGGCGCTCGAGCTCGCGGACGTGCCTTTCGTCGGCAGCACGTCGACCTCGGCCCGGGTAGCCTTCGACAAGGCGATCGCCACGCCGCGGGTCGCCGCCGCGGGATTCGCGACACCTCGCCAGATCGCGCTCCCTGACGACATGTTCCGCGAGCTGGGCTCCCCGACCCTCGTGGCCGCTCTCGGCCGGCGGCTGGGCTTCCCCATGATGGTGAAGCCCGCGCGCAGCGGGTCCGCGCTGGGCTGTACGAAGGTCGAGCGCGTCGAGGACCTTCCGGCAGCCATGGTGCAGGCGTACGCGTACGGCGGCGTGGCCGTCGTCGAGACGTTCGTGACGGGCACCGAGGTCGCTGTTCCCGTGGTCGACCTGGGTGACGGTCCCGTGGCGCTCCCGGCTGTGGAGATCCGACCTGACTCCGGGGTGTACGACTACACCGCCCGCTACACGGCGGGTGCGACGCGGTTCCTCGCTCCGGCTGAGCTGGACCAGGACGTCGCCGACCGCTGCGCGGAGCTCGCCGTGGGGGCTCACCGGGCGCTGGGCCTGCGTGACCTCTCCCGGACGGACCTCATCGTTGACGGGGCGGGGACGCCGGTCTTCCTCGAGGCGAACGTGGCGCCGGGGATGACGGAGACCTCGACGATGCCGTTGTCGATGGAGGCGGCGGGCATGGACCTCGGCCACGTGCTGTCCTCGCTCGTCTCGCTGGCGCGGCAGCGGGGAGCCGGGGCGTAGCGGATGGGCGAGTCGCCCGTACGGTCACGCTGGGTACCACGGCTCATCGTCGCCGCAGGCGTGGTCGCCGCCCTCGTCATGGGCTGGCTCGGGCTGTGGCAGGCGCAGGTCTTCGTCGACCAGGGGAAGTCCGCCGCGGCTGCGGTGACGGGCGAGCCGGTGCGACGGCTCGACGCCTCCGTGACCGGCGACAGCGTGGGGGCCCTCTGGGGACACACCGTGACGGTCACCGGCCACTACCTGCCGGCCCAGCAGGTGCTCGTCGTCGGCGATGACGGTACGGGACGCGTCGTGACGGCGTTCGCGCTGGCTGACGGCCGGGTGGTCGCCGTTGCCCGCGGCGTCGGGACCGGCACGGAGGCGGCGCCGACCGGGGACCTGACGCAGACGGGTGTGTTCCTGCCCACGGAGGCGTCCGCGGACCGCTCGGTCCCGCCCGGGACGTACGGATCCGTCCGCCTGCAGGCCCTGGCGCAGGTGTGGCCCCAACCGGTGGTGCCCGGCTACCTCACGCTGAGCCCGGCCGAGGCAACTGCCCAGGGACTCAAGGCCGCACCCGTCGTGCTCCCCACGCTCCAGGGAAAGGAGCGGAACGCGGGATACGCGCTGCAGTGGTGGGCCTTCGCGGTGTTCTCGCTCGTCATGAGCGTGCTGGTCGCCCGCAACTACCGTCGGCGGGGACTTTCGCTCAGCGACGCCGACTAGCCTGGTCCACCTGCGGCGTGAGCCGGTCACGTGGGCTCGGCGAATGTGCCTCTGGCAAGGGGACACCGGTGAGCCACACCTCACCGGTTCCGGGTCCGTGCCATAGCCCGCGCAATATCGCATGGTGAGATTCGGCCGTTGGTCGCTTGACTGGAGCGAGCTGCCCGGCGGTCCCTGGCGCAGGTTCCGTGGGGGTTGGGGCTCATACTGAGTGCTCGGATGTCCGCAGGGTGACGATAGTGCTGCCGGGAACGGACAGGGTCGATGGGTCCACCCCCTCGTAGAGCACCTCACCCGCCAGGTTGGTCCGCCGCCATGGCCGGTCGGTGGTGACGGCCATCGTCCGGTCGGCCGAGGCATAGTTCACGAACCGGGCCTCCAGCCCGTCCGGGAGGCGGCGCAGCGACTCGAGAACCACGTCCCCTGACGTCTCGAGCGGGGGCGCCGGAACCTCCCGGGCACCGTCTCCCGACCCGGAGACTGTGACCGGCTCGAAGCGGAACACGTCGGCCGCTGCGACGAGCTCCGGCGCCTCGGGCCCCGACCATCCCGGAGCGATCGCCAGCTCGACACGCACGGGCGTCCCCAGATACTGGGCGCCGGGAACGGGAAGCTCTGAGCCGGCCGGTTCGTCCCGGAGCGGGTGCGTGTTGACACTCATCAGTCCGACCGAGCGCACCAGCGTGAGGGCGATCGCGTCGGGTTCACCTCCCTGCCCAGCGACCACTTCGTACTCGGTGAGACGCCGCAGCAGCACCGTGACGCCGCCGGCGTGGACGAACCGTGTCGCCGGGAAGGTGGGCAGCGGGAACTCCCCCCAGCCCCCCTCTGCGGTGCGGCCGCGTACGGTGACGGCGTACTGTCCAGCCGACGCCGAGGTGGCCACGCCGCTCTCCCGTGTGCCCACGAGGAGCCGCAGCCGGTGGTCGGCTGCCCTGTTGACCAGCTCCACGGTCACGCGGCAGAAGTCCTCGCCGGCGCGTAGCTCGTACGTGCTCACCACGAGCTGCTCCACGACCTCTACCGCCCGGGTCTTGCGGTCATCGCCCAGGCGCGCCGGGAGTTGCAGCCGACGGGTGACGACGATGCGCGCCCGCAGTGGGCCGGGCTCGGCGACGGTGATCGAGACCTGCCCCTGCGCGTCGACGGTGCCGCCGGGCACCGGACCGAAGTTGTACGAGTCGCCGCAGTCACCGTCGTCGACGAGCAGGCACGACCTCTCGCTGCGCCGCCCGGTCGCGAGGTCCACGATGGCGATCGTGCCGTCGGTGCCCACTCCAACCTCGACCAGTCCGTTCGACAGGGTGTGACCGTCGGCTGTGACCGGGTTGCCGACGAGCCGACTCCGGTGCGGGTCCACCACCACGAGGCCGAGACCGGGGGCGGTCTCCTCGGCGAGGATGCGAATGCTGGGCGGGACCAGCGTTCGCACACGCCATGGAGTGGGATCCTCCGTCGCTACCCGGGCCTGCAGCTCCGAGGCGAACGTCGCCAGGTCGAAGGTCCCATCCGCCTCGTCGGCCACGACGAAGTCCAGCCCATGTCCATGCCAGGAGTACGAACGGATCCGGCGGCCGAACAGCTCTTGACCATGGATCCGCCGCAGCAGCTTCTCGAGGTCCCCGGTGGCGAGCAGCTCGTCACCGATCGTCGTCGGAAGGTGGGTGAGCAGCTGGGTGCCGCGTGGCGCCTCCTTCCCCTCGAGCGTGAGCTCGACCTGCACGACGCGAGAACGTCCGGCCGGGTTGAACGCGAGCACCGTCCCTCGTGGCGCGAGACGGGAAAGCGCACGCATCCGGCGGTCGATGAGCCCGCGTGCGATGTGACCCGCCTCGTGGATTCGAGCCTCTACCTGCTCGGCCGTCTCGTCGACGCCGCAGCCCGTCGCGGAGTCGTGTGCAGTCGACTCCACGAGTCGGTACCAACCCCTGTCGAGGAACGCCCTTGCCGCGCCGTCACCGGCCACGGCGTCGAGGCGCTCGGCTGTCGTGAGGCGCCGCTCCGACTCCGCCATAGCGCCCTTGAGGTTCGTCCGTGCCGACAGCACCCCGGGAAGGAGGTTCCCCCGCGCGTGCGACCGGAGCTCGCCCGTGACCTCGGGCAGTGCGGCCAGCGCCGCGTCCGAGTGGTCGCGCCGACCCACGAGCTGACCGAGGGTCAGCATCTCTCCCAGACGATCGGTGGCCAGGCGGGTGTCCTCGACGACATCGCCCAGGTCCGGTCTCGGCACCATGTGGTCGGTGCCGTACATCCCGGCGACGTCCTCACCGTCGAACCACTCGGCATGTCGCTCGAGGTAGTCCTCGATGAGTGCTGCGGCCTTCGGTAGAGGCTCGAACAGCTTCAGCGCGCTGCCGTACCCGTCCCAGAGGTTCTCCGTACGGACGGAGTCGCCGTTGGGGGCGGTCCAGCGGAACGCGTGCCGGCGGATCCGGTTCGGCACCCCCCTCCACAGCGCGGCGTCTCGGATCCCGAAGCCGACCAGGATCTGGGGCATTTGAGCGGCATGGCCGAACATGTCCGGCAGGTAGCCGACCCGCATCTCCGAGGCAAGGGCGCGGCTCGACCTGATGCCCAGCTCGAGGTTGCGTACGATCGTCTCACCGTCGCCGCAGAACTCGTCGAGGAGGATGAGGAACGGCCCGATGGCGAGCTGTCCCCGGTTGACGGCGTCGGCGACCCGGCCCGCGTTCTCGGGACGCAGCGCGAGGTAGTCGTCGACGGCAGCCGCCTGGCCGTCGAGGGTGAAACGGTAGCCGGGATCGGACTCCAAGAGCTCGAGCAGCCCGTCGACCATCGCCACGAGCCGCACGCGGAACACCTCGTGAGGCTCGTACCACTCACGGTCCCAGTGGGTGTGGGGAACCAGGAGAAGCCTGGGAGGTGTCACCGGACGCCTTGTCACGCGCTGAGGGCAAGCATCGAACGGTCCGCGGCGACGAGGCGGAACGGACCCGCATCGCGGGCCGCGACGAATCTCTGGTGCCTGGTCGTCACCGGTTCCCGCCGGC
>JAJZQV010000042.1 GCA_021803025.1 Actinomycetes bacterium | reverse complement strand
CTGGCGAAGGTCGGGATGCTCATCCGAGACGCGCGCAAGCAGCGTGGTCTCACCCAGACGCAGCTCGCCGAACTGCTCAGCACGAGCCAGTCGGCCGTGCACCGGATCGAGTCCGGCAACCAGAACCTCTCCCTCGAGATGATCAACCGCATCGCCTCGGCCCTGGACAGCGAGATCATCGCTCCGGGCAAGGGTGCGGTGCATGTGCGGATCCAGGGCGGCCGACGTCTCAGCGGCTCGATCGAGGTCCGCTCCTCGAAGAACGCGGCCGTCGCCATCCTCTGCGCGTCGCTGCTCAACCACGGGACCACGACGCTGCGCGGGATCGCCCGGATCGAGGAGGTCAACCGACTTGTCGAGGTGCTCGAGAGCATCGGCGTGGAGTGCACCTGGGTCGACGGCCGGTCCGCGCTGCGGATCAGGCGCCCCGCCAGGCTGAACCTCGAAGCCATGGACGCCGAGGCCGCACGGAAGACCCGTAGCGTCATCATGTTCCTCGGGCCGCTGCTCCACGAGACGGAGACGTTCCGGCTCCCCTACGCGGGCGGCTGCAACCTCGGGACCCGCACGGTCGAGCCGCACCTCCAGGCGCTCCACACGTTCGGCCTGTCGGTCACCGCGACCGAGGGCTACTACCAGTGCCACAGCAACCCGGGTCCCCCGACCACCCGCCAGATCGTCCTCACCGAGCGCGGGGACACCGTGACCGAGAACGCGCTGCTCGCGGCGGCGATGACCGACGAGCTCACGATCCTCCGCAACGCGAGTCCGAACTACATGGTCCAGGACCTGTGCGCCTACCTCGTCACCCTCGGAGTCGAGATCGAGGGCATCGGGACGACCACGCTGCGGATCCGGGGCCGGAAGCGCATCGACCGCGACGTCTCGTACGACATCTCCGAGGACCCCATCGAGGCCATGAGCCTCGTCACGGCGGCCGTCGTCACGAAGTCTGAGATCACGGTGACGCGGGTGCCCATCGAGTTCCTCGAGATCGAGCTGTCCGTCCTCGCCGAGATGGGTCTGGTGTTCGAGACCAGCGAGGAGTATCTGTCCCGCAACGGCGTCACGCGCCTCGTCGACCTGACAGTGAGGCCGTCCGTGCTCCACGCTCACGCCGACAAGATCCACCCCATGCCGTTCCCCGGCCTCAACATCGACAACCTGCCGTTCTTCGCCGTCATCGCGGCCGAGGCCGAGGGCACGACGATGATCCACGACTGGGTGTACGAGACGCGCGCGATCCACCTCCTCGAGCTGACCAAGCTCGGGGCGGACGTCCAGCTCCTCGACCCTCACCGCCTGCTCGTCACCGGTCCCACGAGGTGGCGCGGTCAGGAGGTCGTGTCTCCGCCGGCTCTGCGACCGGCCGTCTGCCTGCTCCTCGCGGCGCTCGCGGCGCGGGGCGAGTCCGTGATCCGCGACATCTACGTCATCCAGCGGGGGTACGAGGATCTCCCGGAGCGGCTCGCGCTGCTGGGGGCGGACATCGAGACGTTCCGGGAGTAGGCCCTGGGGGCAGGTCCAGCGCGCGCGAGGCCAACGTCAGGGCATGCGCGACGCCACGATCAGCGCAGCCGCCGCGCCTCGAACGTATGAGGCGGGTTCACGAACGCGTCTTGCGCCTTGACAAGCCGGAGCTCGCGATGTCCCGACTCCGCCGTGACCTCGAGGACCGCGTACACGATGGCGGCGGTCTTCGCGAGGGCCTCCGGCACGCTGCGCAGCTCGAGGTAGCTCGCAAGGAACGCCGCCGACGTGATGTCGCCGGAGCCCGTGAACGTCGGGGGGAGCCGGGGCGTCGACACCAGCCAGGCTCCGTCCCCCGCCACGGCGAGCATGCTCACCTCGTCGGCGGGCAGGTCGGGCGGAACCGCGCTCGTCACGACGACGATCCCCGGTCCCTTGGTACGCAGCGCGTCGGCGGCGTCGAGCAGGTGGTCGAGGGACTCTGCAGTCCTGCCCGTGAGGAACTCCAGCTCGAACTGGTTCGGCGTGATGATGTCGGCCTGGGGGACGATCCGGTCGCGGTACATCTCGGGGATGCCCGGGGCGACGAAGAATCCGCGGCCGACGTCGCCCATGACGGGGTCGCAGCAGTACAGCGCCTCGGGGTTGCGCTCGCGGACGAGGGCGACCGTGTCGAGCACGGCCTCGCCGATGGCAGCGCTCCCCTGGTACCCGGTCAGGACGGCGTCGACCTCCGTGAGCGCCCCTCGCTCGTCGATACCGGTCACCACGTCCCGGATGTCGTCGACGCTGAGCACCGGGCCGCGCCACGTCCCGTACGCCGTCGTGTTCGAGTAGTGGACCGTGAGCACCGGGAACACCTCGACGCCCATCCGCATGAGGAGGAACGTGGCGGCCGAGTTGCCGACATGGCCGTAGGCGACGGACGACTGGATCGAGAGGATGGTGGTCACCTGCGGTATTCAAGCACCCGGGCAGGAGCCGCTTCTCGCACGTGGCGGCCTGACGCCCCGCGTCTCGACGTGCCCCTGCCCCGCGCCCTGTGCGGCGCGTGAGACATCCGGCGATCCTTGCGCCGTAAGGGCTGCCGCACGCCATACTCAGTCCGTGCGTGCGGCTGACTTCCCGATGTTCGCTCCCCGATGGGCCGCGTTCGCACACAGGGGAGGCGCGGGGCACCCCGACCTCGTGGGCAAGGAGAACACCGTCGCGGCGTTCCGCCACGCCGTCGGCATGGGGTACCGCTACCTCGAGATCGACGTCCATGCCACCATCGACGACCAGCTCGTGGTCTTCCACGACGACGACCTGCGGCGGGTGGCCGGGGGCCGAGGAGCCATCGCCGACCGTACCTCCGCGGAGGTCGCGACGCTGCGTGTCGGACGGTCCGAGCCGATCCCCTCGCTCGACGAGGTCCTCGAGACGTTCCCCCAGACCCGGTTCAACATCGACCTCAAGAACACGGGGGCGGTCGCCGCCCTCGTCCGGACGATCGACCGTCATCGTGCCCACGACCGGGTGTGCGTCGCGTCCTTCTCCATCGAGCGGCTGCGCGAGTTCCGTCGTCAGATGGGTCGGCGCGTCCCGACGTCCGTGTCGCCGGTCGGGGTGGCGTGGAACGGGTACGTGCCCCTGCTGCCGAGGCTGCTGAACTCGCCGGGTACCGCCCTGCAGGTCCCGTTGACGCAGCAGGTGGGGAAGAGGAGCATCCCGGTTCTCACGAGCCGTCTCCTCCGGCACGCGCACCTGGCGGGCAAGGTGGTCCACGTCTGGACCATCGACGACCCCCTGGAGATGCACAGGCTGCTCGACATGGGTGTGGACGGCATCGTGAGCGACCGGACGGACCTGCTCAAGCAGGTCTTCGTCGACCGCGGGATCTGGGAGGACCGATGAGCAGCCACGTCGACGGGCACGGGGGCGACCAGGGCGCCGCCGCCACCCTCCCGGAGGGCCCGGTGCCCTTCCGGCACGCGCTCACGGACACGCCGCTGAGGTGGCGCCGCGTCATCACCTGGTCCCTGTACGACTGGGGCACCCAGCCGTACCACTCGGTGATCATCACGTTCGTCTTCGCCGTCTACATCACGAGCTCGCCCTTCGGGAGCGTCAACGACACGACGAGCGCGCTCTCCCTCGCGACAGGCATCAGCGGGCTCTTCATCGCGCTGCTGGCGCCCGTCCTCGGCCAGTCCGCCGACCGCAGCGGCAAGACGGTCACGCTGCTGCGCGTGCTCACGGCCGCGATCGTCGTCCTGTCGGCCGCCCTGTTCTTCGTCAAGCCGCACCCCTCGTACCTGGCGCTGGGGCTGACGTTCTTCGCGGCTGGGACGCTGGCGGCGGAGATCGCGGCGGCCACGTACAACGCCACCATCGACCAGGTCGCCTCCGGCCGGAGTGTCGGCCGGGTGTCGGGCTTCGGGTGGGGTTTCGGCTACATCGGCGGGATCGTGTCGCTGCTGACGATCTACTTCGCGTTCATCCACCCGGACGTGGGCCTGTTCGGGGTCACGGGAGCCGAGGGCCTCGACGTCCGGATCTCCATGGTCTTCTGCGCGACGTGGACGCTGCTGTTCACGCTCCCGCCGCTCCTCATGCTCCGCAACCAGGCGCCGACCGTCACGGAAGGCAGGCACCCGGGCGTCATCGGCTCGTACCGGGAGCTGTGGCGCACCCTCGTCACGCTCTGGCGTACCGACCGCCCCCTCGTGACGTTCCTCATCGCCTCGGCAGTCTTCCGGGACGGCCTCGCCGGGGTCTTCACGTTCGGGGCGGTCATCGCGGCCGGTACGTTCGGCTTCTCCGCGGGCGACGTCATCATCTTCGGGGCCGTCGCCAACGTCACGGCCGGCGTCTCGACGATCCTGTGCGGCTTCCTCGACGACTGGATCGGTCCCCGTCGGGTCATCCTGTTCTCCCTGGCCGCGCTCGCCGTGCTGGGCTCGATGGTCTTCGTGTTCCACGCGGGCGGAAGGACGGCCTTCTGGCTGCTCGGGCTCGGCATGACGCTCTTCGTCGGTCCTGCGCAGTCCGCGGCCCGCAGCTACCTCGCCAGGCTGATCCCCGAGGGCAAGTCCGGGGAGGTCTTCGGGCTGTACGCGACGACGGGGCGCGCGATCTCGTTCCTGTCTCCCCTCTTCTTCGGAGCGGCGATCCAGATCGGCATCGCCCTCAAGCACGAGGACAATTCCCAGTACTGGGGCATCCTGGGGATCGTCGTGCTGCTCATCGTGGGACTTCTCGTCATGCTCAAGGTGCGTGAGATCACCCCGGAACACGCGGCACCACAGACGCGTTGAGAGAGATGGCAAAGGAGGTCCGGACATGGCCGACAGGGCTTTGCGGGGAAGCGGTCTCGGGTCCCGCAGCTTCGAGGACGAGACCGGCGTGGAGTTCGCTCCCCGTCGGGAGGTTGCGTTCGACTGCCCCTCGGGCCACCACTTCACGGTGATGTTCTCCGAAGAGGCCGAGCTGCCTCTCGAGTGGGAGTGCCAGAAGTGCGGAAAGACTGCGCTACGGTCCGACGGGACGAGGGCCGAGGAGAAGGACGTCAAGCCCGCGCGCACCCACTACGACATGCTGCGTGAGCGCCGGAGCATCCCTGAGCTCGAAGAGCTCATTGCGGAGCGGCTGGAGATCCTGCGCAAGAACGAATGAGGGGGTCTCCGAACGCGGCCTGCGGTCGAGTCCTCGACCAGGTGAGACTCAGTCCTCGACGCTGAGGCTCAGTCCTCGACCTCGCCGCGGATGACCCGGTCCTGCTGAGGCTTCCCGGGATCCGGGACCGTCTCGCCGCGGATGACGCTCGACGGGTCCTGGATGATCCTCGCCTGGTTTGCGAGCGTCGTGAGATCGATACCCCGGTGCGTGGCGGCCCGGCTCACGAGCCGGCTCAGTACCCAGCGGCCCAGCGGCCTGGTGAATGGCAGGAGGCAGATGAGCCCGACGACGTCGGACACGAACCCCGGGAGCATGAGGAACAGGCCGCCGACCATGACGAGGACCGCGTCGGCGAGCTCGCCCGTCGGCATGCGGTTCTCGGCGAACGCCTGTCGCAGCGCTGTCCAAGCCCGCCGTCCCTCGCGCTGCGCCAGCCAGGCGCCGAGCAGCGAGGTCGCGACCATGAGGCCGATCGTGGGCCATGTCCCGATGAGCCGGCCGGTGGCGATGAGGACGACGACCTCGATGATGGGCAGCGCGATGACGAGCCCCACGACGAGCCAGAAGCCCCACCTTCGACGAGACGACGGCATGACGGTCTCCTACGACCCCGCCGCGGGCCTGCGAACCAGGCTCGTGAGCTGTGACAGGCGGTGGCGAATGCCCCACATGGTGGTGCGGAGAAGGGCTTCGACGACGATGCGGGAGCTCATCTTGGACTGCCCCCGCTCGCGCTCGACGAACTCGATCGGCACCTCGGCCACCGTGAAGCCCTGCTGCAGTGCCTGCCACGTGAGGTCGACCTGGAAGTTGTAGCCCACGCTGGAGATCTTCGGCAGGATCGCCCGCAGGGTCGCGGCGCGGAAGGCGTTGAGACCGCCCGTGATGTCGCGCACCTTGATGCCCAGCATGAGTCTCGTCCAGAGACTGCCGCCCCGTGACAGCAGCTCGCGCGACTTCGGCCAGTTGACGACGCTGCCGCCCTCGACGTACCGGGAGCCCTTGACCATGTCCGCCGTCTTGAGCGCGGCGAGGACGGCGGGCAGCTGCTCAGGCTGGTGGGAGCCGTCCGCATCGTGCTCCACGAGGACGTCGTACCCGTGCTCGAGGCCCCAGGCGAAGCCCGCCAGGTACGCAGCGCCGAGCCCCTCCTTGCCCTGCCGGTGCATCACATGCACGTGGTCGTCGGCCTCCGCGAGCCGGTCCGCGATCTCACCCGTCCCGTCGGGCGAGTTGTCGTCGGCGACGAGGACGTGGGCAGTCGGTACGGAGCGGCGCAGCCTTCCCACGATCGGCTCGATGTTCTCGGCCTCGTTGAAGGTCGGGATGATCACCAGGACCTTGTCGAGGGGTGCGTCGTTGACCACGGAAGACCTTTCAGTTCGAAGCAGCCGTTCCATTCTGCCGTACCTGCCCGCCCCGCCTCGGTCCGGGGCGACGCCGCCAGACCGAGGCGGCGAGAGCGGCCACAGCGAGGCCCACGAGCGCGAGCTCGATGCCGGCCCCGTAGCGCATGGCCGGGGTGAGCCCGTTCCGGACCGGCATGACGACGCTCGTGGAGGCCGGCGTCCGCTGGCGTGTCTCGTACCGCACGGTCCCGTCGGGTGCGATGTAGCCGCTCAAGGCGTTGGTCGTGGCGACGAGGATCTCCCGCTGCGTCTCCATCGCGCGGATCCGCGTGATGGCCCACTGCTGGCTGATCTGGCCAGTGCCCGCGTACGTGGCGTTGTTGCTCTGCACGGTCACGATCTGCGCGCCGCCACCGGTGGCGGCGTCACCGGAGATCATCTCGCGCACCGTCTGGTCGTAGGCGAGCTCGAAGCAGATGAGCACCCCGATCCGGGTGGTGCCGTGATGAGGCACGTCGACACTGAGGACTCCGGGACCGTCCCCCGGGACGCTCTGCGCGCCCACGAGCTGGAGCATGGGGACGAGGGGCAGCAGCTGGCGGCGCAACGGGATCCACTCCCCGAACGGGACGAGGTTCCGCTTGTGGTACAGCGCTCCGGGACCGGTCTGCGGGTCCCACCAGAGGGCGGTCGTCTGACGCTCGTACGGCCCGGGGCCTTCGGTGACCGCACCGACGAGGATCGGGACGCCTGCAATGGCCACGGCCGTCGAGACGACCTGGCGGGTCTCGGTGTCGAGGACCGGGTCGATGTCGGTCGAGTTCTCCGGCCACAGGACGAAGTCGGGCTTCGGCAGCTGTCCCGCCCGCGCCTGGGCCATGAGCGTCACTGTCTGGGACATGTGGTTGTTCGTCACGGACCGGGCGCGACCGAACGCCTCCAGCCCTACGCCGTCGACGTTGCCCTGCACCATGCCGACGGTGACCGTGTCGGCCGGCACGGGGACGCTCGTCATGGCCTTCGCCACCACGGCCCCGCCGATCGCGAGCACGTAGGCCGCCACGACAATGGCGACCGCCCGCAGCCGAGCCCTTCCGCCTGTCGACCGGGCGCTGAACCACGCCCACGCGAGGCCTGCTCCGAGCAGCGCGACGACGAACGACACCCCCGTCGTCGCCACGTACGGGAACAGGCCGGCCAGCGGCGAGTCAGCCTGCGTGAACGCGAGCCTCGTCCAGCCGAACCCGCCCCACGGGACCCGCGAGTACAGGTACTCGACGAGCACCCACTCCGCCGCGACCCAGACGGGCCACCAGGGCAGCTTCATGACGAGGGTGGTGAGGAGACCGACACCGGCGAACCACAGCGCCCACACGCCCACGAGCAGGATCGCCACGGGTACGGCGATGACGTACGTCCAGCCGACCGTGAGGGCCAGGAAGGCCACCCCGAACAGGTAGCCCGTCCCGAACGCCTCGCGCAGCCGCCGCCCGCACACCAGGACAGTGAGCAGGCCGATACCCAGCACGACGAGGGGCCAGAGGTTGTACGGCTGGAAGGCGAGAGCGGCAAGCGCGCCGGCGACGGCGGCCAGACCTCGCCGCGCACCCGGCGAGAGCCGTCTCGTGGGGGACGTGGCGGGGGCCTCCGCGGCGCGTGTCGTCACGCGACGAGAGCGTACCCCAGGCCCTGTCGTCCCCCCGCCGGCGCAGCCGGCACAGGGTAGCCTCTCGCCATGTCGCCTCGCCGCCTCCTGCTCGACACCGCCTCGCTGTACTTCCGGGCGTACTTCGGCGTTCCCGCCCTCTACGCGGCGGACGGCACGACGCCCGTCAACGCGGTGCGCGGGCTCCTCGACATCATCGCCAAGTTCGTGCGGGAGACCCACCCCGACGAGGTCGCGGCCTGCTGGGACAACGACTGGCGCCCCGAGTGGCGGGTCGCCCTCATCGACTCGTACAAGGCGCATCGTGTCGCCGGCGGGCTTCCGGCCAAGCGAGCGGACCCCCGGCTCCCCATCGGCGCCGGCGGCCGTGGAGCGGCGTCCGGCGTCGCGGAGATCGCCGACGCCGCCCTCAGCGTCCAGGTACCGCTGATCGCCGCGGTACTCGACGCCGCGGGGATCGCCACCGTGGGCGCGGACGGGTATGAGGCGGACGACGTCATCGGCACACTCGCGACCGACGCGCCCGGCCATGTCGACGTCGTGACGGGCGACCGGGACCTGTTCCAGCTCGTCAGCGACGACGTCACCGTCCTGTACGTGGCGCGGGGGATCTCCAAGTACGAGACGGTCGACGACGGTTGGTTGGCCGGAAAGTACGGCATCTGCGGCGCCCAGTACGTCGACTACGCGGTCCTGCGCGGAGATGCCTCCGACGGCCTTCCTGGCGTCGCCGGGATCGGGGAGAAGACCGCGGCGAAGCTTCTGGCCGACTACGGGGACCTCGAGGGCGTCGCGGAGTCCACGACCCTCTCCCCCGGCGTCGCGGCGAAGCTGGGCGCCGCCGCGGACTACATCGGACGTGCGCGCCAGGTCGTCGCCGTGCGGACCGACCTGCCGCTGACCGGCGACCTCTCCCTGCCGCGCGAGGTCAAGGACCCTGCCGCCTTCGAGGGCCTGACCCGGGACCTTGCCCTGGGCTCGGCAGCCTCACGACTCGTGGACGCGATGCGCAGCCGGTGAGACTCTTCATGCCTACGCGGGAATACCTGCTCCCGCGGTCCGGTTGCCGCGAGCGATGAACAGACCTGCTCACTTCCCGGAAGGCCGACCCATGAACGTGTCACGACGTGGTTTCGCAGCTCTCGCGGGCCTCACGGCTCTGTCCGCCTGCTCCACCTCGAACCCCCTGGCATCACCGTCGAGCCCGGCTGCGGGCGGCGGCAGCGGGAGCGGCGCGCTCGTCGTCGGTTCGCAGCAGTACTACTCCAACGAGATCATCGCCGAGCTGTACGCCCAGGTGCTCGAGAAGGCCGGACTGAAGGTCACCCGCCAGTACCAGATCGGACAGCGGGAGGTGTACCTTCCGGAGATCCTCAAGGGCTCCATCGACGTGTTCCCGGAGTACAACGGCAACCTGCTCCAGTACTTCGACAAGACGGCGAAGGTGACGGACACCGCCTCCGTACAGGCTGCGCTCTCCAAGGCGCTCCCGTCCGGGCTGAGGGTGCTGGCTCCTGCCGACGCGAGCGACCAGGACACGTACACGACGACCCAGGCGTTCTCGACGCAGTACGGGGTCACCTCCCTCGCCGACCTGGGCAAGGTCACGAAGAAGCTCACCATCGCCGCCAACAGCGAGTTCGCGACCCGCCCGTACGGCCCGTCGGGGCTCAAGGCCGCGTACGGCGTGGACGTCACCGTCGTTCCCGTGGAGGACTCCGGAGGCCCGCTCACCGTCAAGGCTCTCACCGACGGCAAGGCGGACTTCGCCGACATCTACTCGGCGAGCCCCTCGATCGTCGCGAACAAGCTCGTGGTCCTCGAGGACCCGAAGAGCCTCATCCTCCCGCAGAACGTCGTGCCGCTCGTCTCCGCGAAGGTGGACTCGAAGGCGGCCGACGCGATCTCCAAGGTCGACGCGCAGCTCTCCGCCGACGACCTCCGCAAGCTCAACGCACAGAGCGTCAACGAGCAGAAGAAGTCCGCGGACATCGCGAAGGCCTGGCTGAGCTCGAAGGGCCTCATCTGAGATCCGCCGCCGGCGCTGCCCACCGGAAGGCCACGACACGCGCGGCCGGTGCGGCGCGTCGCGACACGAACTGACCTCTCGTCGACGCCGGCACAGTGGTGCGAGTAGGCCGCGCCCGACGTCACAGCGCGTCTTCACAACCCGTGCACGGCTTCACAACCCCTGTACGGGTTGTGATGTCTCACCAGGGTTGTGAAGACGGCTCGGGCGCGGCGGGTGGAGCACGGCAGACGCGAGTGTCCGCCGGATCATGCCCCCGACCAGAGGCGGCGTCCTCGGTCCGGGTCATGCCGGAGCCGGCTGACCTCAGGCGGCGCCGAGCACGTACACCGCGGAGCCGGCCGCCCACGTAGCGGTGAGCTCCGGAAGCCTGAGCGGGTGCCCGTCGACGGTCAGCGGGATGCGCTGGAGCGGAACGAGACCGACGGCGCGGAACAGGTCCTCGAGGTCGACGAGCGTCGCGTGGTGGAGGTTGGGTGTGTCGTACCAGTCGTAGGGGATGTCCTTCGACATCGGCATGCGCCCACGCGCCAGCCGGACTCGGTTGCGCCAGTAGCCGAAGTTCGGCATGGACAGGATCACTCGCGGAGCGATGCGAATCATCTCTTGGAGCACGACGTGCGGCCGGTGGAGGGTCTGCAGCGTGCGGGACAGGACGACGACGTCGTACGAGTGGTCGGCGAACTCTCCGAGCTGGTGGTCCATGTCGAGCTCGATGACCGACACCCCGGAACGGATCGCCACGAGGACCGCGTCGGCGTCGATCTCCACACCCGTGCCGGAACAGCCCTTCTCCGCCGCGAGGTGGCTGAGCAGCGAGCCCGTGCCGCACCCGAGGTCGAGCACGCGCGAGCCTGGCGTGACGAGGTCGGCGACGAGGGCCAGGTCGGCGCGGAGCGTCATCAGAGTTCCTCCAGGGCCCGGTCGACGTAGGCCCTGATCGTCTCGTGGTACGGCTCGATCTCGAGGAGGAACGAGTCGTGCCCGCCCGCCGTCTCGATGTCGCGATACGTGACGGGGATCCGCGCATGCTCGAGGTGGCGCACGATGCGGCGCGAGTGCAGCGATGAGAAGCGCCAGTCCGAGGTGAAGCTGGTGAGCAGGAACCGGACCCCTGAGGCCGCTGCGGCGTCGGTGGCATGCGCGCGCGAGAACGGGTCGAAGTAGTCCATGACGCGGGTGAGGTACAGGTAGCTGAGCGCGTCGAACCGCTCGAGGAACGACTCCCCCTGGTGGCGCAGGTAGCTCTCGACGGCGAAGTCCGCCCCGAAGCCGTGCTCGAACTCGCCGAGCTGCGGGGTGCGCCCGAACTTGTCGGCCATCGCCTCCTCGGACAGGTACGTGATGTGCGCCATCATCCGCGCGATGGACAGGCCGCGGTCGGGCAGCGTCCCCTCGGCGACGTACTGGCCGGCGGAGAAGCCCGGATCACGCGTGATGGCCTCGCGCGCGACCGCGTTGAACGCGATGTTCTGCGCCGACAGCCGCGAGGAGGCGGCGATGACGACGGCGTGCCGCATGTCCTCCGGGTGCGTCAGCGCCCACTCGAGCACCTGCATCCCGCCGAGGGAGCCGCCGAACGCAGCGAGGAGCTTCTCGATGCCGAGGTGGGCCAGCAGCGCCCGGTGCACCGTGACGAAGTCGCTCATGTCCAGCAGCGGGAAGGCGAGGCCGTACGCCCGCCCGGTCTTCGGGTCGACCGACGACGGCCCTGTGGTCCCCTGGCAGCCCCCGAGGAGGTTCGCGCACACCACGTACAGGCGGTCCGTGTCGAGCGGACGGCCCGGCCCGATGAGGTTGTCCCACCAGCCCGGCCGCGCGGCGCCGGCGTGGAACCCTGCCGCGTGCGCGTCGCCCGTGAGCGCGTGGCAGATGAAGACGGCGTTGTCACGCCCGGGACTCAGGGTCCCGTACGTCTCGTACGCCACCTCCACCGGCGCGAGTGTGGCGCCGTGAGCGAGCCGGAGCGGCTCCTCGGAGTCGAAGAGACGCGCTGTGCGGGTCTCGACGAGCCCGACCCCGTCAGTCGAAGTCACCGGGTTTCAGGCACCCGCCTTCGCGAGGGCCTGGTCGATGTCGGCGACGAGGTCGTCCACGTGCTCGATGCCCACCGAGAGGCGGACCATCTCCGGCGGCACCCCGGCTGCACGGAGCTCCTCCTCGTTGAGCTGCGAGTGGGTCGTGGAGGCGTTGTGGATCGCCAGCGACCGCACGTCGCCGATGTTCGCGACATGGCTGAACACCTCGAGGGCTCCGATGAACGCCTCCCCTGCGGAGCGGCCGGCCTTGAGGCCGAACGAGACGAGACCCGACGAGCCCTTGCCGGTGAGCACGCGGTCACCCACGGCCTTGTACGGGCTGGACTCGAGACCGGGGTACTTGACCCACGCGACCGCGTCGTGCGCCTCGAGGTGCTGGGCGATGGCGAGCGCGTTCGACGAGTGGCGCTCCATGCGTAGCGCGAGCGTCTCGATCCCCTGCAGCGTGAGGAACGAGTTCATCGGTGCCGGCGTGGCACCTGTGTTGCGCAGGAGGACCGTACGGGCGCGGATGATGTACGCCGCCGGCCCGGCGGCCTCGGTCCACACGACACCGTGGTAGGCCGGGTCGGGTGCGGTGATGACCGGGAAGCGGTCCGCGTGGGCGGCCCAGTCGAACGTCCCGGAGTCGACGATCATGCCGCCGAGAGCCGTGCCGTGACCACCCATGTACTTGGTCGTCGAGTGCACCACGACGTCCGCGCCGTGGTCGATCGGACGGCAGAGGATCGGCGTGCCGACCGTGTTGTCGACGATGAGCGGAAGCCCGAGCTCGTGCGCCTTCGCCGACCACGCGTCCAGGTCGACGATGTTGAGGGCCGGGTTGCCGATCGACTCGCAGAAGACGAGCCTCGAGCCCTCGTCGACGACGTCGTCGAGTACGGACGGGTCATCGGGGCTCACGAACCGCGCCTCGATCCCGAACTGGGCCAGCGTGTTGGCGAACAGCGCGTACGTGCCGCCGTACAGGGTGGAGACGGAGACGATGTTGTCGCCGGCGCGGGCGAGGTTGAGCACCGCGTACGTGATCGCCGCAGCGCCCGACGCCGTGGCGAGTGCGCCGATCCCGCCCTCGAGCGCGGCGACCCTCTCCTCGAGCACCGAGGTCGTGGGGTTCATGAGGCGGGTGTAGATGTTGCCCGGCGTCTTGAGCGCGAAGAGGTCCGCTGCGTGCTCAGCGTCGTCGAACCCGTACGCCACCGTCTGGTAGATCGGCACGGCGAGCGCATGCGTCGTCGGGTCGACCTTCTGCCCGGCATGGATGCCGAGTGTCTCGGGCTGCGTCATCGGAACTCCTCGAAAGGTTGGCTTCGCCACAGGCTATCGGCGCCGTGGACCGTGCCGACCGACGTTTCTGCCCGCGGACTCAGCGCCCGACGTCGAACAGCGTGGCCCAGCAACGCCTCGACGCCACGACGACCGCATCCTTCGGGTACGGGTCGGCGGCGAGCAGCTCGTCCAGAGCCGCCTCGTCCGGCACGTCGAACACGAGCAGCGCCCCCAGACCGTCGGCGAACGGACCTGTCTGGACGATTCGGCCGTGGGCCTTGAGCCCCGAGAGCCACGCGCGGTGGGCGGGCCGGGCGGCGAGCCGGTCGTCCGTCCGCTCCGGCACATATTCGTACTGCACGGCGACGATCATCTGGGTCCACCTTCTCGGTTCGAAAGCCTTGCCTGCCGGAAGCCACGCGAGAGATCTACTCGGTGCGCGGCCAGCGCCGCCGCACGAACCCGCGTGCACGACGCGCCACCTCGGGGACTCCCCCTTCCCGCAGTGACCGCACCATGACGCGCGCGTACCCCCCGAGGGTCGGAGGTCCCGGCGGCTCCGGCGGCTGGACCTCCTCCTGCAGCGGCGAGAGCACGTGGTCGGCCGCGCGGTGCGGGGAGGCGGCGAAGTCCATGAGCGGCTGCAGGACGCGGGACCAGCGGAACTGCTCCGCGTACCGGGCGACGTGCTCCCGCGCGGCCGCGGCAGCGGCCTCGTCGTACAGCATCTCCTCGAGCGCGAGCTCCAGCGCCTCGACGTCCTCGGCGGGCACTCCCCTGCCGATCCCCTCCTCGTCGAGGATGTCCCCGAAGGAGTCGCCCCGCGTCGCGACGATCGGGAGCCCGGTCCAGAGGTAGTCGAGGATCCGCGTGCGGAACGAGAACTCGGTCTCCACGTGGTCGAAGTGCGTGGAGACGCCCACATCGGCGTCGAGGAGGTGGTCGGCGCGTTCTGCGTACGGCACCCAGCCCGAGTTGAAGAACACATGGCGTCCGACCAGTCCGAGGCGTTCCGCGAGCTGCTGCGTCTCCCAGGCGATCCTCATGTCGGGGACACCGGGGTTGGGGTGCTTGAGACCCATGAAGTAGAGCCGCACGTCCGGGTGGCGGGTCTTGAGCCTGTCGATGGCATGGACCAGCGTGAGCGGGTCGAACCAGTTGTAGACGCCCCCGCCCCAGATGACGACCTTGTCGTCCATGCCGATGCCGGGGATGACGCCGCGGATGCCGTGCGCGCGCTGAACGGGCGGCTCGTCCTGCAGCCCGAACGGCACGACGTCCACGAGCCGGCTCAGCTCCTGGTCGTCGCCCACGGTGAGCGCGTTCACCCGACCGAGGACGGCCAGCTGTCCGATCCAGAAGTCGCGCTGCTTCTCCGAGGCACACAGCAGGTAGTCGGCGCGGGCGAGCTGCTTGTTCAGCACGTTCGTCACGTCGCGGATCGCCCCGCGACGGCCCTGCTCCCCCAGGTCCTTCGCCTGCTCGAGCTGCTCGAGGTGCATCGGGTCGTACACGTCGGCCACGATGATCTTGTTCGAACCGACGAGCCACCAGGCCGCCTCGAGCAGGAAGCCCTGGAACACGATGACGTCGGCCCAGTCGGTGTGGGTGACGATCTCCTCCCCCACGGCCTGGTGCACCTCGAACCGCTCGTGCGTCACCCCCTCCACGCCGTTGGTGGACAGGAGGCGGACCGGGTGGGTCGCCGAGAGGGCGACCGACATCTCCCACGCACGGATGGCGGGACCGGCGAGCCGTCCGGACAAGGGCTCGCCGGTGACGACGAGGATGCGGGCGGCCGGCGAGAACATCCGGTCGAGGTCCAGCGCCGAGACGACGTCGGCGTGTGCCTCGAGGTAGCGGGGCAGCGGGTAGGCGGGCTCGATGGCGTTCCTGAACAGGCCGAAGAGCTCGGCGTCCGTCCGCGTGCGCGCCGCCTGGAGCTCGCGTCGGGTCTCCCACACCGATCCGAGCACGGACGCCAGGTGGTCCACGCCGTAGATGCCGGTGAGCCCCAGCTTCGCAAGCTCGACGGTCTCTGAGAGCGGAGTGGCCCTGACCGTGTCGAGGTCGACGCCGCCCATCTCGGTCGTACGGCGCACGCTGAGCGCCAGGGCAGCCGGGAGCACCCGGGCCAGCGTCTCGTCGGAGTAGTTCTTCACCATGGCCATGAGCGCGTTGCGCTCGAGGAGGTAGGTCTCCCGGTAGCTGCCGAACTTCCGCATCGTGACGTGGTGCTTGTGGTACGCGACCGACTCGGGCACGTAGCGGACCCGGTGGCCGAGGAGGTTGAGGCGCCACCCCAGGTCGACGTCCTCGTAGAACATGAAGAATCGCTCGTCGAAGCCGCCCACCTCGCGGTACGCCTCCGCGGTGACGAAGAGTGCCGCGCCCGTGCCGAACAGCACGTCGTGCGCCGTCTCGTACGACCCGTCGTCCGGCCGCTCCGCCTCGCGCTTGTACCCCATGCCGTACCAGGTCAGCGACCCGTCGACGTAGTCGACGCGCTCACCGTCCCAGTCCAGCACCTTGGAGGCCACGGAGACGACCTCCGGGTCGGCGCGCATCGCCTCCACGGCGGCCGAGATCCAGCGGGGCCCGGGCCGGGCGTCGTTGTTGATGAAGGCCACGTACTGGCCCGTCGCGTGGTCGACGCCGACGTTGCAGCCGCCGGCGAAGCCCAGGTTGGCCCCGGACTGGATGACGGTCGCGCGCGGGCACGCAGCGGCGATCCGCTCAGCCTCCCCGTTGCCCGAGTCGTTGTCGACGACGATGAGCTCGAGGTCCTCCGCGGGCCACTCGACGTCGTCGAAGGCCTCCAGGCAGACGATCGTGTCGTCGGCTCCGTGGTAGTTGACGAGGATGACCGACACGACGCCCTCGCGGACCTCGTGCGGGCCGGCCGTGAGATGGGTGCTGGCGAGACCGTTCATCAGCGAGAGCCTCCCGGCCTGTAGACGCGGCGCAGTCGGCGGGCGACGCGCGTGGCGAGCTCGGTGGGACCGCCGTCCTTGAGGGCCCTGACGGCGAGCTCCAGATCCCCCGGTTTCGTCGGCGGCACGTACGGAGGCAGGTTCACGTCCGCGGCCCTGACGGGATGCCGGCAGAAGTCGGCGAGAGCGTCGCCGTCGGGATCGGTACACACGAGGGACATCAGCGACGGGTCCTCGTCGTAGACCGCCGCGTTCACGCGCTTCTGCCCGGCGAGCGCCCCGAGCAGGAGGTCCCGCTGTCGGGGATCGGCGGCGAGGACGAGGTCTGCGCGACCCATGAGCTCCTCGAGGGCCCCCGGGCCGGGGCCCCGGACCATCCAGGCCACCAGGTCGACGGCACCGAGGTCCACGACGACCGCCGCGTGCGTACGGGCGGCGCCTGGAAGGTCACCGAAGGTGGCGGCGGCGAGCACGATGACGTCGGCCCACTGGGCCTGTCCGTACAGCGCGTCGATACCGGCCCCCGTCTCGGCCATGCTCCCGGCCGGGAGGCGACGCACGGTCGCGGACTCCCCGAGAGCGTTCACGAGCCGGTCGGCGCGAGCACCCGTCGGCCCGTCCTCCGGAGCGATGACGAGGACACGGACAGGCTGAGCGAGGATGCGACGGACCCCGCACACGTCCATGAGTCGCGCGAGCCTGTCGCGGCTCGCGTCGTCACAGGCTCCGAGCAGGTGGCCGACCGCGGGCTCCACGAGGGGCGCCAGGGCGCGGTCGGACACGCGGCGCCGCCGCTGCACGGTGGCCCTTGTCTCCGCGGCGTCCTTCACACCGTCCAGGGCCGCAGCCACCCCGAGCGCCGCAGCGACCCCCGCGGCCGGGACGGCGAGAGTCCCCACGTCGTCGTGTCCCGGCGACCGCTGCAGGTCGAGGGCGTCCGTGTCCACGCCGGCTCCGGCCAGAGCCTCGGACACCAGATAGAGCTCGGCCACGGTGGTGAGCGGGCCGCGGAGGCTCTCGCCCGGAAGCGTCGTGAGCGTCCGGAGGACGGCTTCGACGCGACGCTCCTCGTCCCTCACGGCGTCGAGAGTGCGGGGGGTGATCGGGCCGTCGAGCGCGACCACGGTGTGGCCCGTCAGGTTGAGACGCCACTGCAGGTCGAGCATCGCGGTCGCCGGGTCACCGGACTGGTCGCTGCCCTGGACGTGGAGCAGAAGGTCCTTGTCGATGCTCCTGAGGGCGGCCTCGTCGACGAGGAGCACGTCGCTCGGCGCTGCGAGCACCGGGGAGTCGCTGCCGCCTGGCGTGAAGCACACGGCAGCGGCGTCTCCGGACTCGATCCGGCTCACGCCCTCCTCCCGGGCTTCCGGGCTCAGACGGGTCTTCGACCCGGCGACGCGAATCGTGGTGACCACGACCCCGCGCCCCATGAGTGACACCACGTCAGCGATCCTTCCGTCGGTCAGCCCGACACATGCTACCCAAGGCCCGGGGGGGCCTCGGCCCCCTCAGGCGTCCGGTCGGAGGCTGCGCAGCCGCCTGTACAGGGGACGGAGGCGGTCGACGAGCTTCGGCAGGCGTCGCCGTAGCAGCGACCGCCAGGAGACTGAGCCGTCGTCCAGGAAGGCGACCTGGTCGACTGCGTACGCGGGCATCCGTGCGCCCACGGCCTGGAGCTTGTACTCGAGGAAGCCGTACTCGATCCCCGCGGTACGCCGGCCGAGGACGGTGCCCGTGTACCGACCGGTTCCTGCCGCCACGTAGCAGAACATGCGCTCGATCGCGTGCGCCAGGGTGCCGTCGGCGTACGCGGCGTGGTCGGGGAAGTCCTCAAAGGTGAGGCCGAGCGAGAGCCACGGTTCGAGCGCCTCGCGTCGGGCGACGAACATGCTGCCGTACGGCGCGACGGGCGTGTCGTCGTCGAGCGGGACCGTCACGCCCAGCCGTCCGGCGAGGGACTCGGCGGCTCCTCGGTTGCCGAGCCAGGCGTGGCCCATCGTCGGGTAGTACATGTGGATCACGGGCGGCACGGCGATCCCCAGCTGCGGGTCGGTGCTGAACCACTCGTACAGGTCCATCGTCCCTGCCGCGTCCGGGACGAGGTTGTCGAGCAGGTGCCGCCGGAACCACGCGGAGGCGTTGACGTCGTCCTGGAGGGACCGCTTCCCGTGGAGCTTGACGACGAGGTCGTACGACGTGTCGCGGAGCACGTCCGCACACCCCACGAGCATCGCCGAGATGTCCCGCCCCCTGTTGCTGGGCAGGACGCGCACCTCGTGCGAGTACTGACGGGAACGGGCGGCGAGACGCGTCTCGATGGAGCCCCGGCGCCGCTCGTCCGTCGTCGTCACGACGACGTGAACATCGCCGGGCAGCAGGTCGACGCGGTCCATGAGGTCGTCCGTGAGCTCGTCGTAGTAGAGGTGCAGCAGCGCCGCCGTACGCAGCGTGCCGGCGGCCGACGAGTCGGCCGGCTCACCGAGGACACGCGTGAGCCCGAGGTTGGTCGTGAGGACCCGCAGCGGCGCGGCGTCGAGCAGGGCCTCCCACACCTCGGCCATGTCGAAGCCGGTCGCACGCAGCCGCGCGAAGCCGTCCGCCGGCACGACGGCGAGCCTGTCGGCGACGAGCGGGTCGACGACGAGCGAGGCGATCGGCACGAACGGGAGCCCGTCATCGAGGAGCGCGGGCAGGTTCATGAGAGCAGGGTCGGGCGACGGGTAGTCATCCGGCGGGAACGCGTAGCGACCGGAGTCCACGAGGTCGGCGCTGCTGCCGGAGTCGCGCCAAGGTTGCAGGTCGGGGCCGGCGGCGAGCCGGCCGGGCATCACGTACCAGTCGGGATGGGGTCCGAGCCGCAGCCCCGGGTCGTGCGCCGGACGGGAGGCCTTCGGCACCAGGGACCAGACCTCCACGCCGGCCATGCGGTCCAGAACGGCGCCGACGTCGCCTACCGGCCCGAGCCAGCCGGACCCGGTGAGCAGCACATGGTCGTACATCGCGACGCGGTCGAGCAGGGATCCGACGACGGACGCGTGCGACATGCCGTCCTCCGCGAGGACCAGGTCGGCCACCTCGCCGAGAGCGGCGCGGTCGGGGTCGCTCACGGCGGTGCTCACCCCGGCGACGAGGAGGTCGACGTGCGGGCGCAGGCCACGCAGGGCGCTGAGGACATGGGCAGGGACGCGCCACCCGGCGACTGGGCGTCCCTCGACGAGATAGATGGCGAGCCGCGTCGCCTCGGGGTTGCTCGTCACATCCGCATCCTAGGGTCCGTCCTCGGACCGCGGTCCGGTACGACGACGTTCAGGGACGCGAGAGAGCGAAGCGGTCCCGGACCTCATGGCGCGCCGTTCCCCGCGGCCCCTGTCCGAGAAAGCTCTCGACGAGGACGATCTCCTCGACGTCCCAGGAGCGTGTGCGGAGCTCGCCCAGGGCCCTCACATGCCGGGCGGCGTCGGAGGCGCGGTTGCGGCGGGCGAGGGTGACGTGCGGGTGGTACTTCTGGCGCGCCACCCCGATCCCGACGGTGGTCGCCGCCGTACGACAGGACGCCGCGAATCGCGGAAGGACGTCATCGGGATCCTCGACATCCGCGTACAGCACGCGCGCCTTGTCGACCGAGCCGAAGCATCCGACGCCGGCGAGCCGCATCGCGAACGTCGGCGTGCGCCTGGCCGCCTCTCCGAGCCCTTCGACCAGCGCGTCGTAGCGCCAGGGCTCCACGTCTGGATAGAACGCGAGGGTCACGTGCCAGTCGGTATCGCTGGCCCATCGCCAGGCATCGTCGCGGCGGGGGTCGACCCACCGTCCCAGCTCGTCCGCGACCTCCGCCGGAGGGATCACAGCGGCGAAGAGGCGCTCCCCCATCAGGCGCTCCTCGACGGGCGCCGGTCCCAGGGCGACACGCGTCGAGAGGCGGTCAGCGTGTGTCCCGCGGGCTGGTCCACGACGTGCTCCTCCTTGTGACACGCAGGAGCGTACGGATCTCGGGCCACCGTGTGCGACCGTCGTTCGTTTATCGTTCACAAGTCGACGGTTCCTGTGGTGTGATTGCCTCATGGCTTCCCCTACCGACCCGGCACGCGACGAACCGGGTCCCGGATCCCAGTCGTCGTTGCGCGCAGCGAACGAGCAGCGCATCATCTCCGCGCTCAGGACGGCCGGCCCACTGACCCAGGCCGACCTCTCGCGACGTACGGCGCTCGCCCCCTCCACCATCTCGGGCATCGTGTCGATCCTCGCCGAACGGGGCCTCGTCCGTGTCGACGACGAGCCCGGCGGCCGGAAGGGCCGGCTCATCCACCTGGACCTCGAGGACCGGTACGTGATCGGCGTCGAGATCGGCAACGGTCACCTCTCCCTCGCCCTGGCGACACTCTCGGCGCGGGTCGTCGGCTTCGTCCGACGGCCGCTCGTCCTGGGTGCCGACGTGGCCACGACGCTCGACCTCACGCAGTCGCTTCTCGACCAGTTGCTCACCTCGGCCGGGGCGAGCCGCCGTGACCTCGTCCGGGGAGGGGTCGCCGTCCCCGCGCCCCTCGACCTCCACGGCATCCTGTCCTCGTCGCCCCTCATCTTCCCCGCGTGGGCAGGGGTCGACATCGCGACCGTGTTCGCCGGGCGCTTCGAAATCCCCTTCTCCGTGGACAATGACGCCAACTTGGGAGGCCTCGCCGACTACCTGTGGGGAGCCGGCCAGAACAGCCACAGCATGGTCTTCGTCGGGATGAACTACGGCTTCGGGGCCGGGATCATCCTCGAGGGCACCCTGTTCCACGGCGCGACGGGGGTCTCGGGGGAGATCGGGCACACGACCGTCGACGAGAACGGCGACTTCTGCCAATGCGGTAACAGGGGCTGCCTCAACACCGTGGCCTCGATCAACCGCGCCCTGGAGCTGCTCGCCCCCATCCACCCTGAGATCGACTCCGCCGAGAAGCTGCTGGACGCCGCCGCTGCGGGGCTCCCTCCCGCGATCAGGGTCCTCACGGACATGGGCCGCGCCTCCGGCGTCGCCATCGCCAACGTCGTCAACCTGCTGAACCCCGAGGTGATCGTGGTGGGTGGCGACCTCACCCGCGCCGGCACGGTCTTCACCGACCCCATGATCACGATGGCGACCCGGCTCTCGATGCCGGCCACCGCGGGGGTGAAGCTTCTCACCACCCCGCTGGGCGAACGGGTGTTCGCGCTCGGCGCCGTCGCCCTCGCGCTCGGACTCAACTCCCCGCAGAGCCTTCTTTTAACGTGACCTGACGACAAAGATCACGAATTGGTCACTGTTGCCATCAAGTTTTGACAGAAGGGGCGTCCCTTGGTCTAGAGTCCCGAGTGGCTCGCCGGCGAGCTGCGGAACCCTCACCGGACCGCCGCACGACGAACGGAGTCACCGTGGACAGCGAATCCGACGACGTCTGCACCCGGCTCCCCCGCAGCGAGCGGCCGTCCTACCACGACCACGCCGGTGGTGGCGCCCACGCACTGACGCGCCGGCACACGGCGCCCCGTCTGGAGGTCCGTCGATGAGTGGTGTCCCCGCGGCGCTCCGCGAGGAGGTCGACCGTCTGAAGACGGAGGTGGCCGAGCTCCACGCCCTGCTGCCCGCCAACGGCCTCGTGGTCTGGACCGCCGGGAACGTGTCGGCGCGCGTCCCCGGAGCGGACCTGCTCGTCATCAAGCCGTCGGGCGTCACGTACGACCAGCTGGGCCCCGACGCGATGGTGGTCACAGATTTCGAGGGAACGCTGGTGGAGGGCGACCGGGCTCCCTCGTCGGACACGTTCGCGCATGGCTACGTGTACGCGCACATGCCGAGCGTCGGCGGCGTCGTCCACACGCACAGCGACTACGCGACGTCCTGGGCTGCGCGCCGCGAGCCCATCCCCTGCGTCCTCACGATGATCGCCGACGAGTTCGGGGGCGACATCCCCGTCGGCCCGTTCGCCCTCATCGGGGACGACGCCATCGGCCGGGGCATCGTCGAGACATTGGCGGGCTCCCGCTCCCCGGCCGTTCTCATGGCCCACCACGGTCCCTTCACCATCGGCAAGGACGCGAAGGCTGCCGTGAAGGCGGCAGTCATGGTCGAGGACGTCGCGCGGACGGTCCACCACGCCCGGCAGTTCGGGGAGCCGGAACGGATTCCCCAGGCCGACATCGACTCCCTGTACGCCCGCTACCAGAACGTCTACGGACAGAAGTAAGGATACGTATCGCATGGCAAGCATCTGGTTCCTCACCGGCAGCCAGCACCTGTACGGACCGGAGGTCCTCGCACAGGTGGCTGACCAGTCGCGCACCATCTCCGACGCCCTCCAGGCGTCTGACGCGGTGGTTCCCGCGATCGTCGCGAAGCCGGTGCTCACCGACACCGACGCGATCCGGCGGGCGCTCATCGAGGCGAACGCCGACGACGACTGCGTCGGCGTCATCGCCTGGATGCACACGTTCAGCCCGGCGAAGATGTGGATCACGGGGCTCGACCAGCTGCGCAAGCCCTTGCTGCACCTCCACACGCAGGTGAACCGCGACCTCCCGTGGGACACCATCGACATGGACTTCATGAACCTGAACCAGGCGGCCCACGGCGACCGCGAGTTCGCCTACATCACGACGCGGCTCTCTGTCCCGCGGACGATCGTCGCCGGCCACGTGAGCAACCCGGCCGTGCTCGAGCGTGTGGGCGTCTGGGCCCGTGCGTGCATCGGCGCCGCGGCGCTCCGCAACCTCAAGGTGGTCCGCTTCGGCGACAACATGCGCTACGTCGCCGTCACCGAAGGCGACAAGGTCGAGGTCGAGCGTCGCTTCGGCACGAGCATCAACACGTACGGCGTGAACGACCTCGTCGCCGTCGTCGAGCAGGTGGGGGACGCCGAGGCCGACGCCCTGTGCGTCGAGTACGCCGACACGTACGACGTCGCCTCCGAGCTGCTTCCCGGGGGCGACCGGCACGACGCGCTGCGCTACTCGGCCAAGCTCGAGCTGGCGCTGCGCCGGTTCGTCGTGGACGGCGGCTACGGCGCGTTCACGACGAACTTCGAGGACCTCGGCGGACTCCAGCAGCTCCCCGGCATGGCCGTGCAACGGCTCATGGCGGAGGGTTACGGCTTCGGCGGCGAGGGCGACTGGAAGACCGCCGTGCTCGGCCACGGCCTCAAGGCGATGGCCAAGGGGCTGCCGGGCGGCACCTCCTTCATGGAGGACTACACGTACCACCTCGAGCCGGGCAACGAGCTCATCCTCGGCGCTCACATGCTCGAGGTCTGCCCGAGCATCGCGACGGCCACCCCGAAGGTCGAGATCCACCCGCTCGGCATCGGCGACCGGTCCGACCCTGTGCGTCTCGTCTTCGACGCCGCCCCCGGCGCCGGCGTGACCCTCGGCCTGTCGGACCTCGGCGACCGGCTCCGGTTCGTCTCCAACGAGATCGAGGTCGTGGCGGTCCCGCACCCGATGCCCAAGCTCCCCGTCGCGCGGGCCGTGTGGCGGCCCCTGCCCGACTTCGCCACCTCGACGCAGTGCTGGCTCGCCGCCGGAGGGCCGCACCACACGGTCCTCAGCACGCAGCTCACCGCGACCCACCTTCGTGACCTCGCGACCATCACCGGCGTCGAGCTCGCCCTGATCGCCGGCGACACGAGCGAGCGCGACTTCACGAGCGCGCTGGCCTGGACGGCCGCCGCGCACCGCCTGGGCATCAACGCCTAGGACACTGCTGAACAAGGGCTCGTTTCGGGTGAGTTGGAGGCGTGTGGGAGGGGCTGGAGGCCGCCAAGGGCCGTCGAGCTGCATGGTTGGGTCAGCTCCCGGGGGGTTCGTCAGCGGG
>JAJZQV010000158.1 GCA_021803025.1 Actinomycetes bacterium | reverse complement strand
GGGCGCGAAGCAGGGCTGGGAGCGAATGGCCGTGGAGCTCGGGCGGGTGCTGGAGAGCCTGCCCGGCCGCTGATCGGCCGCCGCGGGGAGCGCCGTCCGACCACGACAACCTCCCGCCGGCGGCCCGACCACGACAACGCCCCAGGCGGCGGCGTTCGGCGCCGCCTGGCTGGGTCCATTCCCGGGCGACGGCGATCGTCTCGTTCCTTGTCGCCGGGGTTCCGCAGTTGGAGCGTGAACGTGTACCTATGCCACGCTCGGCGGGTGCGGGCGGGATAGATCAGCCGGCGGTGGCCGTGGCGGCCTCTGGAGCGGCCACCCGGACGTAGCGCGGCGGCTCGGCGACCTCGAGAGCCCGCAGGATGGCGGCCTGGCGGGACGTGAGCTCGGTCCGCTGGGCGACCTCCCCGGCGAACCCTGAGAAGCGCCCCAGGTGGAGCTTGTCCATCTCCGCGCGGAGGTTGCGCCAGGTGTCGCCCGTGGCGGTCTCGGCGAGCCGGACGAGGAGCAGGGCGAGCCAGCAGAGCAGGACGTGCGAGCGGATGCGGGTCTCCTTGCGGTGGTAGACCGGACGCAGCTCGAGGGTCGTCTTCATGTCCCGCCACGAGCGCTCCACCTCGAGGAGCTGCTTGTAGCCCGTGGCCACGTCGGCGGCC
This sequence comes from Actinomycetes bacterium, assembly GCA_021803025.1. GTDB lineage: Bacteria > Actinomycetota > Actinomycetes > Propionibacteriales > Propionibacteriaceae > Fen-668. The sequence goes on along the minus strand of JAJZQV010000158.1, from coordinate 3,682 downwards.
GAGAGGGTGGGATCGCTGGTGCGCAGGAGGAACTTGCCGTCGAGCCTGGCGTCGGCGGCGACCGCCGCCCGGTCGATCCGCAGGAGGCCAGCCCTCGTGACGCGCAGGAAGCGCCGGTTGGTGGGGGTCGCCCGCAGGTCGCAGGCGAGCGTGCTTCTCGCCGCGGGGGCGAGCGCGTCGCTGCCCGCGATGGCCGCCTCGAGCCCTCCGAGGAGCCGGTCGCGGATCGCGGCGTCGCGCGCGGCCTCATCGGGGTTGCGGCAGACCACGAAGCGGTCGCGCATGGTTCCCCCGTCGAGGACGACCTCCTTGACCTCGAGGTTGCCGGCCACGACCCCGTAGCGGCCCTGACGGGCGAGCGCGGCCTTGGCCTCGGCCGAGTCGGAGCGGAGCTTCTCGCCGCTGATGTAGTGGCCGCCGGCGCGCTGGAGGTAGCGGCGGTTCTGCGCTGACGCGAAGCCCCGGTCGGTGACCCAGACCACCCGCCCCAGCTTCCAGGCGAGGAGGTCGTCCTTGACCTCTCGGATGAGCGCCTGGTCGGCGGTGTTGCCGGGGAAGGTCCAGACCCGGATCGGGATCCCCGTGCGCGTGACCGCGAGGCCGATCACGACCTGGGGAAGGTCAGGTCGGTGGTCCTTGGAGTGGCCGAACGTCCGGAACCCCTTGGGCGCAGCGTCAGTCGGCGGGTCCGCCGCGTCGGTCTCGAAGTACGTGGACGTCGTGTCGAAGAAGAGCAGGTCGACCTCGAGGTCCAGGAGGGTCGCGGTCGACCAGTAGACCTGCTCCGCGATCTCGGCCTCGATCTCGAGGAGCCAGTCCATCGCCCGGTAGCAGGCATCGTCGGTGAGCTGATCGAGCCCGGGAATGGCGACCCGCTCGGATGCCCAGGCGGCGCAGGAGAGCTTGGAGGCGGGGGCGAGGGCCCGGTTGGCGACCATCGCGAACAAGGCCCGTTCCGCAGATGGATCGAGCCGCCGCCCGCGCAGGGCCCGGGCCAGGATCGCGTCGATCCCGAGCCGGCGCCAGAGCGCATCGAGCAGATACGCCCCGCCCAGTGGCCGCGACTCGAGGAAGCGCAGCTCCGGCGGCGCGGCGGCGATGAGCGCCTCGCCGGGCGGCAGGGCCCGGGACAGCGAGCCGATGAGGCGCCGGATCGCATCCCGGTCGAGCTCGTCCTCGCGGCCGAAGTTGAACAGGATCCGGACCTTCGAGCGGCCGGCCACGGGGTCCCACTCGTTGTGGGCGAGGGACAGGTACCTGACCTCGGTGCCGTCGCCGTTGCGTCGCCGGGTGGTCCGCAGGTACATCCCGCGCAGCGTACCAGACCCTATCTATCGATGCAAGACCGGCACACGCTCAGTCGTCTATCTATGCCGAACGACCCCGGAGACCCGTCTGGCGACCCGCTTCGTGCTCAGCACGGGCCGTCCGCATGCGTTCCCGGGCGTTCAGCTGCGGAACCCGGGCTGGACGTCGTTGTCGAAATCGAGAACGCCCGCCGCACGGGCGGGTGACTCCGTTGGTTCGAGGCAGTCTAGGCACCCGCCACTTCATCGGCGTCCCCTGCCTCGACCTCGGACGCGTCCTCGGAGCACCAGTCGTCCGGGTCGTAGGCCCACTCCCAGTTCGGACCGCGCTCGTGCGGTGGGAGCGACCAATCGTGGCTGACCTTCGGAAACCCCCGAGGCGGCTCCATGCCCTCGTAGAACCATTGGTACGGGGGCGGGCCTGCCGCGCCGATGGCGAAACACAGTCCCGAAGGCGTGCGCCGCCACGCGTACCACGATTGCCCGCTGTTGCTCACGTGCATGGTGATGCCGTGCTCCGTGGGGAGCCCACGCGCGTACACCTCGCCGGACTTCTCCAGGAGGTCGCGTTGGTAGCGATTGCCGTGATTGCGATACCAGCCCATGTGCGCATTCGCCAACGTGTCGAGTGCTTCAACCGTTGCCTCGAACTCGCGCTTGTCCAGTTGACGGCCGCGTTCGTCTTCACCGACCGCTCCGGCATACCGCTTGAGGTCATCGGCTGCTTTCTGTTTCGCAGCTGCCTCAGCCTTCACCTCTGCTTGCTGCTTCGCGATGACGGCGCGCGCTTCGCGGAACCCTTTAGCCATCACCAGGTCGCGAGGCCATCGACCGGCGAACTTGTGGAGCGCCGTCCGCCGAAACCGGAACGACACGACGAGGGCCAGCACCGACTTCCACGGCATGCGCCGGTCAGTGGTGGCGATACGCATGTGCCCCAGGGCGGTGTCGTATTCCAACCAGACGCTCAGCGCCCAGACGAACGGGAGCGCCCAAAGGGTCAGCCAAACGGGGAGCGCAAGGCTGCTGGCTAGGTCCGCCCAGTCAGTCGTCCCCGCATTCTGGACAAGGCGAACCGTTGTGTAGACAAGCAGTGCGAGCACGATGACGGCGAGGAGAGCTCCAGCCCGATTGCCCGCCCGAGCCGATACGTAGGAGGTGCCACCTGCCGCCACGTAGATGCCGAGCAACGTCAGGACCGGTACGAGCAACAGTTCCCACGGCAAGTCGAGCGTGAGCACGCCGAGATAGAACGCTAGGAACACGGACACGCCGACGGCTTCACGTGCCCGGCGTCGGAAGAATCCCGGCTCCGTGGCCGCCTTGGTTGCACCAAACATGAGGATGAACCCGGGAATGACCCAGTACAGCGTGTCCTTGAGCCGTGCCAAGTTCCACGCGCCTAGCTGGGCGGCGACGTCGATGATGACGAGCATCCACGCGGCGAATAGGGTCGCGGGAATGAGGATGAGCGGCTGCAGGAAGGCGCGGACGACCGAGCGGACTGACTCCCGAATGCTGGGCACCTTCCACCAGATGAGAGCCGCAGCCGGGACGAACCAGATGAGGGTGGCTATCTCGCGGGTTGTGAGCATCGTTCGTCCACTATGACGCGCCGCCACGGCTCACCAGTGCTGGGTCAGCCGCGGTCGTACACCCCGCGAGCGACGATGTCGACGGCGATGAAGGGGACCAGCGTTACGCACGGGCAGGCGAACAGCATGCCCGTGAGGATGTACGCCAGCACCCTGGCCAGCACCCCTTTCGCCACCGATTCCCGGCGTATGGGTGAATCCCCAGCCACCTCAAGCCGACGGGGATGAGCGCGGAATAGACTCGCCGGAGATCGTCTCCCGAGACGGATCTTCCGCTGAGGCGCCCACGGAATGCGTGACGCTTGTTCTCTCAATTGACGAAGGCGAGCTCGGAAGGGCGGCGTCTTGGAGCCACGTAGAACCGTCAGCCTATCCGTGGGGGACGGCCACAGGTCGAGTCGCTGGCGTATCTGGGCAGCTGGTGGCGAGAATGATGTCTATGGCGACACGAGAGATCGCCGCGACACGGAAGTTCAGCCTCCATGAAAGCGGTGATTGCCGATACCAGTGGACCACCAGCGACCGTGCAATTGCCTACGCGGGACAGTCGCGTCGCACGATCGATCCCTAGCAGAGACGCAGCGGTGTTGACTTCCTCCCCGAGCCACCCGAGGGCTCGCCGTGGGCATTCATGTGGTCCTCGCGCGGGCGGACGGTCAAGTCCCAGCACGTGGTGTAACAGCAGGCGCAACGCATCCTCGCGTCTGATCGGTCAGCTCGCCATGAGCAGCGCTGGCACCACCTCCTCGACCTCGGGTTCGGCATCGATGAGGGCGAGGG
>JAJZQV010000157.1 GCA_021803025.1 Actinomycetes bacterium | reverse complement strand
AGTGGCTCGCCGACCCCGCGAACATGTCCGGGCCGAACGGCTGGCAGGCCCGCATGCTCGAGCACCTCTGGTACACGGCTCTCGCGTCGGCCGTCGCCTGCCTCATCGGGATCCCGTTGGGGTACGCGGTCGGGCACGCGCACCGCTTCCGTACCGCCATCGTCTCGTCGACGGGAGCCGCCCGGGCGCTGCCCACACTCGGGGTCGTCACGCTGTTCGGGCTGCTCCTCGGAATCGGGCTGGGGGCGCCGATGCTGGCGTTCGTGCTGCTCGCCCTTCCCTCCGTGCTGGCGGGAGCGTACGCGGGAGTCGAAGGGGCTCCGCGCGATGCCGTCGACGCGGCACGTGCGATGGGAATGACGGAGTGGCAGATCCTCGTCCGCGTCGAGGCGCCGCTGGGCATGCCGCTGCTGCTGGGCGGGATCCGCTCCGCTGTCCTGCAGGTTCTGGCCACCGCGACGCTGGCGGCCTACGTGGGGGCCGGCGGGCTGGGACGCTTCCTCTTCCTCGGTCTGAAGACGCAGGACTACCCCATGATGGTCGCGTCCTCCCTTGTCGTCATGGGATTGGCCATCGTGCTTGACCTCGCGTTCGAGGTCGTCGACCGGCTCGTCCGCAGGTCCGTACCCGCGGGCGGCCCTTCGACCTGACCCCCGCAGGCACCGCGCTGCCGGACATCGAGCGCAGGAAGGTCCCGGAGTGCCCTGGTCCCTGGCGGAAGGCTCGCTAGGTTGGGATCCTCAACAATCGCAGGAGGAAGCATGCAGCAGCGCCAGCTCGGTCCCCGTACGGTCAGTGCCATCGGCCTGGGCGGGATGCCGATGTCGATCGAAGGACGGCCGGACGAGGAGAGGTCGATTGCGACGATCCACGTCGCGCTCGACGCCGGAGTGACTCTCATCGACACAGCCGACGCGTACCACCTCCACGCCGGAGAGGTCGGCCACAACGAGCGCCTCATCGCGAAGGCACTCAAGGAGTACGGCTCCGGGGCGTCGGACGTCGTCGTCGCCACCAAGGGCGGGCACCTGCGCCCGGGCGACGGGTCGTGGACGCAGGACGGCTCGCCCGCACACCTGCTCGAGGCGGGGCGCGCGTCCTCCGACCGGCTCGGCGGGCCCATCGGCCTGTACTACTACCACCGCCCCGACCCCAAGGTGCCGTACGAGGACAGCATCGGCGCGCTCCAGCAGCTGCTCGACGAGGGCACGATCGAGCTCGCCGGCGTCTCCAACGCCTCGGTGGAGCAGATCGACATCGCCCGGAGCATCCTCAAAGACAAGCTCGTCGCCGTGCAGAACCAGTTCTCCCCGCGGTTCCGCTCCTCGCTCGCCGAGCTCCGGCACTGCGCCGACCTCGGGATCGCCTTCCTCCCGTGGAGCCCGCTGGGCGGGATCCGCAGCGCCCGCGAGCTGGGCGGCAAGCACGAGGCGTTCCAGGAGGTCGCCGAGAGCCACGGCGTCTCGCCCCAGCAGGTCGCCCTCGCCTGGGAGCTCGCGCTCGCGCCCGTCGTCATCCCGATCCCCGGGGCGTCCCGCCCGGAGAGCATCCTCGACTCCGTGAAGGCCGCTGACCTGGTCCTGTCCGACGACGAGATGGAGAAGCTGTCCGCGTGAGCGACACCGAGCGCTGGGGCGAGGTCGAGCGCTACCTGGCCGGGACCGTCGTGGGCGAGGACGAGGTCCTCGCCGGCATCCGCGCCCGCACGGTCGGGGCAGGGCTGAACCCCATCGAGGTGTCCGCGTCCCACGGCGCCATGCTTGCCCTGCGGTGCCGACTCGTGGGGGCCCGCCGGGTCCTCGAGGTCGGCACCCTCGGCAGGTACGCCGTCCGCTCCACGGGCGACGCAGCGCGACCTGGCTCGCCCGTGCGGTCGGCGTGGACGGGAGCGTCACGACGCCCGAGCTCGCCCCCCGGGCCGCCGAGATCGCCCAGGAGAACTGGCTGGTGGCCGGTGTCGACGACAGGGTGGAGGTCATGGTCGGCCCCGCCGTCGACACGCTGAGCTCGCTCGTCGCCGCCCGAGTCGACCCGTACGACCTCGTCTTCATCGACGCCGACAAGCGCAACAACCCCGCATACCTCAAGGCGGCGCTCGAGCTCACGCGTCCGGGCTCGGTCATCGTCATCGACAACGTCGTCCGCGGCGGGCGCGTCATGGGCGACTCGACGGAGCCGGACGTCGTCGGGACCCGTCGCGTGCTCGAGATACTGGGCAGCGATCCGCGGCTCCAGGCCACAGCCGTACAGACCGTGTCGAGCAAGGGCTGGGACGGGTTCGCCGTCGCGTACGTGCTGGGCTGACCGCCTGGCTGACCAGCGGGCCTGGACGGGAGCGGCCAGCCGGGTACGCGTGTGCCGTGATCGACACGCAGCCGGGGGGTCTACACCGCCTCGTACACCGGTCGCGCCTCCAGCGTCGTCTTGCCGCAGGACAGCTGACGTTCACGCCCTTGTCGCGCCTCGATGACGACGTCGGTGGTGGTGCCCGCGTGGCGCCAGGTGGTCGTGGTGCGGTCGCCCTCGGTACGTGAGCCGACGAGCTCCAGGGCGTCGTCCCGCACGCCCAGCCTCGTCCGTACGACCACTTCCGCGGCCTGCACGGCAGGGCTGTACGACGTGCGACCCCTCATGAGGTCGGGTACGACCTCGCCACGTGCCACGGCATGGGCGAGCTCGGCCACCCGGTCGCCGGACACGCGCCCGTACATCACCTGGCTCGGAAGGGCGAGACACGTGGGGGCGAAGCGGTGGCCGCCGAGATGGGTCGTCTCCCACAGCCGGTCCTGGTCGGCGACGGCGAGGAGGTCCTCGACGAGCGGGCGCCCCAGGCGTGCGCAGCAGGCGTCGCGCCGGGCGTGCGTGCACACGAGGAGCAGCCACGGCTCGTACGACCATCCCGGCGGCAGCTCGCCGCGCTGCAGCGAGGCGACGGCCGCAGCCAGGGCGGTCGGCGAGGGCAGTCCGCCCGTGCGGGTGACGGCGACGCGCCCCGCTGTCGAGACGATCACGGTCGGGTTCTCGGGGACACCTGTCGCTGTGGCGCGGGCGGGAGCGGGACGTCGTACGAGACCGACCGACGCGTCGAGGAGGTCGAGCTCGGCGACGTAGTCGAGCTCGAGGGCTTCCAAGGGAGAGGACGGCCACGGGCCGAGATGCTCGACGAAGACATGGGCCCCGGCGACGGGTGCGCTGCCCGCCAGCGCCTCGTCAGCATTCAGTGCCGCGCACCAGTACTCGTCATCGGCCACAGGGAGACCCCATCACATGCCGCGCCCGACCGCAGGGGCGGTCAGTCTTCCGCGTGGCTCATCGCGCCGGGCCAGTACGGCGTCGCGCTCTTCTGGAACACGGGGAAGTCGTCGACGGGTGCCTCGTCGTCGACGAACGGCGCCTCGTCGGGGCGCGCGCGTCGCGGCCGGTCATCGGGCTCGGCGGCCACCGGCTCGGCGGCCACGGCCTCGCCGTCGACGACCGGTTCTCCCGGCACCGTCTCGCCCGAGAGGGCCACCTCGTTCTCGCCGGCCGCCTGCTCCTCGGTCGCCGTCTCCGGGGTCGCCGTCGCCTGAACGGTCGCCTCGAGGCTGGCCGGCACCTGCGTCGCCCGCTCGCCGGAGATGTCCACCTCGGCGGGTGCGACCGAGGGGCGCGGCTGCTCGGTGACCCGCTCGGCGAGCACGGGCTCCTCGGCACTGGTACGCGGGTTCGACGCGATGAGGGCGTTGAGCCAGCGTGCCCGCGGGTCGGCGTCGACGACGAGCGCCTTGACGAAGAGCGTCGCGGGCAGCGCGAGAAGAGCGCCCAGCGGGCCGAGGACGACAGCCCAGACGAGCAGGGAAAGGAACGAGACCGTACTCGTCACTCCCACGGCCTCCCCTGCCACCTTCGGCTGGATGACGCCCTGGATGACGAAGTTGAGCACGGCGTACAGCACGATGACGAAGACGGCACCCCAGGGGCCCTTGGCGAGCAGCCCCATGACGGCGGCGGGGACGAGGCCGAGGACGAAGCCGATGTTCGGGATGTAGTTCGTGACGAACGCGAGCACGGCCCACACGACGGCGAGCGGGATCCCGTACGCGGCGAGCCCCATCCAGGTGAGCACCGAGACGACGAGGCCGAACGCGGTGGAGGTGACCCAGTACCGGCGGACACCCAGCGCGAACGACTCCAGCGCGCGGACCATCACGGGGTCGTGGCGACGCCCCAGCCGCTCCATGCGCGACTCGAAGTCGACCGAGTCCACGACCATGAACAGCAGGACCGTGATGACGATGACGAACAGCGACAGGGCGCTGCCGACGTTCGAGATGAGCGACGAGACGACGCTCACGACACTGC
>JAJZQV010000041.1 GCA_021803025.1 Actinomycetes bacterium | reverse complement strand
CGAGACTCCTCGATCGACGGCGGCGGAGACGTGCCGCAGGTCGTCGACCCCGCGTCGGAGCCCGAGCCGTCCGACTGAGCACCGTGATCGTGACTGAGCACCCTCCGTGACGGGTGCTCAGTCACGCCAGGGGTGCTCAGTCGGGTGGGAGAGCCTGGGGGCGCTTTCCCGAGTACGGGGGCATGGATCCGGGTCGGTAGAGTGGGCGCCGATGTCCGATGACCAGCCGCCGACCCTGGTGGTGCATACGGTTCTCCGGCGCGACTCCCTCTCCTTGTCCGAGGCCCTTTCGGGCGATGTCACGGGCGCCTGGACGCGTGGTGACGACGCGCTCGTCGGGATCGGCGCGTCCCTGATCCTCCCCCTGCGCGACGGTCTGGCCGAGGCGGCCGGCATCTGGCGCCGGATCGTGTCCACCGCGAGCGTCGACGACGAGGTCGGCGTCGAGGGCTCCGGCCTGGTCGGGTTCGTGTCGGCGGCCTTCGACGGTGCCGGAGGTCGCGTGGTCGTCCCTGCGCGCGTCCTCGGCCGGCGTGGCGGGGTGGCGTTCGAGACGACCATCGACAGCGGGATCATCCGCGACGTCCCTCCTCCGAGCGCTCCGGGGGAGATCACCGTGGCGGACGGCCCGGTGACGGGGCCCGAGTGGGCCGAGCGCGTCGCCGCGGCGAGCGAGCGCATCCGTACGGGTGCCCTCGCCAAGGTCGTCCTGGCACGCAGCGTCGTGGCGACGACGGAGAACCCGGTCGACCTGCGGTGGCTCGCGCTTCGGCTCGCCGACGCGTACCCGGACTGCTGGACGTACCTCGTCGGCCCGCTCGTGGGCGCCACGCCCGAGCTGCTGGTACGGCTCCGGGGCGGTCTCGCGCAGTCGCGCGTGCTCGCCGGCACCGTCGCGCGGTCCGACGACGCGGCTGAGGACGAGGCGCTCGCGGCGTGGCTGCTTGCGTCGCCGAAGGACCGCGACGAGCACGCGTACGCCGTCCAGTCCGTTGCCGAGAGGCTCGAGCCGCTGGGCGAGCTGCAGGTGTCGGGGCCGTCGCTGCTGACACTCCCGAACGTGCGGCACCTCGCGACCGACCTGTCCGTGGCTGTCTCGGGTCTCAGCGTCCTGGACCTCGCCGCGGCCCTGCACCCCTCGGCCGCCGTGTGCGGCACTCCGCGCGACGCGGCGCTCGCGGTGATCGCCGAGCTCGAGGGCATGGACCGCGGCGTGTACGCGGGAGGCGTCGGCTGGGTCGACGCCTCCGGCGACGGGGTGATCGGCGTCGCCCTGCGGTGCGGGGTCCGTACGGGCGAGCGCGAGCTCGTGGCGTACGCGGGTGGCGGCATCATGGCCGACTCCGTACCGGCCGCGGAGCTCGCCGAGACCGAGGCGAAGCTCCGGCCCGTCCTCGGGGCGCTGCGCGCCTGAGTCAGGGCGGAGGAGCACGGCGGGGTCAGCCCTGGGCATCTCCAGGTTCGTCGGCCGGCAGGCGCCGGGACGTCAGAACGCTGCGTGCAGCACGCCGAGGCTCACCCGCGAGGTTCGCACCTCCACGACCGAGACGCCGCACGGGACGTGCGCCAGGGCTGCGGGCAGGTCGCCGACCGTGACCATCCGGTGGGGGACGCCGTAGCCTGCGCACAGGGAGGCGAGGTCGGCGCCCGTGGGAGTGCCGAAGACCCGCTCGAACGCCTCAGGGTGACGTGCGTGCTCGAGGGTCGCGAAGATGCCGCCGCCGTCGTCGTTGGCGACGACGACCTGCAGCCGCAACCGGTCGCGCTCGAGCCCAGGGACGGCGAGCCCGTTGAGGTCGTGGAGGAGCGTGAGGTCGCCGAGGTACGCGCGGGTCGGACGGCCGGACGCGACCGCCACACCCGCCGCCGTGCTCACGGCGCCGTCGATGCCGGCGAGGCCCCGGTTCGCGACGATGAGAGCCTCCCGAGGGAGGTCGGTGGCCACAAGGTCGAGGTCCCGGACCGCGTTCGAGGACCCCACGAAGAAGGCGTCGCCCCGACCCGCCAACGCCGCGACCGCACGGGCGACGTGAAGCCCCGTGACCTGCGGCCACGCGTCGATCGCCGACGCGGCGCGGGCCTCTGCGGCCCGTCCAGCCGTGAGCCAGCGCTCCAGCCAGGCGGCGTCGTCCGTACCGTCCACCTCGACCCGCCCGGTACGGACGGCTGCGCGCCCGGGACCGAGGTCGTCGACGTGCCGGACGACCTGGACGACCTGGAGACGAGGGTCGTCCAGGAGCGACGTCACGGGCCGCGACAAGGTCGGACGCCCGTACACGACGACCCGCTCGACCTCGTCCGCGAGGTCGCGGAGGACGAGACGGTACGCGGGGACGCGTGACGAGCCGAACCGCGCGCCCGACGTCGGCTCGGGCAGGAGCGGCCACCCGACTCGCGCAGCGAGCTCCGCAGCCTCAGCTCCTGCGCCGTCGCCCGCGACGACGACTGTCCGGGGGCCCAGCTCGAGACGCTCCGAGGACGACACGGGGTCCGGGACGAACCTCTCGGCCGGCGCCGCCTCGGGCAGCGACACCGGCTCCCCGACCTCGGGCTGGAGCGGCACGTCGAAGCACACGTTGAGATGGGCGGGGCCGGGACGGCGACCCGCTCCGCCCATCGCGGCCTCGAGGGCGCCGAGCCAGGGCGTCCCCTCGCACGTCACCGGGTCGACGTCCACCCTGTACGCGAGCGGCTGCAGCAGCCGGTTCTGGGAGTCCGAGGTCTGGTTGGCCCAGGTGCCGCGCAGCCGTACCGGACGGTCGGCCGTGAGCAGCAGCAGCGGGACGCCGCCGTGGTGGGCCTCCATCGCGGCCGGGACGAGGTTCGCGACCGCGGAGCCGGACGTCGTGACGACGACGGCGGGATGCCGGGGGTCGGCTCGCCCGATCCCGAGTCCCAGGAACGCGGCGCTGCGCTCGTCGTGCCGGACGTGGAGCCGCAGCCTCCCTTCACGCTCGGCGGCCGCGACCACGTACGCCACGGGGGCCGAGCGTGAGCCGGGTGACAGGACGACGTCGCGGACCCCCGCTGCGACGAGGTCGGCGACCAGGCGTGCCGCCGCCTCCACGGACGAGCTCACGCGGCCCTCCTCGCGTCGAGGACGCCCCAGCACCTCGCGAGCCGGTCCAGCCACCACTGCGTGCGGTCGGGAGCTGCGGGGAAGCCGGCCGGGTCTGGAACGGGGGCCGTCGTACGGACGGGCAGGGTGCCCGAGACGGGCATGAGTGGCTGGGCGCAGACATCGGCCTCGAAGAGCGCGACCGTGCCGAGCCCGCAGGCGAGCGGCGTCTCCGGCAGTGCTCCGGCAGCCGCGACCCCGGCGGCGATGCCCACGCTCGTGTCGAGCGCGGACGAGACGACGACCCGGACGCCGAGCGCCGCGAGGTCCGCGGCGACGTCGAGTGTGCGTGCCACACCGCCGAGGGGAGCCACCTTGACGACCGCGACGCCGACAGCGCCGGTACGTGCGACACGTACCGGGTCGTCCGCCTTGCGGACCGACTCGTCCGCCGCGATGACGACGTCGATGTGGTCGCGGTCGAGCCGCTCCCGCAGGGCGACCAGGTCGTCGACGGCGGCGCAGGGCTGCTCGGCGTACTGGAGCCCGACCTCGGCGAGCGAGCGCAGCGCGGTCGCGGCCTCGGCCACGGTCCAGGCACCGTTCGCGTCCACGCGGATCGCCGCGTCAGGACGAGCGGTACGGACCGCACGCACGCGGGCGACGTCGTCGGCCAGCGACTGCCCCGGCTCCGCCACCTTGACCTTCACCGTCCGGCAGTCGCCGAACCGGTCGAGGATCGCGGGGACCTGCTCCGCCGGTACGGCGGGGACGGTGGCGTTGACGTCCACCAGCTCCCGGCGAGCGGCGAGCCAGCCATGCCAGGCGGCCTCGATCCCCGAGGCCAGCCAGGCTGCCGCCTCGTCGTCGTCGTACTCGACGAACGGCGAGAACTCGCCCCATCCGTAAGGGCCGTCGAGGAGCAGCGCCTCGCGGACGAGCACCCGCCGGAACCGTACGCGCATCGCCAGCGAGACGACATGAGCACTCGCCAGCACCTCGTCGAGAGGCGGAAGCGTCACGGGCACCGGCGAATCCTCCCACGTTCGCGGCCGGCATCTGGTCCGGGCGTCATCATCGGCCGGTGCGGTAGGCGCGACGGGTCTCGGGACCGCGCGGCGAGGCGCCGAGCGGACGCTGTGCGGTGACGGGAGGGAAAGGACCGTGCTGGCACGTGCGGCAGTAGAAGACGACCCGCTCCGTGCCGTCGAGGGGCGCGACCTCGACCGTCGTCCCACAGCGGCGGCACGGCAGTCCGGACCGCCCGTGGACGTAGTCCTGCTGGCCTTCGACACGGCTGCCCGTGATCGTCCGCGCGTACGTGTCCTTGTTCGCGTTCAGGAGCGTGTGGGCGCGCGCGACCGTACCGGCGAGCCGCTCCGGGGTGATGTCCCGGACCGGGGTCCACGGCGAGAGACGCTGCAGGAACAAGGTCTCGGCGACGTACACCGTGCCGAGACCCGCGAGGTTGCGCTGGTCCAGCAGCGCCGCGGCCACCGGCGTATCGGGATGGGACGCGAGGTTCGTCACGGCGGTGTCGGCGTCCCAGGCGGGCCCGAGGAGGTCGGGACCCAGGTGGCCGACGAGGCTGTCCTCGTCGTGAGTGGCGACGAGGTCGAGCGTTCCGAGACGGATCCCCACGGCGACGGCCGTACGGGTCGCCAGCACGGCACGTACGGACGGGTCGTTCCGTCTCTGCCCCTCGTCGCGCCGCCGGAGGCGCCACCGGCCCTCCATCGTGAGGTGGGAGTGGAGGGTACGGCCGGAGCTGAGCCGGTGAAGGATGTGCTTGCCGCGGGACACCACCTCGAGCGTGGTGTCGCCCGTGAGGTCGACCGTGGCGAGCGACGGCCAGCGCAGGTCGGCTACCTCGAGCTCAGCGCCGGACAGCGCGGCGTCCAGCCGCCGTGCGGTCTGGTACACCGAGTCGCCTTCGGGCATGCGCCCATCCTCCCTGTCACGCCAAGGGGCGTGGTCGGGTCCGTCGACCGCGCCGGCGGGCGGGTCGTCTCGCGGACGCCGAAATGGGGCTGTCGCGAACGTCAGCCGCCACGCAGGTCAGTCGAGGGGGTACGCCACGTACGCGAACTCGGTGCCGTCCGGCGACCAGCTCGCGACGTTGATCGTCCCCTGCCCGCCGAACAGGTCGATCGTGGCGACGGGAGTGTCCCAGTCGGTGACCTCGACGATGCGCAGCTGGACCGGCTTGTCGGCAGGGTGACCGATGGTTCCTGGCGGGAAGCTCAGGTAGACGGCGTGCGTGCCGTTCGGCGACAGGTGCGGGAACCAGTCCACCTGCCCGTCGTGCGTGAGCCGCTGCAGGTCCGAGCCGTCGATGGAGACCCGCGCGATCTGCGCGTGGCCCGCGTCCGTGGTGAACAGCTCGGTGTTGAAGTAGACCCACTGCCCGTCGAGCGAGAACTCGGGTCCGTCATCGGGGCGCGACGAGTCGGTGAGCGGGATGTCCCACGAGCTGTCGGTGGCGAGCAGCCGCACGTTCGCATGAGCCCACCAGTCGTCGTTCTCCGGCTCGAGCGCGACGTACGACAGGACGGTGCCGTCAGGGCTGATGCCGTGGAGGAAGTGCATCCTGCCGTCGTCGAGTGACACCTGGGCCGCCTTGCCGCCCTCCCGGGGCACGGAGTAGATGTGCCGGTCGTTCGCCGAGGCGTAGATCGTCCGCCCGCCGGGCGCCAGCACGTGGTCGTTGTTGACGGGGGGCAGGCCCTCGGTAGGGATCCGCTGCGGCTCGCCGCCGGAGGCGGGCAGATCGTACAGGCCACCTTCGGCGTTGATGACCAGGCAGCCGTCGGGAGCCCAGTTCGGCGCCTCGAACAGGACCTCGCGCGTCTCGTAGACCAGGCGGGTGCTGCCGGTGAGGTCGGAGACCCAGACCTGGCAGGTCTGTCCGGGCTGGAGGGTGCGGAACTTCGGGGAGTCGGCCATGCACGGGATCGTATCGGCGGCCCGGCTATCCGGAAGCGAGCTGCACGACGAGGTTGATGGTGGTCGCGAGGATCACCGAGCCCAGCACGTACGACACGATGGAATGGCGCAGGGCGATGTGGCGCAGCTTCTTCTCGCGGAACTCCGGGTCGCTGATCTGGTAGGTCATGCCGATCGTGTAGGCGATGTAGGCGAAGTCCTGGTAGTCGGGGTCGTCCTCGGAGTGGAAGTTGATGGGCGTCTTCACCGTCGAGGCGTAGTAGAAGCGGGCGTACCGGAGCACGTACACCGTGTGGACGGCCACCCAGGACGCCACGACACCTGCGACACCCACCCCGGCGACCAGGGGACTGGCCGGCTGGCCCTTGTGGCTCTCGCCGGCCAGCAGGAAGCCGACCCCCAGGACGCTGCCGAGGCTGGCGATGATCACCAGCGAGTCGGCCATCCCGTCGTTGGGGTCGTTGCTCTCGGCGTGCTCCCGTGTCTGCGCCGCATCGAGCCGTCCTATCGCCAACCAGGTGAGCACGCTGAACACCGTCGCGAACGCGGTCCAGGCGGCCATGATCGCGACGACGGTGTGGTGCGAGATGGCGAACCCGACACCCACGCCGAGCGCGACGACGAGCGAGATCACGATCCGGAGCATCATCGAGTTCGCCAGGGCGCGCATACGTGGACTGTACGGGGCTGGAGGTCCGAAAGGGCGAGGCGCCAGCCCGTGGCGTCGTGTGAGGAGGCAAGCGGATGGGGCTCGCTGGCGGGTCACGTCGGCCTCAGCGACGCAGCCTCAGGCCCTTGGGGGTGAGCTGGAACCCGGCCGCCGAGAGAGCCGCACCCAGCGGGTGATCCCGGCCCATCACGGACGTCCCGTCGATCTTCTCGACCGTGAGCTTGCCGAGGGCGCCGGTGTGGACGGAGGCTGCGAGCTCGCGGGCGGCGGGCACCAGCACGACGTCGTCGTCGGTGAAGCTCAGCAGCGTCTTGCCGCCCCGCTCGACGTAGAGAACCAGGGCGCCGTCGACCAGGACGACGAGCGCGCCCGCCTTCCTGGCCGGCTGGTGTCCGCGCGCCTCGCCCTCGCCCGGCTCGTGGAGCGGCCACGGCAGGGCGGCACCGTACGGGTTGGCCGGGTCGCAGGCCGCCAGCACGACGACATCGTCCCCCGCACCCTGGTCTCCGCTCCTGCGGGCACGGTCCCGCGGTTCCGTGCCCGGCGCCCGCGACGTCGCACGCAACCGGTCGACAGCGCCCGTGCCGCCGAACTGGGAGGCGCCGAGCCCTTCGACGAAGTAGCCGCGGCGGACGCGCCCGGCCTCCTCGGCGGCTGCCAGCACCCGGTACACCGCCGCGAACCCGCCCGGCACGTCCTCGGCCACCACGGACCCGCGGGTGACGACCCCGTACCGTTCGAGCAGCGTCTCGGCGCGGGCGTACTCGACCTGGGTCCGCAGCTGGGCATCGGGCTCGCCGGGAGGCGTCGGCAGCAACGACCACCGGCCGGCCGCGTCGTCCGGGACGGGAGCACCGCCTGCCGCGAACGGGCGCCGAAGGCCGTACGAGCCGGGCATGCCGAGCCCACCGCCCGCCCGTCCGTACCGGCCCCGTCGAGCCGACGGTCGCGCCTTGTGGGCCGTCGACACGTGCGCGAGCCTGGCCCGGAGCGGGCCCAGAGTGGCGGTCGTCACGCGCCCCGACCAGGCAAGACGCCACAGCGACTGGCCGACGGCGCCCACGTCGAGCCCGGTCGCCTCCGCGATCCCCCGGGCGAAGTAGGCGCCCCCGCCGCCCAGAGCCTCCAGCACCTGGCCGTCCGCGTCGTCGGCCTGCGTGGCCCCGGGACGTAGCAGCAGCGGAGCCAGGTCCGCGGGCAGCAGCGTGAGCCATCCGTCACCGCCGGACAGGTCGCCCGCGCCCTGCCACAGGACCTCGCCGGCGGCCATCAGCTCGTCGAGCATCGCCGGGGTGTACCCCGAGACCCGGGCGGGCAGGACCAGCGACTCGAGCGCGCTCGCGGGAAGCACGGCGCCCGCGAGCTGTTCGACGACGCGGAGGACCCCGTCGGCCCCGCGCAGCCGTCCGCCCACGCCCTGCCATGCGGGGAGGAAGCGGGCGTAGTCGACGGCGGCCACCGGCTCGACCTCGGCGCGGAGAGCGGCGAGCGACCTGCGCCGTACGAGGGAGAGCACCCGAGGGTCGCAGTAGTGAGGCGTCGGGCCGTCCGGAGGCGCCGGGTCCGTCGCCCGGGACACCCAGCCGACCGGCCGGAGGTCGCCCTCGGTGAGGCGCCCGTCAGCGACCAGCCGGCGCAGCGCGTCGCGGACGACCGCCGGCCCCAGTCCGAGCCAGGCGGCGACCTCGGGGACGGCGAAGGGGACCGCGTTGCGGGCGAACCGCATGACGAGGTCGCCGAGCGGGTCGGACACCGGTGTGGTGTAGGCGTCGGGAAGGCCCACGGGCAGGGACACGCCGAGCGCGTCCCGGAGGCGGCCCGCGTCCTCCACGGCGGCCCAGCGCTCCTGCCCGCCGACCCCGACCCGTACCACCCGGCGGGCCTCGGCGAGCCGGCTCAGCCAGGCCTGGGCGAGGGCCGACGGGTCGTCGCCGGAGATGCGGCGCGACAGCTCGTGCGCGCTGATCGGCCCGATCGTACGGACGAGGTCCGCCACGTCCTCGGCGTCGCGGGCACGGCGGTCCTCGGCGAGGTGCTGGAGCTCGGCCTCCGTCCGGGTGAGGGCCTCGGGGTCGAGCAGCTCGGACAGCGCGAGCCCCTCGCTCGTGCCGAGCAGCTCGGCCAGCAGCGTCGGGTCGAGCGTGAGGGCTGCCGCGCGGCGGTCGGCGAGGGGGCTGTCGCCCTCGTACATGAACTGGGCCACGTAGCCGAAGAGCAGCGACCGGGCGAACGGCGACGGCTGCCTCGTCTCGACCTCGACGACCGACACCTCCTTCGCACGGACCCGTCGCAGGAGGTCGACGAGGCCCGGCACGTCGAAGACGTCCTGCACGCACTCGCGGACCGCCTCGAGCACGATGGGGAAGGACGGGTACTGCGACGCCACGCTCAGCAGCTGGGCCGAGCGCTGTCTCTGCTGCCACAAGGGCTGACGCCGGCCAGGCGTCCTCGGCGGAAGCAGCAGCGCCCGCGCCGAGCACTCCCGGAACCTCGCGGCGAACAGCGCCGACCCCCCGAGCTGCGACGTGACGAGGTCGGACACCTCGTCGGGGTCGAGCAGGATCGCGTCGAGGAGCTGCGCGGGGTTGAACGAGGCGCCGCTGTCGTCGAGCCCGTACATGGCGGCGTCGGCCGCCGTGTCCGGGAGCCGCAGCACGATGCCGTCGTCGGCAGGCATCGCCTGGACGTCGAGCCCGTACGCCTCGCGCAGGCGCGCCGCGACCGCCAGCGCCCAGGGGCTGTGGACGGGAGCGCCGTACGGGCTGTGGATCACCACCCGCCAGTCGCCGAGCTCGTCACGGAACCTCTCGACGAGCAGGGTCCGGTCGTCGGGGACGTGGCCGGTGGCCTCACGTTGCTCGCCGAGGTAGCCGAGCAGGTTGTCCGTCGCCCACTCGTCGAGGCCGGCCGCGCGGACCCGCTCCCGGGCTTTCGCCGGGGCCAGTCGGGCGACCTCGCCCACGAACCGGCCGACTGCGGCTCCAGCTCGGCCGGGCGTCCCAGGGAGTCGCCCTTCCAGAACGGCAGCCGGGCCGGAACCCCCGGCGCCGGCGTGACGAGCACCCGGTCGTGGGTGATGTCCTCGATCCGCCATGAGGTCGTGCCGAGCGCGAAGACGTCGCCGACCCTCGACTCGTACACCATCTCCTCGTCGAGCTCGCCCACCCGGCGGCCAGGCCCCTCGGCGGCCGCGAGGAACACGCCGAACAGGCCGCGGTCGGGGATCGTGCCGCCCGCCGTGACCGCGAGCCGCTGCGCCCCGCGGCGACCGGTCAGCGTGCCCGCGACCCGGTCCCAGACCACCCGGGGGCGCAGCTCCGCGAACTCGTCGGACGGGTAGCGCCCGCTCAGCATGTCGAGCACCGACTCGAGGACCGCCCGGCTCAGCCCCGCGAACGGCGCCGAGCGTCTCACGAGGTCGAACAGCTCGTCGACGGACCAGTCCTCCAGGGCGCACATCGCGACGACCTGCTGCGCCAGGACGTCGAGCGGGTTGGACGGTACCCGGAGCGCCTCGATCCTTCCCTCCCGCATCCGCTCGACGATGACGGCCGTCTGGACGAGGTCGCCGCGGAACTTGGGGAACAGGACGCCCCGCGACACGGCCCCCACCTGGTGGCCCGCGCGGCCGACGCGCTGCAGCCCGGAGGCGACCGACGGGGGCGCCTCCACCTGGACGACGAGGTCGACGGCACCCATGTCGATGCCGAGCTCGAGCGACGACGTCGCGACGACCGCAGGGAGCCGCCCTGCCTTGAGGTCCTCCTCGATGATCGTCCGCTGCTCCCGGGAGACGGAGCCGTGGTGGGCACGCGCCAGCAAGGGGGGGCTCGCCGCGAAGGTGCCCGACTGGGCCATGAGCTCCGCGGGGGATCGTCCGGGTGGCATGTGCTCGGTACGGTCGGCCGGCCCCGTCGGCTTCCCCCCGGCGGCGGGCGGCTCGGTCTCGGCAAGCCGCTCGGCGTACACCTCGTTGAGCCGACCTGTCAGCCGTTCGGCCAGGCGCCGTGAGTTCGCGAAGACCAGCGTCGACGAGTGCGCGGCGACGAGGTCGACGATCCGCTCCTCCACGTGTGGCCAGATCGACGCGTGGGACGCCGGGTCGTCGCTCGTCGTGGCCGTGCCGAGCTCTCCGAGGTCGGGCACCGGCACGACCACCTGGAGGTCCCACTTCTTCTCGGAGGGGGGCGCGACGACGGTGGCCGGACGGCCGCCGGTGAGGAAGCGGGCCACCTCCTCGACGGGCCGTACGGTCGCGCTGAGGCCGATCCTCTGCGCCGGCGCCGGCAACAGCGCGTCGAGCCGCTCGAGCGAGAGCGCGAGGTGCGCACCGCGCTTGGTGCCCGCGACGGCGTGGACCTCGTCGAGGATCACCGTCGTGATCCCTGTGAGAGCCTCCCGGGCCGCCGACGTGAGCAGCAGGAACAGGGACTCGGGGGTCGTGATGAGGATGTCGGCAGGGTGCCGCGCGAACGCACGGCGCTCGTCCGCCGGCGTGTCCCCGGACCGCACTGCCACCTTCACATCCGGCGCCGACAAGCCCAGACGCCGGGAGGCGTGACCGATCCCCACGAGCGGGGACCGGAGGTTGCGCTCGACGTCCGTGGCGAGCGCCTTGAGGGGCGACACGTACAGGACGCGACAGCTCGACCGGTCCGTCGCCGGCGGCGTCGTGACGAGCTGGTCGATCGCCCACAGGAACGCCGACAGCGTCTTGCCGGAGCCGGTGGGGGCGACGACGAGCGTGTGGCTGCCCGAGGAGATCGCCTCCGACGCACCGCGCTGGGCTGGCGTGGGCTCGGCGAAGCTCGAGCGGAACCATGCCGCCGTGGCCGGAGAGAACCGGTCGAGTACGTCCGCCATCACGCTCCTTCTGCGAGCCCCACTGTGTCACGCGGGTCCGACAGTCCGGACGTTCCGGACGGGGGTCCTACAACCCGGGCTCGTCTCCACGTATCAGGACAGGCCCACCCGCCTCTGCTCGGGCATGGGGAACTCGCTGCTGGGGCGTCTCGCCAGGCGCTTCGCGCTCCTGGCCGCGATCGCTGGGATGACGCTCGTCCTGGTCCTGTCGACGACGGAGACTGTGACACTGCTCGAGGGAGCGGTGGCAGCAACAGGGTCGGGCCGCCCCGCCATCCGTGCATCCAGTGGCCCAGAGGTGCACACCGTCACGCAGAGCCGTCAGTGCGCACGCATCTGCCACTGAGTGCAGGTGACCTGCAGTCCCGAGTCGGGCGCCAAGGCGCCGACGACCCGCCTGCCGCCCCGGGCTCACGGGCCGCGGCGCCCTCGTCAGCCGGTGACGAGCACCTGACCCAGGTCGTACGCGGCGGCGCGGTCGATCTGGTCGATCCGGCACGAGTGGGGCTCACGGTCCGGGCGCCAGCGCACGAGCGACACGGCGTGTCGGAACCGGTGTCCCTCGAGCTGGTCGAACGCGACCTCGACGACGAGCTCCGGGCGGAGCGGGACGAACGAGCTGTCCTTGCCGGCCGCCGCGAACCGCGACGGCGCGCCGCCCATCCGTACGAGCCCCCCGGTCTCGTCCTTGAGTGTCAGGGGCTCGAGCTCCGTCACGAGGGCACGCCGCATCTGGTCCGGGAGACTGACGATGCCGCCCACGGGGATGAGGGCGAGACCTTCGGGCGCGTCCGGGTCGAGGCCCGGCCAGTCATTCGGCACGCCTTCGGGCGTCTCTCCGTACACGGCCAGGAGCAGCGAGCCCACCCCCTCGCCCGACGTGTGGACCCGGTAGCCGTACACGACCACATCGGCGGTTCGGTGGTGCTTGATCTTGAGCATCGCCCGCTTGCCCGGCTGGTACACGGCGTCGAGCGGCTTCGCGACCACCCCGTCGAGACCCGCGCCCTCGAAGGTCTCGAACCACTCCCGCGCCTCGGCCACGTCGGTGGTGATGCGGGTGAGGTGGACCGGGTCCCCGGTCGCAAGGTGCGACAGCGTCTGCTCGAGGCGGGCGCGCCGCTCACGGAACGGCTCGCCCATGAGGGAGGTGCCGTCGAGCGCCAGGAGGTCGAACGCGACGATCTCGGCGGGTGTCTCCTGCGCGAGCCGCCGGATCCGCGACTCGGCTGGATGGATCCGCTGCGCGAGCGCCTCCCAGTCGAGTCGCTGGGCGCCCCGGTCCCCCGCGCGGACGACGAGCTCCACGTCGACGACGACCCGCTCCGGAAGCAGCCGGCGCACGGCGTCGACGACCTCCGGGAAGTACCGCGTCAGCGGCTTCTCGCCCCGGCTGCCGAGCTCGACCTCGTCGCCGTCGCGCGCGACGATGCAGCGGAACCCGTCCCACTTGGGCTCGTACGCGTACGGCCCGCCCTTCCCGCCCGGGTCCGGCACCTCGGCAACAGCCTTCGCGAGCATCGGCGAGACGGGCCACTCCACTCCCAGCTCCATGGCGCCCAGTCTTCCAGCGCGGTACGACACCGGCCAGGGCCTCGCGCCCTGACCGCAGCCGTCTCCGACGGGTGGCATGCCAGGATGCGCGCATGAGGGAGGAGGCCGCGCCCCGCCTGTACGCGCGGATGTTCACAAGGTCCGACCTCGTCGTCCTGGGTGTGAGCGTCGTGCTCGTGGCCGGGTCGGGGGTGACGCACGCGTCCTCTACGCCGTGATCGCCGCCTCCTTGGGGCAGAGGGAGCCCATCGAGAGGCCACGACACGCGCGGGTGGTACGGCGTGTCGGTGCACGAACGGGCCTTTCGACCACAGGGCATTGCCCGTGGTACGACCATGTCCGATCCGCGGACGCACAGGTTCTCTCCCCGAGAGCAAGGATCGCGCCAAGAAGGCCGCGTCACTCCCGGTCCGGCGCGCCGTGACCGCGACACTGGGGTAGGCCGACGGTGCCTGGCAGAGAGGGTGGAGTGATGAAGAGGGTCAATGCGGCGCTGGAGGCGGCCGGCGGGAGGATCACGAGGGTCGTGGGGACGATGTGGTGCGCCATCGCGTTCGCCATCCTCGCGCTGGTGTCGCTGCCCGGCGCGATCGCCTCGGGGAGCCTCGTGACGATCGTCTCCTGGATCGCACAGACGTTCCTGCAGCTCGTCCTGCTCAGCGTCATCATGGTCGGTCAGGACCTGCAGTCACGGGGTACCGGGCAGCTCATCACGGAGACCCACGAGGCCACGCTCGCGGAGTTCAAGCTGGCTCAGCTGGACCGTCGCCGCAACGCCGAGGAGCTCCGTGACCTCCGCCAGATCGCCCAGGCCCTCCACGTGGAGCTGCGGCGCGTGCCGAAGGTTCCGGACGCCGAGACCCGCACGGACGTGTGAACGCGCTCAGCTGAGGGTCGCGAAGCAGACGAGACGCGCGTTCGTGTCGTCCGTACGCGCGACGTCCGCCTCGGGAGGGCACTTCGTCTCGTCGGCGCTCGACGTGTCGACGTACACGACCTTGAGCCTCCCCGGCGCGCACGGTTGCTTCGTGTCGGGTCCGCCGCCCTGCCCCACCGCGAGGCAGTCGCCGACGCGGACGTTGTAGAACAGGCAGAGCCTCGTCCGGTCCCTGGCGCCGCCCGTGTACGTGACCTCGGAGGGGTCACAGTTCACCTTCCGGCCGGTCGCGGTCACCACGTACAGGGCGCTGGAGTCGGAGCAGGCGACCCGCCGGGCCCTCGCGTCCGAGGCGGACCCGGTGACGCTCACGCAGTCGCCGACCTTCGCGGCCGTCGCGTCGGAGCGGGCGAAGACGACCACGTACCCGAGCACGGCCACGACGACCACGACGACGACCGCGGCGAGCCGGAACAGCAGGCGTCGAGGGTTGACGACGGTCGTCGCCGCGTCGGGGCCCGTTGGTGCCGGCTCACCTTGATGCAGTGGCTCGGTCTCGGGGTCGCTCGGGGTCGGCTGCAGGTGCGGACCGGTCATGCGATCTCCTCCCGGCGCGTCGTACGTGCTGAAGACGTTAACCCACCGCGTACGGACGCGCCGCGACCCGCCCACGGAGTCGTACGGCGCCGGCTCACCCGGGTCCGGACAGCATGGCGGCCGGACCCCTTGCGGGATCCGGCCGTCTGCGGCTCTCGTCGTCACTCAGCGACGGCAGTGCCCTGGCTCTTGCGGGCCTCGTTCTCGTTGCGGATCTGGCTGTACAGCGTGTCGGTCAGCGGGTACTTCCAGAAGATCAGCATCGCCGCGATCGCGCAGAGGGCCGGCAGCATGCCGATCGTGAACCGGATCGCCCAGATGGCCGAGTCCGGCTGGGCGGGGTTGGGGTTGGTCGCGCTCGCCGACAGGTAGCCGCCGAACGCGAGGGCCCACGCGCCCACCGCGCCACCGATGGACTGGGTGACCTTGCGGGTGAAGGAGAAGATCGCGTACGTCGCGCCCTCGGAGCGCTTCCCGGACTTCCACTCGCCGTACTCGACGGTGTCGGCCTCGAGGCCGAACATCACGGTGTTGATGAGGGAGGCGCCCACGCCCTTCACCGCGAGGAGGACGAGTGCGAGGACGAGGAAGCCGCTCGGGGTGAAGAAGAGCGCTACGCCGCCGACGACGGTGAACACGCCGCACCACTGGAAGACGGTCTTCTTGCCGAAGCGACGGATGATCGCGGGGATGAGCGGCGTGATGAGCAGGGCGATGCCGGAGTTCACGAGGGTCATCGTGGCGGTCTGCGAGATGTCGCCCATGACGTACTTGGCGTAGTAGGCCGTCGAGCCGCCGACGGCGAAGAGGCCGATGAGGTAGAAGAAGCTCGCTGCGCAGAGGTACGCCAGCGGCTTGTTGTGCTTGAGCGTGTCGAACGTCTCGCGGATGCTGACCTTGGGGGTGGAGCGGACGACGGTCTCGCGGCACGTGAAGAAGGTGAACAGGTAGGCGATCGACCCGACGACGACGAACACGAGCGTCGTCACGGTGAACACGTGCTGGACGTTCTGCCGGTACACGAGCGCTGCCGCCTCGTACGTCGCCTTGGCGGCGGCGTCGGCGTTCGCGGCGAGCTTCGGCGCGGTCTTCTGGAGCGCGGAGATCTGGGGCGCGACGATGTAGGTCAGCAGGATGCCTCCGACGGCCGCACCGAAGGCGCGGGCCGCGACGAGCTTGGCGCGCTGGCCGACGGACTGCGTCATGGCCGAGGCGAGGGAGCCGTACGGGATGTTGATGAGCGAGTAGACGAGTCCCAGCACCGCGTAGGCGAGGTACATGTACAGCACGCGGCCGTTCGCCGAGAGGCTCCAGTCGACGAGGCCGAGCCACTTCACGCCCGGCGCCGGCACGTTGAAGTTCAGGACGCTGAGGAACAGGACCGGGACGGCGAACCACAGGATGAACGGGCGGAACTTACCGAACCGCGTCATCGTGCGGTCGACCACGCGGCCCGCGAACAGGTCGGTGAACGCGTCCCACAGGCGGACGACCAGGAACATCGTGCCCACGGCGGCGGCGGTGATGCCGGCGACGTCGGTGAGGTAGTAGAGGAGGAACGAGGTCCCCATGGAGAATGCGAGGTTGTTCGCGAAGTCACCCAGGCCGTAGCCGAGCACGGCCCTGGCGGGCTGCTTCGCCAGCGACCCCAGGTCACTGCGTGGAGGGATTGCGACGGTCGTGGACATTCCGGATCCTTCGAGTTGGCACGGCGTCGATGCCGTTGCCGGAAAGGTAGGTTCGATTGCCAACTCGATGGAAAT
This sequence comes from Actinomycetes bacterium, assembly GCA_021803025.1. Lineage (GTDB taxonomy): Bacteria > Actinomycetota > Actinomycetes > Propionibacteriales > Propionibacteriaceae > Fen-668. The sequence goes on along the minus strand of JAJZQV010000041.1, from coordinate 8,299 downwards.
TGTGGCCTTCCGTTGCCAGTTTCCATCTGATTCTGTGCAATAGTGGATGGGCGCCCGCGAGACCGGGTGCGCGACCTGACGGACCTCGGTCCGCCTCGGCGCACCGCCCAGTGAAGGGGGTCGACATGGTGAAGGACACAGTGACAATGAAGGACGTCGCGCGCCGTGCCGGCGTCGCCGTCTCCACGGTCTCGCGTGCTCTCGCCTCGCCGGAGCGGATCAGCGCCGAGACGCGCGACCTCGTCCTGCGCACGGCACGGGAGCTCGGCTACACCGCCCCCGCACCGAGGCCGGCAGCCCGGACGAACCGCGGGTACGTCGCGCTGCTCGTCCCGGACATCACGAACCCGTTCTACTTCGACATCATCCGAGGTTCGCAGGAGAGGCTGCGCAACTCGGGCTACACGCAGATCCTCCTCGACACCGAGGAGTCTGCGACCGCGGAGAGGGCCTTCCTCGAGCAGCTCATCGAGGTCGGAACGGGAGCGATCGTCGTGGCGAGCCGGCTGCCGGACGAGGACCTCCGCGAGATGGCGCTCCGGACGCCCCTCGTGACGCTCAACCGGAAGCTCGAGGGCATCCCCGCCGTCACCTTGGACACCGCGGCGATCGTGGGCCAGGCGGTCGAGCACCTCGCGTCCCTCGGACACACGCGGATCTGCTACGTGTCCGGCTCGGAACGCTCCGCGACGAACCGGCGGCGCTGGGAGAGCTGCCAGGACGCCGCCGAACGGCTCGACCTCGAGGTGACGCGGATCGGACCGTTCAACCCGAAGCCGGACTCGGGAGCCGCAGCGGCGGACGTGCTGTGGCACAGCGGCGCGACGGCCGGGATCGCGTTCAACGACATGCTCGCGATCGGCATGCTCCAGCGGTTCCACGAGCGCGGCATCAAGGTGCCCGACGACATCAGCGTCGTCGGGTGCGACGACATCTTCGGGTCCGACTTCTGCTCGCCGCCGCTCACGACGATCAGCGGCCCGACCCGCCGGGTCGGCCGTGAGCTCACCACCCTGCTGCTGGCGCTCCTGGAAGGCCACGAGCTCGACCAGGGCGCGATCATCGAGCTCCCGGTCCACCTCAAGCTGAGGGGCTCCACCGGCCCGGCCCCCCAGCGGCGCTGACCGCGAGGTAGGTGGCGGGTGGCCTGTTGCAGGGGGCTCTCCTCTTCGTGGTTCGGGGTAATGCCCCAGTCCTCACCGGGGACGGCCGCAGGGACGAGAACGATGCCTTCATTCCCGGCTCTGCAGACAGCCCCATCGTCGCCGGGTGCGTCGAAACTGGCAACGTTGTGCAATCTTTCCACGACGTGTAGCGGTGAGAGTGGAGTGGTGCTCACCGCCATAGGAGGCCACCGTGACACACGTCATCGAGGACGTCACCGCCGATGCGTCAGCCGCTGGGATGACATCCCACACGCCGAGGAGGGATCACGTCATCGGGTCGACTCGGACGGGTGCGTCGTGGACGCGATGGAGATCAAGCACAAGGAGTGCTTCATCGGCGACGCTCACCTGCTGGCACCTGCAGGCCGTCTCGTCGGTGGCCCGGGGAGCGCACCCGCTGGAAGACCCTCATGGGCACCGACTGCCCCGGTACGTCCACGAAGTAGCCACTGTCATGATCAGCCTCAACGTCACCACCCACCTCCACGACGCCACCATGGTCAAGGCCTACAACGACAACCCCCAGACCATCCGCCTCCTCATCGACAAGTCACGGGCGACTCCGACTTCCACGGCCGGACCGGGAAGTGGCAGGCCCAGCTCTGAGGCCCTAGCCGGGTCGCCAGGCTGGCATCCCGTCGCACGTACGTGCACGCCCTCGCGGATGCGGGTCAGCGTGACGGAGATGCCACTCCGTGGAGGTGGCCGTCTCGAAGGGAGGTCCTGCGCCACCACGTCCCTTGACTGGCAGATATCCGACCCTCGGTGCACAGAGAGACCGGCGGTCGGGTATCTGCCACCGAATGGCGCGGACCCCTAGCCTGGGTCCTGCGATGACCGAGCACTCGAGCGACACGTTCCAGGTCGACCTGCGGGGACTGGTCGACCTGCTCAGCAGGCACGCTGCTCATGGCCACCACCGCCTCCGCCCGGCCGACCTCGCAGCGGCTCCTCGCGGAGACGTACCGCCACAAGGGCCGCCTGCTCGAGGCTGCCGAGATGGCAGAGAGCGGGCTTGCGGCCGTCGAGCTGGCCCGCGCGAGCGGCGTCCACCTCGACGACGGCATGACCCTCAAGCAGGCCCGCCTCACCGCCCTCTCGGCGGAGATCTCGGCCGACCTCGAGGAGACGGGCCGCGCGACCAGTCTGTTCGAACGCGCCGCCGAGCTGTACGAGCGGTGCCGTGAGCCGGCCACGGCCGGCGCGGCATGGGGTTCGTACGCCCGGCTGGTCCAGGCGAGCGACAGCGTCGCGGCGGTGCGCGGCTACCACCGGGCCATCCGGCTCGCCGAGGCGGCCGACGACCAGCGGGCGCTCATGGTGGCCCGCCGACAGCTGCCCCTCGCCGTGCAGGACGCCGACGGGCTGGACGCGGTGCTGTGGGAGCTCGACATCGCGGTGGCGCTCACCGACGACAACGAGGCCCGCTACCTCACCGACACGGAGTTCCGGGAGACCCTGGGCGGCTGGGACTTCGACTTCGAGCGGCTCGACCTGCGCGACACCCGCGCCCGCATGTACGGCTCGGCAGAGCGGTACGACGAGGCGTTCCTCATCCTCGGCGACGTGCCAGAGCGCATGGCCGAGCGCGGGGCCGAGATGCAGGCGCTCGACTCACGGCCGCTTCGCGCGCGGCTGCTGTTCGCGGCGACCCGCGTCGACGAGGGCATCGCGCAGCTCGAGCAGATCATCGCCGTGCTGCACACGTGGGACGACGCGCAGTCGACGATCACGGACATGGCGGGCGTGGGCGCGAGGGCTCTCCTGGCCGCCGGCCGCGAGGCCGAAGCGGACGCGTTCTGGGACAGGCACGCCTCCCCCTGACGCCGTTTCGCCACTGACGCTCAGGTGCGCCGGCTCTCCCTGCGGTGCTGGTTGAGCCGCTGGATCGTCTCGTACGTGCCACGGATCGCCTCCATCGACTGGTCGTAGTCGGCCTGGGCCACGCCGATGAACAGGCAGTCGACGACCATGAGCTGCGCGATGCGGCTTCCCAGCGCGCCGGAGCGGAAGCCCGTTTCGCGGGCCGCCGTCGTCAGGACGATGTCGGCCGCGCGGGCGACGGGCGACGTCGCGTGGTTGGTGATCGCGATCGTCGTCGCTCCGGCGGCTGCGGCGAGCTCGACGAACTCCAGCGTGTCGACCGTCGCGCCCGAGTGGGACAGCGCGACCGCGACGCCGCTGGCGTGCAGGGTCGCCGCGGCCGTCCACGCGGCGTGCGCATCGGGCCAGCGGAGGGCTGTACGGCCGATGCGGACGAGCTTCTGCTGGAGGTCCTCGCCGACGACCGAGCTGGCGCCCACGCCGAAGATGTCGATCCGCGCCGCGGCGCTGATGGCGTCAGCCGCCCTGCGGAGCGACGCCGTGTCCAGCACCTTGGCCGTGTCCGCGATCGACAGCGTCTCCGCGAGCGACACCTTGGCGACGACGTCCTCGAGGCTGTCCGCCCGGTCGATGTCGCTCGGTACGGCCGGCATGCCCGCGGTCTCGTACGACTCCCGCGTCACCTCGCGCAGGACGTCCAGCCGTAGGTCCTTGAAGCCCTTGTAGCCGAGCCTCTTGCAGAGCCGGATGACCGACGTCGTCGACGTCTCACTGAGGTCGGCGAGCCGAGCGATGGACAGCTCGGCGGTGGCCTCCGGGGCCGAGAGGAAGAGCTCGGCGATCCGGCGCTCGCTCGGGCGCAGGTCGGGCAGGAGTGCGCGAAGCGACACCAGGGCGGTGGTCTGCCCTTCCTCGCGACGTTTCCCGGCCATCGCAACCTCCTCGTCCGTGCGGTTGCAATTGTGTAACAGCTGATGGGTAACTCTAGTACCTCGATGGTCGATTCCAGGTAACTTACTGACACACCATCCGGATGCACGTACCCGGCCGAGGCGCCGACGACGGCTCCGGCCACGAAGGAGAAGGAATGACACGCGACGCGCGCGTCAAGCGCGGAACTCTCTCTGTGATCGGCCTGGGCCTCGCGGTCGCCCTCGCCGCTTCCGGCTGCTCCTCGTCCACCGGGGCGAGCGGCTCGGCCGGGTCGCCCTCACCCAAGGTCGGCGGCAACCTCGTCGTCGGCATCACGACGGACCCCGACAACCTGGACCCGTGGAAGGCCACGCAGTTCCAGGCCGTCAACATCCTCCAGACCTTGTACGGGACGCTCACGGAGTTCGACAAGGACCTCAACGTCGTACCCGGGCTCGCGGAGTCCTGGACGGTCTCGCCCGACGGCAGGACCGTGACGATGAAGCTGCGCCACGGCGTGAAGTTCTCCGACGGCACGACGTTCGGCTCGGAGGACGTGAAATTCTCGCTCGACAAGATCAAGGACAAGGCGACCGCCGCCGTCTCGGCCGCATCGCTGGCCTCGGTCACGAGCGTCGACGCCACCGACCCGAGCACCGTGACGCTGCACCTCAGCGCGCCCGACGCCGGCCTGCTCGCGAACCTCGCCGTCATCAACATGGCGATGCTGCCGTCCGAGTCGACGCCGCAGGCGCTCAAGACGACGCCGGACGGCACCGGGCCCTTCACGCTCAAGGAGCGCAAGCCCAACCAGTCCCTGACCATGGCGCGCAACGACGCGTACTGGGGGACGAAGCCGAGCCTCGACACCATCGAGTTCCGCATCATCCCCGACGAGACGTCGATCGTCTCGGCGATGCAGTCGAACAACGTCCAGCTCGCGATCCTCAACGACCCGCTCGTCGCGAAGACCGCCCAGAGCGGCTCCCTCAAGGTCACCAAGACGGCCCAGCTGAGCTACCACGTGCTGCAGCTCAACGCCCGCCGCCCCGTCCTCTCGGACGTGAACGTCCGTCTGGCGATCCAGTGCGCCGTCGACCGTCAGCAGGTCCTCGACACCGCCGCGCTCGGCGAGGGCGAGGTCACCGGCCCGATCACGTCGCCGGCCTACAAGTCCGACCCGTCCGCCCGGCCCTGCCCCACGCGCGACCTCACGAAGGCCAAGGAGTACCTGGCGAAGGCCGGCAAGTCCGACGGCGTGACGATCAAGACGATCGTCTCCCAGGGCGAGTACGCGACGTCGGTCGCCGAGGCGCAGAACCTCAAGGCGCAGCTCGCCGAGGCGAAGATCACGCTCGACCTCGAGGTGCTCGCCAGTGACCCGTACGTCAACAAGTGGATCGCGGCCGACTTCGACGCGGCCGTCGCGCTCAACGGCGGTCGTCCGGACCCGGACGGCATGTACGGGCGGTACTTCACGAGCACCGGCAACCTCAACAAGGTGGCGGGCTACAGCTCACCCGACCTGGACGCGCTGTTCGCCCAGGGCAAGCAGTCCAGCGACCCGAACACCCGCAAGGGCATCTACGCCAAGGTGTCCCGGAACCTGGAGGACAATGCCGCCTGGATCTGGCTGTTCACCGGCTACACGTACACCGTCACCTCCTCCAAGGTGACGGGGTTCGTCCCGATGTCGAACGGGTCCGTGCAGTACCTGCGCTCGACCGCGCTGAGCTGATGTGACCGGTACGGGTCCCGGCCCAGGCGTCCATCCCGGACCGCCGACGCCGGGACCCCTGCCCACGTCCACGAAAGGCACGCATGTCATCCACCACGTGGCGGAGAGTGGCCCGCCGCATCCTGTCCATGCTGGGCACGCTGCTCGGTGTCGCCGTCCTCGTGTTCATCATGCTGCGGGCGATCCCGGGCAGCCAGATCACGGCCGGCCTGGGCACTGAGGCGGCGGCCCTGACGCCTGAGCAGCGTGCGGCTCTCGAGGCGTACTACGGCATCGACAAGCCCCTCGTGGTCCAGTTCTTCGGCTGGCTGGGCAACGTGCTCACGGGCAACCTCGGCTTCTCGTCCAGCTCGCAGGTGAGTGTGGCGACCCTCACGCTGAGCGCCCTGCCCGTCACGTTCGAGCTCGCTGTGCTCTCGATCCTCCTGGCGCTCGTCATCGGCATCCCGCTCGGCATGCTCTCGGCCTCGAAGCCCGACTCGGCCCGCGACGCACTGGGCCAGGTCGTCGGCCTGGCCGGGCTGAGCGTCCCGTCGTTCCTCCTCGCCACCGTGCTCATGTCGTTCCTCTCGGCGCAGCTCGGCTTCAACCCCAACGGCGAGGCGTACGCGACGCTCCTCGAGGACCCCGTCCGCAACCTGCGTCAGATGCTGCTGCCCTCGCTGGTCCTCGGGTTCGGCATCGCCGCCCCCATCATGCGCACCACCCGCACCGCGCTGCTCGACGTGAGGTCGCAGGACTTCGTCCGGACCGCGCGCGCCAAGGGTGTCGGAGCCCGCCGGCTGCAGGTCCGCCACATCCTCGGCAACGCGCTCGTCCCCATCGTCACGATGACCGGCCTGCAGTTCGGCTACCTGCTCGGCGGGGCGGTCGTCGTGGAGCAGATCTTCAGCCTTCCCGGCATCGGCCGACAGGTGCTCCTCGGGATCCAGGCCAAGGAGTACGCGGTGGTCCAGAGCACCGTCCTCATCATCGCCCTGTCCTTCGTCCTCGTGAACCTCGCGACGGACCTGGCGTACCGGATCATCGACCCCCGGGTGCGTGCGGAATGACCATCGACGTCGTGGACACCACCGAAGCGCTGCCCGCCAGGCCGGGACAGCCGCTCCGTCTTCTGCTCCGTAGCCGCAGCGGCATGGCCGGCCTCGTCATCGTCGGCGTGCTGCTCGTCGTGGCCCTCGCACACGCACTGGGCCTGGTCGGCTACGACCCGCTCGCTCAGATGGCGACCATCCGCCTTCAGGGGCCCAGCGCAGCGCACCTGTTCGGCACCGACCAGTTCGGACGCGACGTCTTCTCCCGGGTGGCCGCCGGCGTCGTGAACACGACCCGCATCGCGGTCGTCGCCGTGACCGTGGCGACGGTCGTCGGCACGGCGATGGGCGTCGTGGCGGGCTTCTACCTCAAGGGTCCGGACGCTGTCATCAGCGGCGTCACCAACGTCCTCTTCGCATTCCCGCCGCTGCTGCTCGCCCTCTCGCTGGCCTCGGTGATGGAGCGCAACTGGTTCACCGTGGCCGTCGCCATCGCGATCGTGTACATCCCGATCTTCATCCGGGTGGCCCGGGGGCCGGTCATGAGCCTCCGCGAGATCGAGTACGTGCGGGCCGCGGTGAGCACGGGCCAGAGCCGCCTGGCCATCATGCTCAAGCACGTCCTGCCCAACATCACCTCGATCATCATCGTCCAGGTGTCGCTGTCGCTGTCGTGGGCCGTGCTCACCGAGGCGTCCCTCAGCTTCCTCGGCCTCGGCACTCCGCCGCCGGCACCGTCCCTGGGCTCGATGATCTACGAGGCCCGGACCCTCATGTACGTCGCACCGTCCACGATGATCGCCCCGGGTGTCGTCGTCGTCCTTCTCGTCGTGGGGCTCAACCTCCTCGGCGACGGGCTGCGCGACGCCCTCGACCCACGGAACAGAGGTGTCTCGTGACCGACCTGAACGACGTCGAGGAGACGGATGACGCCGGGGAGCTCGCCGAGCTGCTCACCGAGTCCGTCGACCCGCGCTACGCCGACCTGGACACCCTGTCCGTTCCGGCGCTGGCCCAGCTCATGAACGAGGCCGACCGGACCGTCCCCGAGGCCGTCCGGGCCGCGCTCCCTCAGATCGTCCCGGCCATCGAGGCCATCGCCGAGCGGATGGCCGCCGGCGGACGCCTCCTGTACGTGGGCGCCGGCACCCCGGGTCGCCTCGGCGTACTGGACGCCTCCGAGTGCCCCCCGACGTTCAACACCGCACCCGGCCAGGTGTCCGCGATCATCGCGGGAGGTACGGAGGCGCTGCTCACGGCCATCGAGGGTGTCGAGGACGACGCGTCGGCAGGGGTCGCCGCGGTCGACGAGGTGGGGATCGGCCCCCACGACAGTGTCGTGGGGATCGCCGCCAGCGGCCGGACCCCGTACGTCATCGGGGCAGTCACCCGCGCCCGTGAGCGCGGGGCGCTGACCGTGGGACTCTCCTGCCACGCGGGTGCCAGGCTCAGCACGGCCGCTCAGCTGCCGATCGAGGTGATCGTGGGCCCCGAGGTTGTCTCGGGCTCCACCCGGCTCAAGTCGGGCACCGCCCAGAAGCTCGTCCTCAACATGATCTCGACGATCACGATGGTCCGGCTCGGCAAGACGTACGGGAACCTCATGATCGACGTCCGCGCCACCA
>JAJZQV010000040.1 GCA_021803025.1 Actinomycetes bacterium | reverse complement strand
ACACGGCCAGTCGTGTGCCCACCGTTTTCAGCCGTTCCGGAACCCCCGAAACCCTGTGACAAGCAGCAATGCGCGCTCGGGCCCGCCCGAATGCCCACCAGCTGCGGAACTCGGGGAGGAGCGTGCAACTGATTGACAGCACGGACCCGCGCCCGGGCCAGGGCGACGCGCCGCTCATCCGAGTCGTGAGCTCGGACAGGGCGCGAGACTACTTCAGCGCCCCCGCGGTCAGGCCCCGTTCGAAGAACTTCTGGAACGCCAAGTAGGCAATGACGATGGGTAGGCACATGAGCACGAGTGCAGCGAAGATCTTCGGCACATCGGAGCCGTAGGTCGACGTAAAGTAGGTCGGAACCTGCGTCACTGCCTGGAATGATGTGTCCTGCAAGAAGAGGAGGGGAAGCAGGAACTCGTTCCACGAGTTGAGGAATGTCCACACTATGACCACGGCGATGATCGGTCGTGAGAGGGGGATGACGATGCGCGTGAGCGCGCCGAACGAGGTGGCGCCATCGATCTGGGCAGCGTCGAGGAGTTCATCGGGAATCCCCTTCATGAAGTTTCGAGCGAGCAGGATGGTCATAGGCAGCAGTACCGCTGCAAGCGGCACGATCACTGCGAGATAGTTGTTGAACAGTCCCAGGCGCCGGACCATCGTGAACAAGGGGACGATCAGGGCTATTCCCGGCAGCATGAGGCCCGCCAGAATGCCGGTGAAGATCAGCTCGCGGCCCTTGAACTGGAGCTTTCCCAACGCATAGCCAGCCAGCATCGTGCAGACGAAGACGAGCGCCACCGTTCCGATGGAGATCAGCAGGCTGTTGACGAGAAAGCGGGCGAACGGGGTCTGGGTGAAGACTGCGTTATAGTTTGCTGCCGCTCCAGCTCCTTCGAAACTGATCACGACGATCCACAGCAGCGGCAGTGCAAAGGGCAGAATCAGGATGGTTGCCAAGACTTGATAGACCACCCGACTGCGCCATGTCGGTCGACTGAACATCTCAATCCTCCGCGTCGAGCTTGTAGATCCTTGTCTGGACGAGCGTCAGGCTGAGTGCCAGGAGCAGCATCACGATCGAAAGGGCCGCGCCGTAGCCGACGTGGAACTGCATGACGCTCTGTTTGTAGATGTAGGTGGTTAAGAACTCGGTACTACGCCCAGGACCCCCGCCTGTGATCAGGAAGACGATGTCGAAGGTCTTCAACGACCCGATCACGCCAGTGAGAGCAAGCGTGAGGTGAGTCGGACGTACCGTGGGAATCACGATGTGGCGGATCGTCTGCCACGTGCCGGCCCCATCGAGTTGTGCTGCCTCCAGGTTGCTTTGGTCGATCTGCGACAACGCCGCCTGGTAGAGGATGAAGCTGAAGCCTGTCCATTGGAAGATGTTGACTCCTGCCAACGCGTACAACGCGAAGTTCGGGTCGGCGATCCACGCCTGCTGGAGCCATTCCAGACCCACTGTCTGGAGCACGTCGTTCACCTGCCCATCTGGGCGGAGGAACTGACGGAAGGCTGTTGAGATGGCCGCGGGCGCGAGCACAACGGGGATAAAGACGAGCGCCTTGTAGATGCCACGACCCGCGATCGGTCCGCTGAAGACGAGGGCGAGGCCGAGGCCGAGCACCATCTGCACAATGACAGTGATCGCTCCGAAGACAGCGATGTGTGACAGCGAGTTCCAGAAGATGGGATCGCCCGCGATCTTCAGGTAGTTCGCGGCACCGGTCTGCTTTGGGGCCGGATCGATCCCGTTCCAGTCGAGCGTGGAGACGTATCCGTTGTAGAACACCCCGAAGTACGTGACTCCGACGATGATCATGAGAGCGGGCAACAGGTACAGGTACGCCGTGAGCTGTGACCTCCCCTGCGATGCGTCTCCCCGGGTGCTACGTGTGCGCTGCCAGCGTGTTGCTGTCTGGGTCATCTCTTCCTCCCGGGGGTGGCGCGTGGCGACGCGCCACCCCCGCGCTGGTGACTACTTCGCTGCGGCGATCGCCTTCTGGACGCTCGCTGCGGCTTGGGTCGGGCTCTGCTGTCCGGAGGCAACTGCGGAGAGGGCGTCGCCGAGCGCCGTCTTCACGTCGGCGTTCTGGATCTCGCGCTGACCGATCATGCCCTTCAGGGCTGGTCCTTGTGCCTGCAGAGCCGTGACCTGCTGGGGAGTCATCACGTCGGTGAGGTCCAAGGCGACCGAGGACAACGCTGGCTGCTGGACGGTCTGGGCCATGATCTTCTGGCCCTCTGCGTTGGCGGTGAGCCAGGTGACGAACGTCTCCGCTGCGTCCTTGGCCTTGCTGGCGGATGAGACGGCGAAACCGACGTCCGGCCCACCGAACAGGGTGCCGGTGGCGCCGCCATTTGTGACCTTCGGAAAGAAGTACGGCATGAATACGGTGTTCTTGTCGAAGCTATCGCCGTAGGTCTTGGTGTACTGGGAGAGGCGCGTCTTCGTCGTGTCTGCGTTCTGCCAGGTGCCGTTGATCATCAGCGCGGCTCCACCCTTGTGGAAGGCATCGTTCGCGTCCGGATAGGCGGTCGCACCGAGGGCACCCTCCTGGAAGATCCCATCGGAGAAGAAGGATTCCCAGATCTCGAACGCCTTCACGAACTCGGGGGAGGAGAAGTCCGCTTTACCTGCCATTGCCTTGTAGAAGGTGCCGGGGGAGACCTGGTTGATGATTGCCTGATAGACGTCGATGTTCTGCCACGAGTCCTTTGCGCCCTGGACGATGCAGTACTTCTTGGCCTTCTTGACCTCGGCGCAGAACGATTTCAGCTCTTCGTAGGTGGTTGGCACGGTCAGCTTCAGCGAGTCGACGAGCGTCTGGTTGGCCCAGACGAGTCCGCCACCCGTGATCATCCACGGGAGCGCGACCTGTTTGCCGTCCACCGCGAGCTGATCTGTGGCGGTGAGTTTGGTCTTCCAGTCATCCCCGAGCTGCTTGCTGATCGCAGGAGTGAGATCCTCAGCCAAGGGTGCGAACTGTTTGGTCAGCGCCCCCACCTGGAGGCCGAAGACGTCGGGCCCCGACCCCGACTGCAGCGCGAGCTGTGTCGTGTTGACATAGTCGGAGTACTGGATGAAGCGCATCTTCACCTTGATGTTCGGGTGGCTCGCCTCGAAGGCGTCGATGTATGGTTTGGAGGTGCCCTCATCAGGGTTCCATGACCAGAAGTTGATCGTGGTTGGGCCAGTGACGGTGCTCTGGGTGGCCGCGGGAGCGGTCGAGCAACCTGCGAGGGCAAGCGTGATCGCGACGCCTGCGGCAACCATCGCCAAGGGGCGGCGGGACTTACGGAACATCATTGTCCTTTCGTTGGGTTTCTTGCGGAGAGGTACGTGCTGCGGGGCGGAAGACATTCGGTATCCACATGAAGCCAGGCCGTTCGACGATGGCCGTGACCCACTCGGCCGTGTCCCGGGTTTCAGGGGGAACCTTGATGGCGACGATGAGCTCGTGCTCGTCCTCGGCCACCTGAAGGTCGACGTATTGGCCGACAGGAGGCATATGGGGTGCCGGGAACATGAACTGGGTGCCCTGGGCGGCGTGTAGGAACCCTCCGTCCCACCAAACGCGGAAATGCTCGGTGGCGTTGACCATCAACCGCAGGGATCGCCGTCCGCGTGTGTCGACCCGATATCGGACGAAGAGGATCCGATCCTCGAAAGCCTGCCTTGCCCACGTGGTCCAGGTGCCGGGCAGGCTCGCGGCCGTCCAGTTAAGGCCTACAGGTAGCGATGCTCCGACGGGCGGAAGCTCTGTGTGGTCACGGACGTCCCACTTTCCGAAGCCGGTGTTGTACCAGGCGATCTCCACAGGGATCGAATAGGCCGCGGAGTCGAACAGCTCGTCGTTGGGCGCAGGCGAGCGACCGCCGAGCCGGTCGCCCAACTCGATGACGAGATCAGTGAGATCGTCGATCGTTGCCGGTGGATTGATGCCAGTCACCTCAGGGTTGAGGATCAGCTCGCGACCGATCGGTTGAAGCCAGGGCTCCGGGATTCCCCCTGGGTCAAGTATCCCGAGCAGCGCCCCGATGCTGGCGGTTGAGCTGTCGCAGTCTTGTCCGCAGTTATTGGTGATGCAGATCCTCTCGGCGAAATCTTGGCCAGCGAGCCAGCCGAGCACCACGAAAGCGGTGTTGGGTCGGACGTCAGTGAAGTCCGAGTTGCCGTAGCGCGCCATGATGCGTGCCCGAACCTCTCGCCAGTCGAGCCCTTCGGCCACCCAGCCCCGGGTGGCCTGAACCGCGGAGTGGACGTCAGAGTCCACTGGGATGCCAGCCAGCGCGCGATCAAGGAGAACATCGGGATCGGATTCGGTGAAGGCAAGAGTCTGCAGACGGGCCAAAAACTGGGCGGCAAACACACCGTCTCCGGCATGGTCGAAGCACGCGTCGGCCTCGGCGTATGCGGACGCCAGATCTGGATCCCCGTGGGCGAGGCACGCCCACAGCTCGCTGCGGATGGCCGCACCTTCACCATGGGTGAACCAGTTGTCGAACGATCCTGTGAAGGGCGGACGGATGCCCTCAGCGAAGTTCCGCTGCCCTACCCCATACTCGTTCCAGGGAAAGCTGACGTGGTCCTGCCAGGCCTGGGCGAGCACCTGGGAGTCCACACGAGGCTCTGCCATGTCGGATAGCACGATGGCGTACAGCACCTGAAGATCGAGGTCATCGTTGGGAACCATGCCCTCAGGCACCGGGTAGTAGAAGTCGGCGGACAGCGGTCCCTCGAGTCCTTCGAAGGTCTGCCCCAAGGTCCCCCCTACTGCCTTGCCCAGCCAGCAGCCCAGGATCCGGTCGCGTGTGGTCGGCCCCGGCCCCGCGAGTCCGGCTTCGCCCTCAGGACTCATCGCTGGTCCAGGGGATGGAGGTCCGATCCAGGTCGAACTGATGGTCGTTGAGCGGGGCGGGGCCGGAGAATCCGAGGTGAAGCTGCGGTGCCGGGTGTCGACCGTCGTGTACGAGCTTGACCAGGACCTCGTTCCATCCCTCGTTGAGGGTCGCGGACGCTCCGATGCCGTCTGCTGACTTCTGGTTAGGTCGGATCCTTCGGTACTCGGTGTTCGAACCGACCTCGGCACCGTTTACCCAGTACCTGACCGGGCAGCTGGGATCGAGCACCACCCATACCTTCCGCTCGCTGGGGGAACTCACAAAGGTCTGCAGGTATAGGACCCCGGGACGGTCGAAGCCGTCGGCCACCGGCTGCTCGTATCCGTGGGCCCAATGGGAACTCCAGGAACCGGGGCGATCGCGCGGATCGGTGGTTGCCAGATCCGACTCCGGTGGATAGTTGACGTCGAGCGGATCGCCGGCTTCTGCTGTGGCGAAGACCTCCGAAAGTCGGACGGCGAAGGCTCCCAACAGGACGATGGGAACGGAGCGCGGGGCCGGTCTGCCTGTGATGCTCGCGACTAGCTGGAGTTCGTTTACAGGCGCGACCTGCGGGGCGTTCGGGATGTCGAGCTGCCACTCGACGAGCTGCTCTCCTTGCGCAGCGATGACCACACGCTGCGGATCGGGCACCTCCCAGCCCGCCGGGACAGTCAGTTTCACGCTGACCTCCAGAGGCTCAAGCCGCGCGTTATGCAGCGTGATCCCGATGGGCTTGTGGATACCAGGGACCACCACTGCGCCCTCGCGGTAGTCGACCTTGATGTCGAGGTCCGGACCGGCGAAGGGGACGACGTTAGGGCTGCGTCCAAGCAACTCATGGATGCCGTCGTCAGCGTAGAGGTCCTCGAGCGCCACAGTGACCCTCGAGCCGTGGAGCAGACCGTGGTGGGTCATCACACGCCGAGCGGCGACCCGAATGCGCTCAAGGAGGTCGTCAAGGTTGTCAGGAACGGGGTTCGGGAAGTCATCGAGGTGCTTGACCCCTCCCCAGTACTGGTTGGTAGCTATCGTGCGACCAAGCGGCTCGACCCACTTCTCTGGTAGGCGCTGGCTGCCCTCGATGATGCCGAGATAGCTGCCGATCGCCGCACCGGATGAGTCCGTGTCGTAGCCGCAGTTGACGGTGATGCAAATGCCCTCACCGAAATCCTTGCCGTAGAGCAGACCGATCACCTGGAAGCCTGTATTGATGGGTGAGTACTGGGCGTTGTAGTGCGGCGCCGCCTGGAGGACCCAACGACGGGCCTCCTTCCAGTCGACCCCGCTGTCAAAGGCGCGCCTGGCGGCGAGCACGGCACGCCTCACCATGCAATCCTCGGGGATGTAGGACAAGGCGATGTCAAGCAGGAGCGCCTTGTCCTGCACAACGAACGCTGCCGACTCGAGCGCTGCGTTGAACAACTCGCCGTAGACGCCCTCCCCACCCGCGTGGTCGCAGATGGCATCCTCGTAGGCATAGCGCACGGCGAGCCGGGGAGCCCCTGGCGCGACACAAGCCCAGATCTCGGAGCGGATCGGCGACCCCATGCAGTCGATGAACCAGTTGTTGTGGTGACCGCTAAGGGGCGGTTCCAATCCCCACTTGAGGTTGAGCTTTGACAGTCCGTACTCGTCGAAGTTGTAGCCGATGTGATCGAGCCAGTACCTGGACAGGTCGCGGGCGGTGATCCCGGGACCGATCTCTTCCAGCGCCTTGAGCCAGACAAGCTGCATCTCCAGGTCGTCGTTCGGGAGTCCGCCCTCTTTGAGCTCGGGGTACCACCAGACATCGAAGGGCTCCTCTTGACCCCAGGCCGTTTCAAGCGGGGTGCCCAGCGTGCCGCCGGCGTTCTTTCCCTGCCAGCATCCGTAGACACGGTCGGCATAGTCGGCACCGTCCAGGTCAATGGAGACGGTCTGCTCCGTCTCGGCAGCGATGGTCATCTGATTCCTTTCCTCAATAGGGGGGATGTTTGGGTATGGCTAGCGGTGGAGCCACGGATCACGAGTCGCACAGGAAGTACGACCTCTTCGGATGCGCGGTGTCGATCAGCGCCCTGGAGCCGGCTGACCAGGAGCTCGACGGCTGCTTGCCCCATGGCCGCCAGAGGCTGGGCAACTGTGGTCAGGGGCGGCACCGAATGGGCAGCGAGATCGACGTCGTCGTAGCCGACCACCGATATCTGCCCGGGGACCGACACTCCGTGCTCGTGCGCTGCCTGGATGATGCCCAAGGCAACGGCGTCGTTGGCTGCGAAGATCGCCGTCGGCGGATCCGAGAGGGCGAGTAACGCTTCAAGGGCGGCGAAGCCGCTGGCGCGGTTCAGCTCGCCCACGACGACCAACTCTGGGTCTGTCGGCAATCCGGCCAGCGCCAGCGCGGCCTCGTAGCCTCTGTACCGTCCGCTGGCCATCGACGAACTGCCGACGTAGCTGATTCTGCGGTGCCCCAGCTCCAACAGGTGTTCCACTGCGCTGATTGCTCCTGCGCGGGTGTCAGACGTGACGAGGTCGGTCACCTGTGGCGTAGTACGAAGACCGATTCCCACGATGGGCAAGGTCGGCGCGGCGGCAATCAGGGCGTCGTTCAGCGATCGGCTCTCCGGTGGTGTGACGATTAGGCCGTCAACTCCATGGGCTCGCATGCGCTCGATCGCCTCAAGCGAGATGCCGGGATCGTTCATGGAGTCACTCAGCACGAGCCCATAGCCGTGCATGCGGGCGTGCTGGCTGAGTGAAGACGCGATCTCCGCCGTGAACGGGTTCCGCAAGTCGGAAACTACGAAGCCGAGCAACCCCGTGTTCTTGGTGGTGAGGCTGGCCGCGGCCCGGTTCGGGATGTAGCCCAGCGCCTCGATAGCCGAGGCGATCTTCGCCCTCGACGCATCGCCCACATACCCGTTACCGGTGATGTATCGCGACACGGTTCCCATCGAGACTCCGGCGCGCTTGGCTACGTCATAGGCGGTAACCATTTCACCTCACATCATTGTGTAACCGGTTCCATGTGGAACCGGTTACACCTAAGCAGACTGGGCCGAACCTGTCAACAACGCCTTGGTCAGAGGCGTTGCCTTACGTCTGATCCCACCCTGGTTTCGACCTCCGCTACACCAGGTCGAAGACGTCCAGCGACCCCGTCCGGTCCACCAAGAACGCTATGGACACACGATTGACACGTGTCGGGTCGCAAGCGGTCGAGCTGTCTGGCATGCCGCGATGCGAATCGCTGCCAGGACGTCGTCGCTGACGCGCGCCAGTGTTCCGCTGATCACGACGCGGGGATTGAGGACGTTGCACATGACAGCGATGGCCTCGCCGACCACGTCCCCGCGTCTCTCACCGCCCGTTGCACAGTTGGATGACCGGATCCGCAGTGCCGGATCAAATCGGCTGAAGACTCCATGGCTGCCAGTTCGGGAGCTTGCTCGCCGAGCCGTTGCAGCACGGCTGGCACGGAAGCTACCGCCTCGATGCAACCCTCGTTTCCGCACACACACTGGATGCCGGGCGCACGGGAATGTAGCCGACTTCGCCCGCAGCGCCGCCAAGGCCGTGGTAGATGTTCCCATCCAGATCGATCAGTCCCGAGCCGATACTCACCCAGCGCCCTGAGGTTGCCGTCGTTCTCGGCTAGGCGCTCGCCGGACGCGGCATGGGCTCGATCGGCGGCGTCCTGTCGCTGCTGGTCCCTGGGGGAGCCGATCGCCCGGCCCAAGGACCGGCTACGTCTTCGTGAGACGCCCCAGTGCGTCGACGACGAGGTCCCAGAAACGGTCCTTGTCGAGCGTCGTGGCGACATGGGTGCGACGGCGTGCTGCGGCAGCGGCTCGTACCTCCGGAACCGACCGCTCGGGGTCGAAGACCGTGTACGTCATGCCCGAGGTCCAGCGGCCGTTGAGCTCGACGGCGACGAACGCGTCGCGGGTCGAGAAGACGGCCGGGTCGATGAGCCGTGCCACGCAGCAGGCGTCATGGACGGGCGGGTCCGGGAAGCTGAAGCGCTCGAGGTAGGTCGAACGGAAGAACGCGAGCATGTCCGTCACGAACGTCGCGAGGGGACCACCGACCGTGTCGATGCGCTCGATGACGTCCGGCGTCGCCGTCGCCTGGTGGGTGAGGTCCAGGCCCACCATCGTCACGTCCCAGTCCGCGGCGAAGACGGCTTCGGCCGCCTCAGGGTCCACGTAGATGTTGAACTCGGCCGCGCTCGTCACGTTGCCTCGCGTGTACGCGCCTCCCATGAGCACGACCGACTTCACGCGCTCGACGATGCGGGGCTCCTTACGCAGGGCGAGCGCGATGTTGGTGAGCGGTCCTGTCGGCACGAGGTGGACGGTGCCCGGCTCCTCGGACATGAGGACGTCGATGATCAGGTCGACCGCGTGACGCCTGTCCAGCTCGGTCGTGGCCGCCGGCAGCACAGGCCCGTCGAGCCCCGAGTCCCCGTGGATGTCCTCGGCGACGTACTGCGGCCTCACGAGAGGCCCGGCAGCGCCGGCCGCGATCGGTACCGTGACCCCTCCGGCGGCACAGACTGCCATCGCGTTGCGAGTCACTTTCTCGAGCGTCTGGTTCCCGGCCACGGTCGTGATCGCCAGCAGGTCGATCTCCGGGCTCCCGGCCGCGAGCAGGATCGCGATGGCGTCGTCGTGGCCAGGGTCGCAGTCAAGGATGATCTTCTCCACGACCAGCCACCCTAGGCTGCTCGCGCAGGACTCGCTGCCGATCCTCGGGCATCGACGATCGACGCCGGCGACTCAGCCGAACGGCAGGCTGTCGCCCCTGATGACCTCTCGCTCGTGGGCGAGGAGCCACGCCTTGTTCTCGATGCCGCCGCCGAAGCCCGTGAGGTTGCCGGTGCTCGACACCACGCGGTGGCACGGGACCACGATGCTGATGGGGTTGCGGCCGTTGGCGGCGCCCACCGCTCGTGACTTGCGCACGTCGCCCAGCCGCTGAGCCTGTTCGCCGTACGACATCGTCGCGCCGTACGGGATCGTCCGCAGCACCTCCCAGGTCGCGAGCTGGAACTGCGTGCCCGAGGGGCTGAGGGGCAGGTCGAAGTCGCGGCGGGTGCCGGCGAAGTACTCCGCGAGCTGCGTCGCGAGCCTCTCGAGGATCGCGTTGGAGCCGTCCACGGCTCCGTCCGTGACCGCGGACGTCCTCGCCGCCTCTGCGGCAGAGGTCGGCGCGTCCTCGAACGTCAGCGTCCGCAGTGCGTCGTCGTCCGCGGTCGCGCGGAGCCGCCCCACGGGCGAGTCCAGGTGAATCACACGCAGTATCCCGGTCATGTCGAACCTTTCGTCCACAGATGATGCATCGCGTACGCCCGCCATGGGCGCCAGGACTCGGCGGCACCGGCGGCCAGCCCGTGCCGCGTCAGGGCCGATGTGACGCCGAGGTCCGTGGGCAGCCACCCGTCCGGGTCTCCGCACCGCATGGCCACGTAGTCGGCCGTCCAGGGACCGATCCCTCGTACAGCCCTCAGCTCCTCGCGGAGCCTGTCGCGGTCGGCGCCCAGCTCGAGCGACACGTCACCGGCCATCACCGCCGAACTCAGGCGCCGCAGCGTCTCCCGTCGCGAGGTGGGCATGCCGAATGCCTCGTCCGGCACGGCGAGCACCTCGTCGGGGGAAGGGAACAGCCGCTCGAGACCGGAGACAGGGTCGACCGCGGAACCTGCCGCTGCGACGAGACGACCGGCCACCGTACGTGCGGCGGCCACCGAGACCTGCTGGCCGATCACAGCCCGTACCGCCGTCTCGAACGGGTCGACCGTCCCAGGCACGCGAAGGCCCGGGTTCGCGGCGACCAGCGGCGCCAGCACGGGGTCGTCGCCCAGAACCGCTCGGACGGCCACCGGGTCCGCGTCGAGGTCGAACAGCCTGCGGACCCGGTTCACGGCAGGCGCGAGGTCGCGGAGGTCGGCCAGCCGCAACGAGGCCAGCAGCGCCGGCCTGCCGTCGAGCGGCCTGACGTCCACCACACCGGGGCCGTGGGGGAGCCGGAGTGTTCGCACGTACCGGTCCTCGCTCGCCGACTCGACACCCGCGATGGCCCGTGCGGCGAGGAAACGCAGGACCTGCCTGGCGTCGTACGGCTCGCGCGCGGGCAGCGTCACCGTGAGCCAGCCGCCTCCTGTCGGTGTCCGCCGCCGGCCGCGAAGCTCCGTCGGCGTCAGCGCGAACGCGGAGCGGATCGCGTCGTTGAACTGGCGGATGCTCCCGAAACCGGCGGCGAACGCGATCTCGCTGAACGACAGGTCGGTCGTCTCGATGAGCGTCCGCGCGTTGCGCACCCGGGCGTCCAGCGCGATCGCGAGCGGCCCGGCGCCCAGCTCGGTCGTGAGGATCCGGTTGAGCTGCCGGGTGCTGAACCCGACGCGACGCGCGAGGCCCGGCACGCCCGCCCGGTCGACGACCCCGTCCTGGATGAGCGTCATCGCTCGTCCGACGATGTCACCGCGGACGTTCCACTCCGGCGACCCCGGCGTCACGTCGGGACGGCAGCGCCGACACGCACGGTACCCGCCGTGCACCGCAGCCGCGGCGCTGCGGAAGAACGTGACGTTGGCGCGCTTCGGCGTGATCGACGGGCAGGACGGACGGCAGTAGATGCCGGTCGTCCGCACGGCCACGACGAACCAGCCGTCGAACCTCGCGTCGCGGCTCGCCACCACCCTGTAGCGCTGGTCGTCGTCGAGAGCGATGGTCATGCGTCCCATCCTGGCCGGCCCCGGCTCTGGTTCCTAGCGGAAAACGGTCATGGCCGTGAGAGGGGCCTTGCCCAGAACGCAGGGACAGGGGCGGCGCCGGCGGCTGTGCAGGCCGCGACATGACGTTGGGGCCGGTGGAAGACCACCAGCCCCAACGTCGCGTACGGCTACGAGCGGTTCACTTCACGAAGCCGATGTTCTCCCAGTGCGGCGAGCCGAGACCGAACGCCCCGTAGTTCGCGACAGTGCTCTTCACCGCCCACTGGTCGGGACGCTGGTACAGCGGGATGATCTGCACGTCGGTCCAGATCTGCTTCTCCGCCTGGAGCACGTACTCGTCGCGCTTCGCCTGGTCCATCTCGGTCGACACCTTGGCGATGAGTGCGTTGACGTCCGGGTTGTCGTACCCGGAGTAGTCGGAGCTGGACTTCGGGTTGAAGAACTGGTTGAGCGCCGGGTACGGGAACTGGGTCCCCACCCACGTGAACGCGATGGCCTGGAACGTGCGCTTCGTCAGCGCCGCGCCGAAGTCCTTCGACGCGATCGGCACGATCGTCACCTTGATCCCCACGTCCTTGAGCTGCGACTGGAACGCCTGTGCCTCGTTCTCCGACACCTTGACGCCCTGGATCGCCGTGAACGTGACCTCGAGCGTCTTGCCGTCCTTCGTGCGGTACCCGTCGCTGCCGACCGTCCAGCCCGCCTGGTCGAGCATCGACTTCGCCTTCTCCTTGTCGAAGCCCAGCCCGGTCTCCTTCACCAGGTCCTTGTACTGCGCCTGGTTGTTGAGGAAGACGTGGCTGTTGAGGACCGGCGCGTCGTAGTTGAGCCCCGCGAGGTCGCTCGCCGCGATCGCAGACCGGTCGAGCGACATGAGGATGGCCTGACGGATCGTCTTGTCGGTGAGGAGACCGGCGTTCTGGTTGAGCGTGATGTGACGCCAGTTCGGGCCGGCTGCCTTGCGGATGTCGCCCGTCGTCACCGACTGGGCGCGGGCCAGAGCGTCCGCGTTGATGCCGATGTCGAACGCGTCGATCTCGTTGTTGACGTACGCAGCGGCGACGGCCTCCGTGGGCACCACGCGGAAGATGACCTTGTCCAGCTTCGGCTTGTCGCCCCACCACTTTTCGTTCGGGACGAGCGTGATGATCTGGCTCGTGAGGTCGTAGCTGCCGAGCTTGTACGGACCGGAGAACCAGCCGTCGTGGCCTGCGAGCGTCTTCCAGCCGTTGTTGAACACGTCGGCCGTGGCGACCGAGTCTGCCCGGGCCGGACCGTTCGAGAACACGGCCTTCCAGTCGGGGTAGGTGGACTTGAAGTGGACGTCGATGTCGTTCTCGGTGGCGCCCTGCGTCACGGACTGGATCTGGTCGTAGCCGTCGGTCGAGGCGCAGTTGAAGGTCGGGTCCGTGCCGTTGCACGCCTTCGCGGTCGCCTGGAAGTCTGCCAGCGTGATCCTCGTCCCGTCGTTCCACGTGGCCTTCGGGTTGAGGTTGAACTCCACCGTGAGCTTGCCGTCCGTGGTCGTGGCGGTCGGCTCCTTGGTCAGGTAGTTCTTGTTGAACGTCGGCGTGGCGTCAGCTGCGAAGTCGAAGAACACCGGGGTCATCGGCGCCAGCACGTACTTGTAGTCGATCTGGTTGCCGTCGACGTTCAAGGGGTTCCAGTTGTCCGCGAGTGAGCCGATCGGCAGCCGCAGCTCGCCGCCGTCGGCCACCTGGTCGCGGGGCTTGGGGTTGATCGACTGCGCGTTCGCCGACAGCGGCGGGGCGGAGCTCGCACCCGAAGAGCCCGGTTGTCCGCCACAGGCGGCCAACGTGAGCGCCAGCGCGGCGACCACTGGCGCAGCGAACAGAGAGCGGGACTTCACACTTCCTCCAATGATGCGTCGTCACGGCGAGACCACCCGTGCTCCGGGTGAGACAACCCTAGTTCTGACCGGCATGGGTCATGGGCACCACGCCGGTCACCTTTTGTTAACGATGCCTGGAGCTTCCGTCGAGAGCAGCCAGCGAGAATCTGCCCTTGTCAGAGCACTTTCACAGGCCGTGCGTAGTAGCAGGCGACGAGGTGGTCCGTGGGGGTGTCCCGGCCGACGGGCCGGTCCTCGCCGCCTGGACGGGCCTCCGCCGGGTCGAGCGCCTGTGCCAGGGTGACGGGCGCGCCGTCGGGGGCGACCTCGAGCGGCGGCATGGCCGCGAGGCAGGGTGTGCGCTGCTCTGGGTCCAGCCCCTCGAAGATGGGGCATCGGGTGCGGAACGTGCAGCCCGACGGCGGGTTCGCCGGACTCGGCAGGTCGCCGTGGAGCAGGATCCTCGTGCGGGACCGTTCGGTGGTCGGGTCCGGGATCGGGATCGCCGAGAGGAGAGCCTGCGTGTACGGGTGGCTCGGGCGCGAGTAGACCTCGTCGATGTCGCCGACCTCGACGATCTTGCCCAGGTACATCACGGCCACCCGGTCTGCGATGTGGCGGATCACCGCGAGGTCGTGCGCCACGAACAGGTACGACAGCCTGAGGCGCTTCTTCAGGTCCTCGAGCAGATTGATGACTCCCGCCTGGATCGACACGTCGAGCGCGGACACGGGCTCGTCCAGCACGATGAGCTCCGGCTCGAGCGCCAGCGCCCGTGCGATGCCGATGCGCTGCCGCTGGCCGCCCGAGAAGTGCTGTGGGTACCGGTTGGCGTGGCCCGGCTCGAGCCCGACCGTACGGAGCAGGTCCATGACCCTGGTCTCGGTCCTGCCCTTGGACCACCCATGGACGCCCAGCGGCTCGGCGATGATGTCGAAGATGGGCATCCTGGGGTCCAGCGACGCCATGGGGTCCTGGAACACGACCTGGAGATCGCGACGCATCGTCTTCTTCTCGCGACGGCCGAGCGTCGAGGTGTCCTTGCCGAAGACCACGATCCTGCCGTCGGTGGGCGCGTGGAGGTTGAGGATCTCGAGCAGCGTCGTCGACTTCCCGCAGCCCGACTCGCCGACGAGGCCCAGCGTCTCGCCGCGCCTCAGGTCGAGGTCGATGCCGTCCACGGCATACACCGTCCCCACGCGCCGCCGCAGCACGGCGCCCTTCATGAGCGGGTAGTGACGCGACAGGTTCTCGAGGCTGAGCACGGTCTCGCGCTCCGTACGAGGCGTCGTGTCCGGCGGAGGAACGTCACCGGCCGACTCGACCGGGAAGATGTCGGCGCTCGTGAGGTGCTCGCGGGTGATCCGGTCGCTCTCCCAGCAGGCGGCGACGTGGTCGGGTCCGACGCCCGCGAGGTCCGGCTCCGTCGTCCGGCAGCCGGCGTGGGCGAGAGGGCAGCGAGGCGAGAACGGGCAGCCAGGCGGAAGGTCGACCACTGACGGCGGGTTCCCCTGGAGCGTCGCAAGGGGCTCCGAGCCAGTGGCGTCGAGGCGTGGTACGGCACCGAGCAGACCGATCGTGTACGGCATCCGGGGCCGGTAGAAGATGTCGTCGACGCTGCCCTGCTCGACCGGCCGGCCGGCGTACATCACGGTGACCCTGTCGGACATGCCTGCGACCACGCCCAGGTCGTGCGTGATGAGGATGACCGCTGCCCCGGTCTCGACCTGGGCGGTCTTGAGCACGTCGAGGACCTGGGCCTGGATCGTCACGTCGAGGGCTGTCGTGGGCTCGTCGGCGATGATGACGTCCGGGTCGTTCGCGATGGCCTGGGCGATCATGGCGCGCTGCCGCATCCCGCCCGAGAACTCGTGGGGGAAGGACTTCACCCGCAGCTGGGGGTTGGGGATGCCGACGAGGTCGAGCAGCTCGACGGCCCTCTTCCACGCGGCCGCGCGGCTGACGTCGTGATGGGTCTGGATCGCCTCGACGATCTGGTCGCCGATCGTGTAGACGGGCGTCAGCGCGCTCAGCGGGTCCTGGAAGATCATGGCGAGGTCCTCGCCGCGGATGCTCGACATCTGGGCGTCGCTGAGCCCGACCAGCTCGCGCCCGTGCAGCGTGATGGACCCGCTGATCCTCGCCGCACGGGGATGAAGGCCCATGATCGCGAGGCTCGTCACCGACTTGCCCGATCCGGACTCCCCGACGATCGCCATCGTCTCCCCGGCCCGCAGGTCGAAGCTGAGCCCGCGGACCGCCTTGACGAGCCCTGCCTCGCTCGGGAACGTCACGTGGAGGTTGCGAACCGACAGGACGACGTCTCCGGTCGCGGTGAAGCGACCACCGGTGACGGTCATGCCTGTCCTCCGGACATCGACGAGGGGTCGAGGGCGTCGCGCAGGCCGTCCCCGAGCGCGTTGACGCTCATGACGAGCAGGACGAGGACGCCGGCGGGGGCGAGGAAGATCCAGGGCGCGATCGTCGTCGACTGGGCGCCCTCCGCGATGAGCGTGCCGAGCGAGGTGTCGGGCGCCTGGACCCCGTACCCGAAGTAGGAGAGCCCGGCCTCCCCGAGGATCGCGTAGCCCACTCCCAGGCACACGTCCACGATGAGCATCGAGGCGATGTTCGGCACGATATGACGCACCAGCAGGCGCGGGGTGGAGAGGCCCATGAACCGTGCCGCCGCGACGTACTCGCGCTCCTTCACCGACATCGACAGGCTCCGTACGACGCGCGCCGACAGCTGCCAGCCGAACGCAGCGAGCAGCACGACGAGGAGAAGCCACGCGTACGTGCCCTTCGGCCCGCCCTGGGAGACGACGGCGATGAGGAAGAAGGACGGCAGGACCAGCATGAGGTCGATGACCCAGAGCCACGCCTTCTCGTACCATCCGCCGATGTAGGCGGCGGAGGAGCCGATGAGCGCGGCGAGCGTGGTCTGGATCACCGCGACCATGAAGCCGATGACGAGGGACTTGCCGAGGCCGCGGACCGTGCGGGCGAGGACGTCGAAGCCCGCCTGGGTCGTCCCGAAGAGGTGACGCCCGGACGGGGGCTTGTAGTACTGGCCGAGGTCGCGCTGGTCGTACTGCCAGGGCAGGAGGTACGAGCCGAACAGGGCGAGCAGGACGAGCAGGCCGATGACGACGAGCCCGATGACGGCTCCCCGGTTGCGGAAGAAGCGGCGCCGGACGAGCTGGCCGCGCGTCAGCCGATGGCTCGTCGGTGCGGCCGGTTGCGCGAACCCCCCGAGCGCCTCGGGCTCCTCGTTGGTACGGAAGTCGACGGACACGGTGCCTCCTCAGCTCAGCCGTACGCGCGGGTCGAGGAACGCCACCATGAGGTCGGCGAGGATCGCGCCGACGAGGTAGCAGAGGCCGCCGAACGCGGTGACCGCGACGATGCCGTTGATGTTCTGCGTGGCGATCGTGTCGACGCCGTAGATGCCCATGCCCTGGAACGCGAAGATGCGCTCCGTGTACGTGGCACCCACGAACAGCGTGGCGGCCTGGAACGCGAAGTATGTGCCCGTCGGGATGAGGGCCGTACGGAGGGCGTGCTTCATCACCGCCCGGTTCTCGCGCAGGCCCTTGGCCCGGGCGGTACGGACGAAGTCCGAGCCGAGAGCGTCGAGCATGAGGCTCCGCTGCAGCCGCTGCAGGCCGGCGAGGCCGAGGAGCGTGAGGACCAGCGTCGGCAGCACCATGTGCTGGACCCGGTCGACGAGACCGGCGAGCGGGTAGCCGGGCAGCGTGCCGGTCGACTTCTCGCCGAGGAACAGGAAGAGCTGGAAGCCGACCTGCTTGTTGACGGCCGTGGCGACCATCTTCGTCACCTCGCCTGTGACGTACGAGGGCGTCGCGACGAGGATGAGGACGATGGCCGTCACCACGCGGTCGGAGATCCGGTACTGCCGGACGGCGCTCCAGGCGCCCAGGGCGACGCCGAGGACCGTCCCGAGCAGCCAGCCGATGGTGACCAGGCGGAACGACACCCAGATGCGCCGTCCGATCTCGTCGCCGACGGCGCCACCACCGGGGGACGTACCCCAGTCCCAGTGCAGGAAGACGCCGCGCAGCCACGTCACGTACCGGTCCCACAACGGCACCTGGTCGGAGACGTTCGCGGCCCGGAGGATGTTCTCGATGGACCGCGGGTCGAGCGGCGGGGTCCGTACCTCGAAGAGCTGCCGGGGGTGCAGCTGCGTCTGAGCGAGCACCCACGCCAGCGACACCGCGATGAACAGCAGCACCGCGTAGTTCGCGACCCTCAGCAGCAGGTACCTGACCATCACACCTCTCCGACGTTCCTGGGCAACATACCGGGCCGCGACGGCACGATGCCCGGAGGGTGGCGGCCCCGGGCGTGCCTCGGGGAGAGGACCTGTGCGCTCGGGGAGAGGACCCGTGCGGTCGGGGAGAGGACCCGTGCGGTCGGGGAGAGGACCTGTGCGGTCGGGGAGAGGACCTGTGCGGTCGGGGAGAGGAGTTGTCCGCTCGGGGAGAGGACCCGTGCGGTCGGGAAGAGGAGGTGTGCCGCTCGGGGAGAGGAGGTGTGCGGTCGGGGAGAGGACCTGTGCGGTCGGGGAGAGGAGTCGTGCCGCTCGAGGAGAGAGAACGTGTGGACTGGCGGAGCAGAGGGGGCTCGACCTGCTCACGTGGTCGGACTGCCGCGTGAGCGAGGCGTCGATCTCCCCTCAATGCCACGTACGAGGCTTTGGTGCTTGGCCGAGGAACTCGCCGAGCTCTTCCTCGAAGGCGGTCGACGTGCCGAAGATCCGCTCGTACGTGCCGAGGTTGAAGCGCCATCCCAGGCGTACGGAGAGGTCGGAGCGTCGAGCCTCGTCGGCCAGGAGATCTGCTCCGGCGGTGTGGAACTCGCGCCCGTCGTACTCGGACGCCGTGAGTACGTCCTCGTACGCCATGTCGAGCCTGCGTTCCACCCCGTACGAGTCGATCACCGGGAACTGCAGGATGGGTGTCGGGAATCCGGCGTCGAGGATGCGACACCGCTGCCAGGACTCCCCGTGCGACTCGGCCTCCCGCGTCACCCGTACAGTCAGCTCCAGCGCCTGGGGGAGGCCAGGGAGCCGGTGCAGCGTCTCCACGTAGTCGCGGAGCAGTTCGGGATCGATGATCCCCGCACGTGCCATGGCGTCGGCGGCGGCCAGTGCGTACGGCCGGCGCTTGAGGCGCAGGAGATCCGCGGCTGTGCGCAGGGGAGTGGTCAGTCTGAGTCCCTCAATCTCCATGACATCGTCGTTCGGGATGTGCTTGGACTGGCGGACGAGTGCCACTGAGGGGGTGGAGCGGTAGCGCGTGTGCTGCACCACGAACATCGGACGCTGTTCGAAGCGGTTGGACGGTGATCGGGTGTCCACGCCGTGTACGAACGCGGCGTAGTCGTCGCTCGCCACGGCATGGTCAGGGACCACGAGGCGAGCCGCCTGTGCACGCACCGCCGAGGAGTCGGGGACGCGCGCGTCGATGGACAGGGAGTACGCCACCCATCTGAGCAGTCCGGAGCGATGCGCTTTATGGAAAGCGCGTGTCGACGGGAAGTGGTGGGCAGCATCTCCCGAACGGAACGGAAGGCCATCGTTGATCAGCATGCGCTGAGCCAACCGCCACTCCCGGCGCCCGCGACCGGCTATCCACAGGAATGGTGTTGTCCGTTCGGTTCAGGTGTCTCCCACGAGGGATATCGCGATCCTCGGCGAGGCAAGCATCTGTCCCTGACCCCCTTCAGTTCCGGATCTGACAGGTCCTCTCCTGGAGCGCATAGGTTCTCTCCTGGAGCGCATAGGTTCTCTCCTTGAGCGACTGCCCGCGAGCGCTCAGATCCAGGAGCTGAACCACATGCGGGCGAGCCACTGGGACTGGGTGAGCAGGCCGTCGGTGAGGATCGGGTAGATGAACGCGAAGTTCAACGTGACGATCACGAGAACGACGCCGACGGCAATTGCGCCCTGCCTGCGCCGGTACCCCGAGTCGGCCTTGCCGAGGATCATCCCGAGCACCATCGCGAGGCAGATCGCCGTGAACGGGATGATCGTGATGGCGTAGAAGAAGAACAGCGAGCGCTCGGTGTAGTTGAACCACGGCAGGTACGTGGACATGCCGGCGACGACCGGCACGCCGAACCGCCAGTCGCGTCCCGCCGCCCACCACACGATCGAGACGAGCAGCGCCAGGGCTGCGAACCACCACAGCGTGGGGGTGCCCGTCGCGCTGATGACGCGCAGGCACGTCTCGGAGCTGGTGGCAGGACAGCCGTCGACCCCCGGCTGGATCCCGTTGACCGCGTCGATGCCGATGGGACGGGCGTTGATGAGCCAGCCACCCGGGTGCGCCGCGTAGACGTGCGTCGAGTGTTTGATGTAGTCGCCGTTGTGGAAGTCCCAGATCTCCTTGTGGTAGTAGAGAAGCGAGGCCAGCGGCTTGCCGAGGAGCTTCACCTGCCAGCTGTCGGGATGTTGGGCGCCCCACTGTCGGTCGTACCCGCCTTGTGTCCGCAGCCAGCTGAACCACGTCCCCACGTAGACGAGGAACCCCAGGACGACGAGGCTCAGGAACGCGGGCACGCCGTCGAGCAGCAGGGCCATGTACGCACGTCGCCGCGCACCTGCCAGACGCCGCGCCGTGATGCTCCACACGACCGTGAGGACGCCGAAGCTCGCCACGACGAAGACCGCGTCCCACTTCGTGCCCATCGCCAGACCGAAGAGCACGCCCGCCACGAGCAGCCACGGTCGGAACACGAACGGGCTCGGACCACCGCCGTAGTCGGTGAGGCCCCGGCGCTCGAGGTCTCGGGCGAGGCGGTGCCGGAAGTAGTCCCGGTCGATGACGACGGCCAGCACGGCGGCGACGATGAAGAACGCCTCGAAGATGTCAAGCAGCGCCAGGCGGCTCATGACGAAGTCGAGGCCGTCGACGCAGAGGAGGAAGCCGGCCAGCGCGCCGACCATCGTGCTCCGGGAGACCCGCCGCCCGAGCCGGACGACGAGGCCGACCATCAGCGAGCCGAACACGAGCGCCGGGAAGCGCCAGCCGAACGAGTTCATCCCGAAGAGCCACTCGCCCGACGCGATGAGCCACTTGCCGACCTGGGGATGGACGATGAACGAGGCGTTCGACGTGAACACGTCGACGTTGCCCGAGGCGACCATCTCGTTCGCGTTCTCCGGCCACGACCCCTCGTACCCGAGCTTCAGCAGCGTGTACGCGTCCTTCGCGTAGTACGTCTCATCGAACAGGATCCCCTTGGGATACCCGATGCCGACGAACCGGATGCAGAAGGCGAGGACGGTCAGGGCGACAGTCACGAGCCAGGACCTCACACCGTCCCGGGGAGGAGCGTCGCGCAGGCGGTCGACAGCGCTCCGGAGGTCGACGGCAGGCGTGGGCACGAGCAGCCGCAGGCGTCCGCTCCAGCGCCGTGCCGCGGAGGCCTCGACGGGCTGCGAGGCAGGTTCGAGGTCCGCCTCAGGCACGGTCTCCTCTGGGGGCAGGCGCGTCACGCGGGCCATCCTAGGGACCCGAGCACGGCGAGCGGCTGTCGGTCACCTGTGAGGCGGGCGGTCAGCGACGCCGGAGGCGGATGCGGCGGACCTGCTGCGTCGTGTCGAGCTCGACGAACTTGAAGGAGCTCGCGAACTCGGAGAACGACGAGTAGCCGAGCTCCTTCTCGTTGAACGCCGGGTCCATCCGGAGAAGCTGGTTCTTCACCGACGAGCTGTCGAGCCACTCCGCGTCCTCGTCCTTGTCGTGGGCAAGTCGCAGCGCCCGCTGGAGCAGCTGTCCGGCCGCGGCGCGCTGCTGGGTCTGCTTGTCCGTGAGCCTCTTGCTCCTCGTCGCGGTCGAGGGCGACGGCTCGGGAGCGTTCGCCTCGGTCCCGTCAACTGCGGTCTCGCCGTCCGCGGCGTCTCTGAGGTCGGAACCTTCGGCGGCCTCCATGACCTCCACCGCTTCGTGGGGCGCGACCTCCACCCGGCTCTCGCTGCCTTCTGATGCGCGTGTGGTCGAGGCCCCGGTCGTCGCAGTCCCCGGCATGGCGGCCTCGGCCGCCGCCCGAGAGCGTGCCGTCGCCCCGCGCCGTCTCGGCGTCTTCGCGGGGACCTCCGGCGTCACCTCAGGGGTGACGTCGACGGCCTCTGTCGACGCCACTCCGGTCAGCGCGTCGTAGCGCACCATCCGGTCGCAGGCTGCGGCGAGTGAACGGCTGATCGACCCGGAGACCCCGACGGCCACCACGTAGCGCCCGAGCCTTTTGGCGCGCTGCGCGAGCGCGATGTAGTCGGAGTCGCCGGCCACGATGACGACGTGCGTGAGGTCGGGGAGCCGGAACATGTCCTCGACCGCGTCGACCGCGAGCCGGATGTCGGCTCCGTTCTTGCCGTACGCAGCCGCAGGGAAGAGCTGTACGAGGTCGACCGCGCGACCGACCAGCTGCCCGCGGTAGTCCGCGTTGACCTGCTGCGACCAGTCCGCGTAGGCACGGGTGAGCACGAGTGTGCCGAAGCTCGAGGCGTAGTCGAGGATCGCTCCCAGGTCGACCGACGCCTCCTTGAGGCGGCCGGCGACGAGCTCGTCCGAGCCGTCCCGTGGGTGTTCCCGGACGCGGTCCTTCGTGAACCGGCCCTTCCCGTGGACCTCGTCGTAGCGGGAGATGACGATGTTGTCGAAGTCGATGTACACCGCCACGCGGTTGTCGCTGATGTCAGCCATGCAGGCCAGTCTGGCGTGTCCTGCCGACAACGGGCGCCAGAATGGCGTCCATGGAGACCCAGGGGCTGCTCGTCCTCGCCGGGATGCCGATCGGCGACGTCGAGGACGCCTCCCCGGCGCTGTTGCGCACACTGGCGACGGCGGACGTCGTCGCCGCCGAGGACACGCGACGCTTCCAGGCGTTCCTCGTCCGGGCCGGGGCGACGTCGGAAGCCCGCGTCGTCTCGTACTTCGAGGGCAACGAGGCCGCGCGAACGGGCGACCTTGTCGCCCTCCTGCGCGAGGGCCGTACGGTCGTCCTCGTCACGGACGCCGGGATGCCGTCGGTCTCGGATCCCGGCTACCGGCTCGTGGCAGCGGCGATCGAGGCCGGGATCCGGGTGACCGCCGTCCCGGGACCCTCGGCCGTGCTCACGGCGCTCGCGCTGTCGGGGCTCGCGACCGACAGGTTCTGCTTCGAGGGCTTCCTAGCGAGGAAGTCGGGAGCACGCCGGGCCGCGCTTGCCGAGCTCGCCACGGAACGGCGCACGATGGTGTTCTTCGAGGCGCCGCACCGGCTCGCGGAGATGCTCGCGGACGCCGCGTCCGTCCTCGGTGCGGACCGTGCCGGCGCAGTCTGCCGGGAGCTGACCAAGACGTACGAGGAGGTCCGCCGAGGCGGTCTCGGCGACCTCGCCGCCTGGGCGGCGGGCGGTGTCCTCGGCGAGGTGACGGTCGTCATCGCCGGATCCTCCTCGCGGGAGCGTCTGCCCTTGTCCGAGGCGCTCGAGGAGGTCAGGCGGCGAGTGGCGGCGGGGGAGAAGCGGTCTGCTGCGGCAGCAGCGGTCGCCGCCTCGTCGGGCCACGACCGTCACGACCTGTACGACGGGTCACGCGCCTGAGTGAGCCCGATGGACCGTGTCGGGGACGCGTCGCACCGTCCTCTATCCTCGTGCCACGTGAGTGACATCACCGTGTTCTCGGGGTCGGCGCACCGTTCGTTCGCCGAGGAGGTCTGCGCGATCCTCGGAACCGAGCTGGCGCCCTCGCGGACCACGCGGTTCTCGAACGACTGCCTCCAGGTCCAGCTGCGCGACAACTGCCGCAAGCGCGACGTCTTCATCATCCAGCCGCTCGTGCCGCCGGTTCAGGAGAACCTCGTCGAGCTGCTGCTCATGATCGACGCGGCGCGTGGCGCGTCCGCGGCCCAGATCACAGCGGTGATCCCGCACTTCGCGTACGCCCGCTCGGACAAGAAGGACGCGCCCCGCATCTCGATCGGCGCGCGCCTCGTCGCCCAGCTCCTCAAGACGGCGGGCGCGGACCGCGTCGTGACGATGGCCCTCCACTCGCCCCAGGTCCACGGCATGTTCGACGTCCCGGTCGACCACCTCGATGCGACGCGGGTGCTCGCGGACCACTTCCGCTCGCGCGACCTGTCCAACACGGTGGTCGTGTCGCCGGACTTCGGCAGCGCGAAGCTCGCCAACCACTTCTCCCGCGAGCTCAACGTGGGTGTCGCGGCCGGCTCCAAGCGCCGCCTCGCCGACGACCGCGTGGTGATCGACGCGATCGTCGGCGACGTCGCCGGCAAGGACGTCCTCATCCTCGACGACGAGATCGCGACGGCCGGCTCGACGATCGAGCTCATGGACAAGCTCCGTGAGATCGGCGTCGGCGAGATCCGCGCTGTCTGCACGCATGGTCTGTTCACCGGGAAGGCGGCCGAGCGGCTCAACACCCAGCCCGACCTCGCCGAGGTGGTCACGACGAACACCGTCCCCCAGGTGGCGGGTCTCAACAACCTCGAGGTCATCACGGTCGCGCCGCTGTTCGCCGAGGCCATCCGACGGATCACGAGCGGCGAGTCGGTCTCGTCGCTGTTCTCCGACGAGCCGACGTACGGCTGACGGTCCCGCACGAGCCGACGCGTTGAGTCCGGTCCGCGTGGCGGGGCTGAGGCTCCGGAAGACGCTGACCTCAGGGTCGGGCTGTCTGGGCTGAAGTCCTCCTGGCGCCGTCCTGGCCGACCCTGGCTCTACCCGGAACGGGAAGGTCGCAGAGAAAGGGCCTAGTCAGGGCCACGTTGCCCCGCGCAGGCACATCCGGCGAGGTTCTGTCAAGACCTCAACCTCGCTGCGGCTAGGGAGAATGCTGTTGGGACCGTGCTAAACTCGTTCCCAGGAAGGGGTCTACCTGTCATGACTTTTTCAGTCGGCGAAACCGTTGTCTACCCGAACCATGGGGCGGCAGTTATCGAAGACATAGAAACCCGGAAGATGAAAGGCGAGGACAAGCTCTATCTTGTCCTGCGCATCGTCGGCCAGAACGACCTTATCGTCCGCGTTCCAGCGTGCAACCTCGACCTGGTCGGTGTACGTGACGTGGTCGATGCCGATGGTCTCGAGGTTGTCTTCTCCGTCCTGAGGGCACCGCACACCGAGGAGCCGACCAACTGGTCGCGTCGCTTCAAGGCCAACGCCGAGAAGCTCCGGTCCGGGAACGTCATCAAGGTCGCGGAGATCGTGCGCGATCTGTGGCGTCGCGACCGGGAGCGCGGCCTGTCCGCCGGTGAG
>JAJZQV010000039.1 GCA_021803025.1 Actinomycetes bacterium | reverse complement strand
CTACATCCGTGTCGGCTCGACGATGGTCTTCGTCCGCGTGCCGACGGACGCGCGGGAGGTCATCGCCTTCTCGGCGGTCGTCCACGACGTGAGCGGCCGGTCCCGCGCAGCCGAGGTGCTCAACGACCTCAACTCGGAGAGCAGGTGGGTACGGTTCTGGCTGCTGCGCGACAAGGTGTTCGTCTCGATGTCGACGCTGGCGAAGCCGTTCGTACCGGCCCACTTCCGGCAGGTCGTCAACGAGGTCGCGTCCGTGGCCGACACCATCGACGACCATCTCGCCGCGGCTCTCCAGGGCCGTACGACCTTCTCCTCACCGGAGGCCTGACAGCCCGGATTGGGAGCGGGTACGTCGTCTCGGGTAGAATCCTCGCCGCCGTCGCCGTGACGGCGTACACCCGGCCCTCGTCCGTCCCGGACGCGGCCGTGCGCACAGCGAAGGGACTCCCCGTGGCCTCGACCAACGATCTCAAGAACGGCATGGTGCTCGACCTCGACGGCCAGCTCTGGACCGTCATCTGGTTCCAGCACCACAAGCCGGGCAAGGGCAACACGGTCGTCCGGACCAAGCTGAAGCACGTGCTGAGCGGCAAGGTCGTCGACCGCACGTTCAACTCCGACACGAAGGTCGACACCGCGACCGTCGACCGCCGCGAGATGCAGTACCTGTACCACGACGGCGACGGCTACGTGTTCATGGACACCAGCGACTACTCGCAGATGGTGATCTCCGAGGACACGATGGGCGACGCCAAGAACTTCCTGCTCGAGAACGGCACCGCCACGGTCGCGCTGCACGAGGGGAACCCGCTCTTCGTCGACATGCCGACGTCGGTCGAGCTCGAGGTCACCTACACCGAGCCGGGCCTCCAGGGCGACCGCTCGACCGGCGGCACGAAGCCGGCGACCGTCGAGACCGGCCTCCAGATCCAGGTGCCGCTGTTCATCGTCAGCGGCGAGAAGGTGAAGGTCGACACGCGCGACGGCAGCTACCTCGGCCGCGTCTGACGTGAAGCAGGACGGCGTACGCCCCCGCACCTCCGCCCGGCACAAGGCACGCAAGCACGCGCTCGACCTGCTGTTCGAGGCCGACCTGCGCGGCACAGACCCCGTCGCGACGCTCGAGGAGCGGACTGCGACCGAGGTGACGGTCCGGGAGCTGACCGCCGTGATCGTCCGCGGCGTCGCCGCGAACTCGCGGCGGATCGACTCGGTGGTCTCGTCGTGGCTGTCGGACGGCTGGACGCTCGAGCGGATGCCCCGCGTGGACCGGATCCTCGCGCGCATGGCCACGTACGAGCTGCTGTACACGACGACCGAGCCGAGCGTCGTCGTGAGCGAGGCGGTGGCGCTGGCCTCCGAGCTTTCGACCGACGAGTCCCCGGCCTTCCTCAACGCCGTCCTGCGTCACGTCGCGAACTCTCAACCTGAATGAGGGGTTGATCACGATTCTTGGCCACGTGGGGACGCGTTTGGCCTAATGACCCCATGACTGGACCTTGGGGCCGCCTCGCGCGCCTGCTCGTCGCCGTCGCCGCCGTCGTCACCGGGTTCGGCCTGCTGGGTCCGCTTCCCGCCGCGCACGCGGTCGACACCGCCGCGTACCTGTCGGCCACCGTGCCCCTCGCGCAGCGCGAGACCGCCCTGTACGGCGTTCCGACCTCGGTGGCGCTCGCACAGTCGATCCTCGAGTCGGGATGGGGTACGTCGACCCTGGCGACGCAGGCGAACGCGTACTTCGGCATCAAGTGCACCACGACGACCAGCCCGTACCCCATCGGGTGCTTCCCCAAGACGACGACCGAGTATGACGCGACGACGGGCACCTACTACCAGGTCGTGGCCCAGTTCCGCGCGTACGCCTCCGTGGGGAACTCCTTCCTCGACCACGGCTGGTTCCTGTCCCACAGCAGCAGGTACGCCGGGGCGTTCGCGTACCAGCAGAACCCCGACCAGTTCATCAAGGCGGTCGCGGCGGCGGGCTACGCAACCGACCCGAACTACCCGACGAAGGTCATCTCGATCATGACGGCGTACAACCTGTACGCGTTCGACCTGACCCACGACCCGAACCCCACGGTTGCCGACGCCGGCGGCTTCGTCGCCCTCTCGCCGACACGGTACGTCGACACGCGGTACACGCTGCCGGTCGGAGCGAACCGCACGCTCGACCTGTTCATCGCGGGGCGCAACGACATCCCGAGCGACGCCGCGGCCGTGTCCGTGAACATCACCGCGACGCAGCCGACGTCCTACGGCTACGTCGCCGCGTACCCCACAGGCTCCGTGCCGAGCACCTCGACCCTGAACTTCGTCGCCGGCCAGACCGTGCCGAACGCCGCGATCGTACGGATCGGCACGGGCGGCTCGATCACCCTCCTCAACGCGTCCCCGGGCAGCACGCACCTCATCGTCGACGTGACGGGCTACTACAAGCCGGCGACCTCGAAGGCGGCGGGCGTGTTCGTGCCGCAGGCGCCCGTCCGGGTCGCCGACTCGCGTACGACAGGGGCGATCGCGGCCGGCGCGGACCTCGTCGTGGACCTCTCGTCACACCTGGCCTCCAGCCTGGGGACCGCCTCGGCGGGGGCGAGCGCCGTGCTGAACGTCACGACGACGGCGCCCCAGACGACAGGGTACGCGGCCGTGTACCCGTCCGGGAGCGCCCTGCCCAACGCGTCGACGCTCAACTTCGTCAAGGGCAAGACCGTCGCCAACATGACGATCGCCAAGATCGGCCCGGACGGGAAGGTCAAGGTCCACAACGGCAGCCCCGGCACGACGCAGCTCATCGTCGACCTGTCCGGGTTCTTCGTGGGGGGCCAGGTCACGATGCACGGTGGGTACGTGCCGCTGGCCCAGCCCACGCGAGTCATCGACACCCGGGTCGGTCTCGGCTACCCCACAGCCGCCCCCTCCATGACCACGTGGACGTTCGGCACCGGTCTACAGAACGCCGCGGCCGTCGCGCTGAACGCCACGGTGACCTTCACCAGGGCGACGGGCTACCTCGTCGTGTGGCCGGCTGACAGGGACCGGCCGATGGCGTCGCAGGTCAACTTCGTGCCCTCCGACACCGAGGCGAACTTCGGACAGATCCGGCTCAGCGCCGCGAAGAGCCTGGCCTACGCCAACATGTCGGGCTCCACGGCCCACGTGATCACCGACCTGTCGGGCTACTACACGGTCTGACGAGTCCAGCCCGCAGGCCTGGCCGGCCCGTGGCCCCAGGCCGACCAGGTCGTCGCGTCCTGGTACAGTCGCCCGCGATGAACGCCCAGGACCTCCGCCCTGTCCCTGCGATCCTCGTTCTCGAGGACGGACGATCCTTCATCGGACGATCCTTCGGTGCGACGGGGGAGACGTTCGGAGAGGCGGTCTTCACGACCGGCATGTCGGGCTACCAGGAGACGCTCACCGACCCCAGCTACCACCGCCAGGTCGTCATCGCGACGGCACCCCACATCGGCAACACCGGCTGGAACGACGAGGACGACGAGTCGGGCCGCATCTGGGTCGCCGGGTACGTCGTGCGCGACCCGTCGCGGATCCCGTCGAGCTGGCGCTCCGTTCGGTCTCTCGACGACGAGCTGCGCGCTCAGGGCGTCGTCGGCATCAGCGACGTCGACACGCGGGCGCTCACGCGGCACCTGCGGGATCGCGGCGCGATGCGCGTCGGCATCTCGACCGAGACCCTGGATGAGGCCGCGCTGCTCGAGAAGGTCCTCGCCTCCCCGCAGATGGAGGGCGCCGACCTCGTCGGCGACGTGACCGTCTCCGAGCCGTACACCGTCCCGGCCGAGGGGGAGAGCCAGTACACCGTGGTCGCGCTGGACCTCGGCATCAAGTCGATGACGCCGAAGCAGATGGCGAAGCACCACATGACGGTCCACGTCGTCCCTGCCACCTCGACGATCGACGACGTGATGGCGCTCCGGCCGGACGGGCTGTTCCTCTCCAACGGGCCCGGAGACCCGGCGACCGCAGACGTGCAGGCCGAGCTGGTCCGCGAGGCCCTGTCCCGGGGGGTCCCCTTCTTCGGGATCTGCTTCGGCAACCAGATCTTCGGGCGGGCGCTCGGCTTCGGTACGTACAAGCTCAAGTACGGCCACCGCGGCATCAACCAGCCGGTCCAGGACCGCACGACCGGCAAGGTGGAGATCACCGCCCACAACCACGGCTTCGCGGTCGACGCGCCCGTCGACGAGGAGACCTCGACGCCGTACGGGAGGGTCACCGTGTCTCACGTCTGCCTCAACGACTCCGTCGTCGAAGGGCTCGAGCTCACCGGTGACGACGGGCGGGTGCGGGGCTTCTCCGTCCAGTACCACCCGGAGGCCGCCGCGGGCCCTCACGACGCCGCGTACCTGTTCCAACGCTTCGCCGACGTCATGGCCGGCGTGAGGGGAGTGGCCTGATGCCTCGCCGCAGCGACATCTCGTCGGTCCTCGTCATCGGCTCCGGGCCGATCGTCATCGGCCAGGCGTGCGAGTTCGACTACTCGGGCACGCAGGCCTGCCGGGTCCTTCGCGAGGAGGGCTTCCGGGTCATCCTCGTGAACTCGAACCCCGCGACGATCATGACGGACCCCGAGTTCGCGGACGCCACGTACGTCGAGCCGATCACGCCCGAGTACGTCGAGAAGGTCATCGCGCTCGAGCGCCCCGACGCCCTGCTCGCGACGATGGGCGGGCAGACGGCGCTGAACACCGCCGTCGCGCTCCACGAGAGCGGCGTGCTCGAGAAGTACGGCGTCGAGCTCATCGGCGCCAACATCGAGGCGATCCGCCGGGGCGAGAACCGGGAGACCTTCAAGGAGGTCGTGGCGTCCCTCGACATCCCCGGCGCCAACGCGGAGGTCGCCCGCTCGCTCATCTGCCACACGATGGACGAGGTCCTCGCCGCGGCCTCCGAGCTCGGCTACCCGGTGGTCGTCCGTCCCTCGTACACCATGGGCGGCGTCGGCTCGGGCTTCGCCCACGACGAGACGGAGCTCCGTCGCATCGCCGGCGTCGGTCTGGACGCCTCGCCCGTCACGGAGGTCCTCATCGAGGAGTCGATCCTCGGGTGGAAGGAGTACGAGCTCGAGGTGATGCGCGACCGCGCCGACAACGTGGTCATCGTGTGCTCGATCGAGAACCTCGACCCCATGGGCGTCCACACGGGTGACTCGATCACCGTCGCGCCGGCCATGACGCTCACCGACCGCGAGTACCAGCGGATGCGCGACGTCGGCATCGGCATCATCCGGGCCGTGGGTGTCGACACCGGGGGTTGCAACATCCAGTTCGCCGTGAACCCGGCCGACGGCCGCATGATCGTCATCGAGATGAACCCGCGGGTCTCCCGCTCCTCGGCGCTGGCGTCGAAGGCGACGGGCTTCCCCATCGCGAAGATTGCGGCGAAGGTCGCCGTCGGCTACACCCTCGACGAGATCACGAACGACATCACCGCGGAGACGCCGGCATCGTTCGAGCCGACCCTCGACTACGTCGTCGTCAAGGTCCCCCGGTTCGCGTTCGAGAAGTTCCCGAGCGCCGAGGACACCCTCACCACGCACATGAAGTCGGTCGGCGAGGCCATGGCCATCGGGCGTAACTTCACCGAGGCGCTCGGCAAGGCGCTGCGCAGCCTCGAGGACCCGCGCGCGCCGTTCGTCCTCCACGGTCCCGTCACCACGCCCCTCGACGAGCTGCTCACCGCGTGCTCCCGGCCCCACGACGGACGCCTCGGCAAGGTCGTGCTCGCGCTGCGCGCCGGCGCGACGCCGCAGCAGGTCTTCGACGCGACGAAGATCGACCCCTGGTTCATCGACCAGCTGTGCGTGGTCGTCGACCTCGCCGAGGAGCTGGGCGCGGCGCCCGAGCTGACGTCCGACCTGCTGAGGGAGGCCAAGCGGCACGGCCTGTCCGACGCGCAGGTCGCCGGCATCCGCGGCACGACGCCCGCCGAGGTGCAGGCGCAGCGGTGGGCACAGGGGATCCGTCCGGTCTACAAGACCGTCGACACGTGCGCCGCGGAGTTCGCGGCCACCACCCCGTACCACTACTCCTCGTACGACCTCGAGACCGAGGTCGCACCCCGCACCAAGCCGGCCGTCATCATCCTCGGCTCGGGACCCAACCGCATCGGGCAGGGGATCGAGTTCGACTACTCCTGCGTGCACGCTGCGATGGTGCTGTCGGAGGCCGGGTACGAGACGGTGATGGTCAACTGCAACCCGGAGACCGTCTCGACGGACTACGACACCTCGGACCGGCTCTACTTCGAGCCGCTCACCTACGAGGACGTGCTCGAGGTCTACCACGCCGAGCTCTCGGCCGGGCCGGTCGCCGGCGTCATCGTCGCGCTCGGCGGGCAGACCCCGCTCAAGCTCGCCCAGTCGCTCAAGGACGCGGGCCTGCCGATCGCCGGCACGTCGCCCGAGGCGATCCACCTCGCGGAGGACCGCGGCGCGTTCGGCCAGGTCCTCCAGGACGCGGGCCTCATGGCGCCCCGCTACGGGATGGCGACCTCACGCGAGGAGGCCCTCCGGATCGCGCACGAGATCGGCTACCCGGTGCTCGTCCGGCCCTCGTACGTGCTGGGCGGGCGCGGCATGGAGATCGTGTACGACGACGCGACGCTCGACGACTACATCACCCGGGTCACCGAGGCGAGCGCGGAGAACCCCGTCATGGTGGACAAGTTCCTCGATGACGCGGTGGAGATCGACATCGACGCGCTGTACGACGGCACCGACCTGTACCTCGGCGGCATCATGGAGCACATCGAGGAGGCGGGGGTCCACTCCGGCGACTCGGCGTGCAGCCTGCCGCCGATCACGCTCGGCAAGGAGGTCATCGCCGAGCTGCGTGCCTCGACCCTGAAGATCGCCCAGGGTGTCGGTGTGCGCGGCCTCATCAACATCCAGTACGCGCTGGCAGGGGAGACCCTGTACGTGCTCGAGGCGAACCCGCGTGCGTCCCGTACCGTGCCTTTCGTCTCGAAGGCCACCGGGACCCAGCTCGCCAAGGCCGCCGCGCTGGTCATGATGGGCTCCTCGATCGCAGAGCTGCGCGCCGCAGGGCGTCTGCG
This sequence comes from Actinomycetes bacterium, assembly GCA_021803025.1. Classification (GTDB taxonomy): domain Bacteria; phylum Actinomycetota; class Actinomycetes; order Propionibacteriales; family Propionibacteriaceae; genus Fen-668. The sequence goes on along the minus strand of JAJZQV010000039.1, from coordinate 17,680 downwards.
TCAGCGCGTCGACGGCGCAGCGACGTGGCAGGGGTCGCCGATCGCGGTCAAGGAAGCGGTCATGCCGTTCAACCGGTTCCGGACGTCCGAGGGCTCGAGCGTCGACACGGTGCTCGGACCCGAGATGCGGTCGACGGGCGAGGTGATGGGCTTCGACCGTACGTTCGGGAACGCGTTCGCGAAGTCCCAGATCGGCTCGTACGGCCCGCTGCCCAAGAGCGGCCGGGTGTTCGTGTCGGTCAACAACGCGGACAAGCGCCACGCGGTGTTCCCCATCAAGCGGCTGGCGGACCTCGGGTTCGAGATCTACGCGACCGCGGGTACGGCCGAGGTGCTCGCCCACCACGGCATCAAGGTGGTCCCCGTGCGCAAGTTCAGCGAGGGCCCCGGACCGGACGGGTCCCCGACAATCGTCGACATGATCCTCGACGGGCAGATCCAGTTCGTCTTCAACACGCCCCACGGGCGGTCGGCCACAGGGTCGCCGCGACGTGACGGGTACGAGATCCGCACGGCCGCGGTCCACCGCGACATCCCGTGCATCACCACGGTCCAGGGCCTGGCCGCGGCGGTCCAGGCGATCGAGGCGGCGCGCGACGGGGACGTCCACGTCACGTCGCTCCAGGCGTGGGGGGCCGAGGTCGCGGCGGCGCTGGGCACCCTGTGAGCCTGCGATCGGCGGTCCTCGGCGCGGGGTACCGATCGGTCGTCCGTCCTGTGCTGTTCCGCGCGCACGGCGGTGACCCGGAGCTCATCCACGAGTCGCTCATCCGCTTCCTCGGAGGGCTCGGGCCGTCCGGCCGCGCAGCCCTGCGGCTTCTGTCGGGCGGTCCCACGTCTCCGGTCACGGTCGCAGGGGTCCGGTTCCCGGGCCGCGTGGGCGTCGCGGCCGGCCTCGACAAGGACGGCCTCGCCGTGCAGGCATGGTCGGCGCTGGGCTTCGGCTTCGCCGAGCTCGGTACGGTCACGGCCCTGCCGCAGCCCGGCAACGACAAGCCCCGCCTGTACCGCCTGCGCAGCAGCCGGGCGATCATCAACCGGATGGGCTTCAACAACGCCGGGGCCCAGGCGATGGCGGACCGGCTCGGGGCCCTCGGCGTCCGCCGGGGGGAGCTCACGTGCGGGATCCCGCTGGGGATCTCGCTGGGCAAGTCGAAGGTGACCCCGCTCGCCGAGGCCGTACCCGACTATCTGACGTCGCTGCGGGCGCTCGCCCCCTATGCCGACTACGTCGCCATCAACGTCTCGAGCCCCAACACCCCGGGTCTGAGGACCCTCCAGGACGACGGCCTGCTCAGCGAGCTCCTGAGCGCCCTGGCCCACGAGGCGTCCCAGCCGGGCCACCCCCTCGGTCCTGTCCCGATCTTCGTGAAGATCGCCCCCGACCTCACCGACGCACAGCTCGACGGCGTCGTCCAGGTCGTGACGGAGAACGGGGGGAGCGGCGTCATCGCCACGAACACCACGCTGGCGCGGGAGGGTCTGGCCTCGGCCGACGCCGCCCTCGCCGGGCAGGCCGGTGGGCTCTCCGGAGCCCCGCTGACCCGTCGCGCCCTGGAGGTCGTAGGGCGGGTCGCGAGGTCGACGAGCCTCCCGGTGATCGGGGTCGGCGGGATCATGACCCCCGACGACGCGGCCCGGATGGTCGACGCGGGCGCTGACCTCGTGCAGGTCTACACGGGTTTCATCTACGCCGGGAACGCTCTCGTCGCCGGCATCAACGCGCTAGCGCTCGGGAGGACGACATGAGCTCGTACGGAGAACGCCTCGCGGCCGTCACGGCGGCGCGGGGACGGCTGTGCGTGGGGATCGACCCGCACGCCTCGGTCATCGAGGCCTGGGGCCTCGAGTACGGCGTGGCGGGGCTCGAGGCGGTGGCGCGCGGCATGGTCGATGCCCTCGGCGACGTCGTGGCCGTCTTCAAGCCCCAGTCGGCGTTCTTCGAGGCGCACGGCTCGGCGGGCGTGGCGGTGCTGGAACGGACGATCGCCGACGCCCAGGCGACGGGCGCGCTCGTCATCGTCGACGCCAAGCGCGGCGACATCGGGTCGACGATGGCGGCCTACGCCCAGGCATACCTCGCCGACGGGTCGCCGCTGGCCGGCGACGCCCTCACGGTCAGCCCGTACCTCGGTTTCGGCTCCCTGCAGCCCGCTCTCGACCTCGCCCACGCCACGGGCCGGGGGGTGTACGTGCTGGCCCGTACGAGCAACCCCGACGGGGCGGACGTCCAGACCGCGGTGGGCGAGGGCGGCCGCTCCGTCGCACAGGCCATCGTGGATGCGGCGACCGCGGCCAACGAGCTGTCCGGACAGGGCGCAGTGGGCCTCGTGATCGGTGCCACCCGTACGGATGCGGGCTGCGACGTGAGCCGTTTCAACGGCTCGATCCTGGCTCCGGGCATCGGGGCGCAGGGTGGCACGATCCAAAGCCTGGCAACGATCTTCGGGCCCGCGACCGGCCACGTCCTTCCCTCGGCGAGCCGTGAGGTGCTGCTGCAGGGCCCGGACCGGGCGGCCCTGCGTGACGCGGTCGCCCGTCTCACGCCGGCTTGACCGGACCCCGGCGCACAAACCCCTGTGACGGTTGCTAGATTTTGGCGTGCACGGATAGCGCTGGAACGGACCGGGGGGCCCTGCACACACGCTGTCCCGCTCGGATGTTGAGGGCCCTCACTCTCTCGAGCGAGGCGAGGAAAGCGATCGGAGAAGCAACGTGGCCATACCTCAGTTGTCCGCTGAGCAGCTGCAGGCAGCACGACAGGCGGCGGCGACAGCGCGCCGTTCCCGTGCCGAGCTCAAGGCGAAGGTTCGAGGCGGCTCCGTCCCGCTCGGCGACGCCCTCGACCTCGCGGCCCACGACGACGTCCTGGCCCACGTCAAGGTCGTGGACCTGCTCAAGTGCCTGCCCCGCGTGGGTGACAAGCGCGCCGCCGAGGTCATGCAGCGGCTCGACATCGCGCCGAACCGCCGCCTGAGGGGTCTCGGCCGCCACCAGGTCGCCGGTCTCAAGGCAGAGTTCTCGTGACCGTCACGGTCCTCACCGGCCCGTCAGGGGTCGGCAAGGGGACCGTGGTGTCCAGGCTGCTGCAGCAGCACCCCGAGATCTGGCTGTCCGTCTCCGTGACGACCCGCTCACCGAGGCCGGGCGAGAGGCACGGTGTCGACTACTGGTTCATCAGCGACGCCGAGTTCGACGAGCTCGTCGCATCGGGGGACCTGCTCGAGTGGGCCCTGGTGCACGGCATCTACCGGTACGGGACGCCGCGCCGGCCGGTTCTCGCAGCCCTCCAGGAGGGGCGGGCCTGTCTTCTCGAGCTCGATCTCGCCGGAGCCCGCAGCGTGCGTTCGACGATGCCACAGGCCCGGAGCGTCTTCCTCATGCCGCCGGACCGCGCCGAGCTGGAGCGCCGGCTGCGACGGCGCGGCACGGAGAGCGAGGCCGAGCTGGCCCGCCGGTTCCGTACCGCCGAGGAGGAGCTGGCCGCGGCCCCGGAGTTCGACGAGATCATCGTCAACACCGATGTCGCGAAGACGTGCGAGGAGTTGGTAGAGTTCATGGGTCTGAGCCCTGGCAACGCCGGGCGCGAAAACCAACCCGATTGAAGGTATCCGTGACGGTTCACGCTGAAGGCATCACCAATCCGCCGATCGACGAGCTGCTGGAGAAGGTCGACAGCAAGTACCGCCTCGTCCTGTTCGCTGCCAAGCGGGCCCGCCAGATCAACGCCTACTACTCGCAGCTCGCCGAGGGCCTGCTCGAGAACGTCGGGCCCCTGGTCGACACGGCGCCGCAGGAGAAGCCGCTGTCGATCGCGCTGCGTGAGGTCAACGCGAACCTCCTCGAGTGCACCCAGATCGACCCCGAGGCCGAGGCCGTCGCACGCGCCGAGGCCGTCGCCGATCCCGACTTCGTCTTCGGTGACCCGTTCGGCGACTCCGAGCTCTGAGCAACCACGCGCATGAGCCGGGTCGTCCTTGGCGTGTCCGGCGGCATCGCTGCGTACAAGGCCTGCGAGGTCCTGCGCAGGCTGCGTGAGGCGGGGCACGACGTCACGGTCGTGCCGACCGAGAACGCTCTCCGCTTCGTCGGCGAGACGACGTTCGCGGCCCTGTCCGGGCGCCCGGTCGCGTCGGACGTCTTCACGGAGGCCTCGTCCATCCCGCACGTACGGCTCGGCCGCGAGGCCGACCTCGTCGTCGTCGCGCCGGCGACGGCCGACCTCCTCGCGCGCCAGGCCGCAGGCAGGGCGGACGACCTCCTCACCAACGTGCTCCTCACGGCAACGTGTCCCGTTCTCGTCTGCCCGGCGATGCACACCGAGATGTGGCTGCACCCGGCGACGCAGCACAACGTGTCGGTCCTCAGGGACCGCGGGGTCGTCGTGCTCGATCCCGCCTCGGGCCGTCTGGCCGGGGCGGACTCGGGCGTCGGGAGACTCCCGGAGCCGGCCGAGATCGTGGGAGTGGCCGAGTCCCTGCTGTCCCCAGACGTCGCCGCACGCGTCTCGTCCCGCGACCTCACGGGCCTCCACGTCGTCGTCAGCGCCGGCGGTACCCACGAGGAGATCGACCCGGTCCGCTACATCGGCAACGCGTCGTCCGGACGGATGGGTGTCGAGATCGCCCGCGCCGCCTCCCTGAGAGGGGCGAGGGTCACCCTCGTCGCCGCCCACCTGGAGGTTCTGCCTCCCTCGTCGGTCGAGGTCCGTACCGTCGTCTCGACCGGGGACCTCGCCACGGTCATGGCGGACGCCGCCGCCGCAGCCGACGTCGTGGTGATGGCGGCGGCCCCTGCCGACTTCACGCCCCGGTCGACCTCCGGCACGAAGATCAAGAAGTCCGGCGACGAGGGCCTGTCCCTCGACCTCGTCCAGACCCCTGACGTCCTCGCAGGCCTCACCCGAACACGCCCGCCCGGACAGACCATCGTCGGCTTCGCCGCGGAGACCATCGACGACGAGGCCGCCCTCGTGTCAGCCGGTCGTGCCAAGCTGGCGCTCAAGGGAGCCGACCTGCTCGTCGTCAACGACGTGTCGGACGGCAAGGTGTTCGGCATGCCGGACACTAGTGTCTTGGTCCTGGACGCAGCCGGCGTCCGGGACCGCGTGGCGGCCGGGAAGGCCGTCGTCGCACATCGCCTACTCGACGCGGTGCTCCAGCACCGCGCCACCGCCACCTAGGGAGCGCCAGTGTCTAGCCTGTTCACGTCGGAGTCCGTCACCGAAGGCCACCCCGACAAGGTCGCCGACTCGATCTCCGACGCGGTGCTCGACGCGCTCATCGAGCAGGACCCGGCGAGCCGTGTCGCCGTCGAGACCCTCGTCACGACGGGTCTCGTCGTCGTCGCGGGAGAGGTCACGACCGAGGCGTACGCGGAGATCGGCAAGATCGCCCGCCAGCGCGTCCTCGATATCGGCTACACGTCGAGCGACATCGGCTTCGACGGGGAGTCGTGCGGAGTCGTCGTCGCGATCGGGAGCCAGTCGCCCGACATCGCGCAGGGCGTGAACTCCGCCGAGGAGGAGCGCGCCGAGGGGTCCGCCGACAACAACGACCACCAGGGCGCGGGCGACCAGGGGCTCATGTTCGGCTACGCATGCTCGGACACGGCCACGCTCATGCCGCTCCCCATCGACATCGCGCACCGGCTCAGCGAGCGGCTCACCGCCGTGAGGCGTGCGGGCGACCTCGACTACCTGCGGCCCGACGGCAAGACCCAGGTCACCATCGCCTACGACGGCGACACCCCCGTCGCCATCGACACGGTCGTGGTCTCCACCCAGCACCACGCCGACGTCATGCAGTCGCAGATCAAGGCCGATGTGACCCGTCTGGTCATCGACCCGGTCCTCGACACGTACGAGCTCGCCCGGCCCGATCTCAAGGTGTACGTGAACCCGACCGGCTCCTTCGTCGTCGGCGGCCCCATGGGCGACGCGGGCGTCACGGGTCGCAAGATCATCGTCGACTCGTACGGTGGCATGGCCCGTCACGGCGGCGGCGCGTTCTCCGGCAAGGACCCGTCCAAGGTCGACCGGTCCGCCTCCTACGCGATGCGCTGGGTGGCCAAGAACGTCGTGGCTGCAGGGCTCGCGACCCGCTGCGAGGTGCAGGTCGCCTACGCCATCGGCCGTGCGCACCCCGTCGGGCTGTACGTGGACTGCTTCGGGACGGAGAAGCTCCCGCTCGACCAGGTCACGGCTGCGGTGAAGAGCGTGTTCGACCTGCGTCCGAGCGTGATCATCCGTGAGCTCGACCTGCTGCGCCCCATCTACTCCCTGACGACGAACTACGGCCACTTCGGCCGTGAGCTGAGCGAGTTCAGGTGGGAGCGGACGGACAAGGCGGACGCCCTCGCGAAGGCAGTCAAGGGGTAGCCGACGTTGGACCTGCCGGTTGCACGCGTCCAGGTGGATGTCGGGCTGCCGCACCTCGACAGGCTGTTCGACTATGCGGTGCCCGAGGCGCTGGAGCACGCCGCGGTACCGGGGTCGCGCGTCCGGGTGAGGTTCGCGGGCCGGCTCGTGGACGGCTACGTCGTCGAGCGGGTGGCCACCAGCGACCAGCCGCGGCTGGCGCCGGTGTCCAAGAGCCTCTCCGACGAGGTGGTCCTGCCCGTCGAGACGATCGAGCTCGTCCGAGCGGTGGCCGACCACTACGCCGGCACGTTCTCGGACGTGGTTCGTCTTGCCATCCCGTCCCGGCATGCCGCGACGGAACGTGCGGAGGTCAAGCCCGTTCCCGACCCGCCGGCGCCCGACGTCACCCCTGGTCCGCTGGCGGGCTACCCGGACGGGGCCGGCTACCTCACTGCCCTGGCGTCCGGGGGCTCGCCGCGCGCGGCATGGACGGTCGTACCGGTGGCAGCCCTTGTCGGCGACTGGGCTGAGGGCTTCGCGGCGGCGGCGGCGGCGTGCGTCGCGTCGGGGCGGTCGGCCGTCGTGGTGGTCCCGGACCTCAAGGACGTGATGCGCGTCCTCCCCGCCGTCGAGCGTCGCGTGGGACGAGGACTGGTCGTGCGCCAGACGGCGGACCTCGGCCCCTCCGCGCGGTACAGGGCGTTCCTTCGCGCATCCAGGGGGCAGGCACGGGTGGTCGTCGGCACCCGGTCCGCCGTGTTTGCGCCGGTCCGCGACCTGGGGCTCGTCTGCGTCTGGGACGACGGGGACGACCTGCTCAGCGACCCGCACGCGCCGTACCCGCACGCGCGTGACGTCGCCGCGATCCGTGTCACGCAGCGGGGCGCCGGCCTGCTGCTCGGCTCGTACGTACGGACGACCGAGGTCCAGGCGTGGGTCGCACGCGGCTGGGTTCATCCCATCGCGCTGCCGCCTGCACCGGCCCGGACGGAGGCTCCGGCGGTACGGATCGCGGCCGACGACGACTTCGCGCTGGAGCGCGACCCTGCGCGGCGGGCTGCCCGGCTGCCCCACGAGGCGTTCCGCGTCGTCCGCACCGGCCTGACCCAGGGGCCCGTGCTCGTCCAGGTGCCGCGCGCCGGGTACGTGGTGAGCCTGAGCTGCCGCACGTGCCGGGAGCCGGTGCGCTGCCCGTACTGCCGCGGTCGGGTCCGTACGGACGTCTCCGCCGGCTCGTCCGACCCGATCACGACCTGTACGTGGTGCGGCCGGACGGTGCTGGCCTGGAGCTGTCCGCACTGCCGCGGTACGACCTGGCGCTCGACCCGCGTCGGCTCGGAGCGCACGGCGGAGGAGCTCGGCCGTGCGTTCCCCGGCGTGACGGTGCGCCAGTCCGCGACGGACAAGGTCCTCACGGAGGTCGACTCCACCCCCTGCCTCGTGGTCGCCACCCCGGGGGCGGAGCCGGTCGCAGAGGGCGGGTACGCGGCGGCGCTCCTGCTCGACACGACCGTGCTCCTCAACCGTCCGGACCTTCGTGCGGGCGAGGAGGCGCTGCGACGCTGGTTCCTCGCGGCCGCTCTCGTGCGACCCGCCTCGGACGGCGGAACAGTGCTCGCCGTGGGGCCCTCCCACGCGCGTGCCCTGCAGGCGCTGACACGGGTGGACCCGGTCGGGTTCGCGGAGCGCGAGCTCACTGAACGCGTCGAGGCGGGCCTGCCGCCGGCGGTACGACTGGCGGTGGCCCAGGGGGACTGGACCGCGCTCACCGAGCTCGGACAGTCGCTGGCGGTCGTTCCTGACGTCGTCGTCCTCGGTCCTGCCCTGGCCGGCGTGGCGGGGGAGGAGGACCGGCCGGCGCGCCTGGTGGTCAAGGCCCCGCTCGCATCCGGAGTGGTGCTCGCGGACATCCTGAGGACGTTCATGGCCGGACGCTCGGCGCGCAAGGACCAGAGGCCCCTGCGGGTCAAGGTCGACCCGGTCGACGTGGGCTGAGCCGCGGCGCTGAGAGGCCGCAGGCGACCGGTCGGTACGCTTCGGCACATGCGCCTCGTGTTCGCCGGTACGCCCGTCACCGCCGTGCCGAGCCTCGACGCCATCGCCGCGAGCACGCACGACCTGGTCGGCGTGGTGACAAGGCCCGCGTCGCCCCAAGGGCGTAGCGCGCGGCTGGTCCCCAGTCCGGTCGAGGTCTGGGCTCGGGAACACGACGTCGAGGTGCTGACGCCGGAGAACCCCAAGGACCGCGACTTCTGTGACCGGCTCACCGCACTCGCACCTGACTGCTGCCCGGTGGTCGCCTACGGGGCTCTCCTGCCGCAACGCACCCTCGACCTCCCCGCCCATGGCTGGGTCAACCTCCACTACTCGCTCCTGCCGGCCTACCGGGGGGCGGCCCCGGTGCAGCGGGCGCTCATGGACGGCGTCCGCGAGACCGGCGCCACCACGTTCCGCATCGTGCGCGAGCTCGACGCGGGGCCGCTGTACGGGTTCATCACCGAGCCGGTGGGCCCCCTCGACACCGCTGGCGAGGTGCTGGACCGGCTCTCTCGCCGAGGGGCTGACCTGCTCGTCGAGACGCTCGACCGGATCGCGCTGGGTGCCGAACCGACCCCCCAGCCGGACGAGGGAGTCTCGTACGCGGCCAAGCTCGAGCTCGACGACGTCCGCGTGGACTGGAGCCGCCCGGCGCACGAGCTGGCCGACCTGGTGCGCGGCGCGAACCCCGAGCCGGGAGCCTGGACGATGCTCGCCGGTGAGCGGTTCAGGATCCTGCTCGCTCAGGTGACGGACGAGGATCTGCCGGCCGGCGTCATCGACGCCCGCCGCAGGGAGGTGCTGGTCGGCACGGGCACGACTGCACTGCGCCTGCTGTCCGTCCAGCCCGTCGGGAAGAAGCCGATGGGCGGTGCGGACTGGGGCAGGGGAGCGCGGCTGTCCGGCGGCGAGGCGTTCGCGTGACCCAGCGGCCCCGGACCGACCGGCCACGCGGTCGGCGGCGCACTGATCCTGCCCGCCGCGTCGCGTACGACACTCTTCGCGCGGTCCACGCGGCCGACGGCTACGCCAACCTCGTCCTGTCGGACCTCCTCGCGGAACGTCGTCTGGACCCACGCGACGCGGCGTTCGCCACGGAGCTGGCTCACGGCACCCTGCGGCGCGAGGGCACGTACGACCGGATCCTCGTCCGTGCCTCTGGTCGGGGACTCGACACGCTGCAGCCGGCGGTCGTCGACGTGCTCCGCCTGGGCGCGCACCAGCTGCTCGGGATGCGGGTGCCGACGCACGCCGCGGTCGGGGCCACGGTCGACCTGGCCGCAGCCGCCGTGGGCGAGCGGGTCACGGGAGTCGTCAACGCGGTGCTTCGCAAGGTGGCGGCACAGGACCTGGAGGGGTGGCTCGACGACGTGGCCGGCGGCGTGACCGGGCTCGAGGCCCTCGCGCTGCGCGCTCACCACCCTGCGTGGATCGCCCGGGCGTTCGAGGAGGTCCTCGGCGACGAGACCGGTGCCGCGCTCGACGCCGACAATGCCTCGCCCCGGACCACGCTCGTCGTGAGGCCCGGGCTGTACGAGCGGGCCGGGCTCGTCGCCGCCGGGGCCGTGCCGACCCCGTACAGCCCGTACGGCGCCGTGTGGACGGGGAACCCCACGGACCTCGAGCCGGTACGTGACGGGCGGGTCGGCGTGCAGGACGAGGGCAGCCAGCTGGTCGTGCTCGCCCTGTCGCGGGTACCTGCCCCGGCTGGGCCGTGGCTCGACCTGTGCGCCGGGCCGGGCGGCAAGACGGCGCTGCTCGCCGGCCTGGCTGCAGCGGCCGGAGACCCGCTGCTCGCCGCGGAGCGACAGCCCCACCGGGCACGGCTCGTCCGGTCGGCGCTTCGGGCCTACCCCGAGGGCCCACGCCTCGTCGTCGCCGCCGACGGCACGCGCCCCGCCTGGGCCCCCGCGACGTTCGCACGGGTGCTGGCCGACGTGCCGTGCACGGGCCTCGGAGCCCTCCGACGACGACCGGAGGCGCGGTGGCGCCGCCGGGAGTCCGACCTCGCCGACCTCGTACCGCTCCAGCTCGCTCTGCTGCGGACAGCCGTCGCGTCGGCGACGCCCGGGGGCGCCGTGGCGTACGTGACGTGCTCACCCCACCGAGCGGAGACCGAGCAGGTCGTCGCGGAGGTCCTCGCCGAGGGGGACGTCGAGGTGGTCGACGTCCCCGCGCTGCTGCCCGAGGTCCCGGATGCCGCACGCGGTCCGTACCTGCAGCTCTGGCCGCAACGGCACGGTACGGACGCGATGTTCTGCGCGATACTGCGCCGGAGAGCAGGAGCGGACCCTCGATAGGGTGTCCCCATGGCCGTCCGCATCACCCCGAGCATTCTCAACGCCGACCTCGCGAACCTGGCGGCGGAGGTCGGAAGGATCCCGAGCGCAGACTTCATCCACGTCGACGTCATGGACAACCACTTCGTCCCGAACCTCACGATCGGGCTGCCCGTCGTCGAGTCGCTGCGGGCCGCGACGACGACCCCGCTGGACATCCACCTCATGATCGCCGACCCCGACCGGTGGGCGCCGGCGTTCGCCGAGGTGGGTGCCGAGTCGGTGACCTTCCACGCGGAGGCTGCCCACGCACCCGTGAGGCTCGCCCGGGAGCTCCGTGCCAAGGGTGCACGCGCCGGGATCGCGCTCAACCCGGCGACGCCCGTCGAGGCCTGCGCGACGATGCTCGGCGAGGTCGACATGGTGCTCCTCATGACCGTCGAGCCTGGGTTCGGTGGCCAGCAGTTCCTCGACCTCGTGCTCCCGAAGATCACGGCGGTCCGCCGGCTGGTCTCCGAGGCGGACCTCGACGTATGGATCCAGGTCGACGGGGGAGTGGCGCGCGACACGATCGAGCGCTGCGCCGAGGCGGGCGCCGACACGTTCGTGGCCGGATCGGCCGTGTACCAGTCCGACGACCCCGACGCCACGGTCCGCGAGCTGGCCGGCCTGGCCGAGGCAGGGTTCGCGAGGTGCGGGCACTGATGAGGTACCTGTCCACCCGCGGGACCCCCGACGCGCCCCGCCTGCCGTTCTGCGACGTCCTGCTGGCCGGCCTGGCGCCCGACGGCGGCCTGTACGTGCCCGAGTCCTACCCTCCCCTCGACCTGCCGCGGCTGCGTCGCGTCCTCGCGGAGGAGGGCTACGCGGCGGTCGCGTACGAGGTGCTCAGCCTGTACGTGGACGACATCCCCGCCGACGACCTCAGGGCGATCTGTGCCCGCGCCTACACGGCCGAGGCCTTCGGCGACGAGGCGATCGTGCCGGTCTCCGAGCTCGGGAACGGGCTCTGGCTCGCCCACCTGTCCAACGGGCCCACGGCAGCGTTCAAGGACCTCGCGATGCAGCTGCTCGGCCAGCTGTTCGAGTACGAGCTCGAGCGGCGCCACGAGACGCTCACGATCCTCGGCGCCACGTCCGGGGACACGGGCTCGGCTGCCGAGTACGCGATGCTGGGCAAGCCGTCCGTACGGGTCTTCATGCTGAGCCCGCAAGGGCGGATGTCGGCGTTCCAGCAGGCGCAGATGTTCAGCATCCTCGACCCGCACATCGTCAACATCGCCGTGCCGGGTGTCTTCGACGACAGCCAGGACCTCGTCAAGGAGGTCTTCTCGGATCCCGACTTCAAGCAGCGGTACGCCATCGGCGCCGTGAACTCCATCAACGTGGCCCGGCTGCTCGCCCAGGTCGTCTACTACGTGGTCGCCTGGCTGCGGACGACGAGCCGCGACGATGAGCGCGTCTCCTTCTGCGTGCCGAGCGGCAACTTCGGCAACATCTGCGCCGGCCACATCGCGCGGGAGATGGGCCTGCCCGTCGAACGGCTCGTGCTCGCGACGAACGAGAACACCGTGCTCCACGAGTTCTTCTCGACGGGTGTGTACCGGGTGCGCGCGTCCTCGGAGACGTACGAGACCTCGAGCCCGTCGATGGACATCAGCAAGGCCTCGAACTTCGAGCGCTTCGCCTTCGACCTCCTCGGCCGTGACCAGGAGCGCGTCCGCGACCTCTTCGGTGTACGGCTGCGCGAGGCGGGGGAGCTCGACCTGTCCGGCACGCCGGAGTTCGCAACCATCCCCGGACGGTACGGGTTCATGTCGGGCGCCTCGACGCACGCGGACAGGGTGCGGACGATCCGGGAGGTCCACGACAGGTACGGGGTCGTCATCGACCCCCACACCGCCGACGGCGTGACGGTGGCTCAGGGCCTGCTCGGTGCCGAGCCCATGGTGGTGCTCGAGACCGCGCTGCCGGTGAAGTTCGCGCCGACCATCGTCGAGGCGATCGGCGTGGAGCCGGACCGTCCGGCGCGGTTCGAGGGGCTGGAGGACCTGCCACGGCGCGTGATGGTGCTGTCGGGAGGCGTCGACGAGCTCAAGGCGGTCATCGGGGCCTCGTTCCGCGGCTCAGCCTGAGGACAGTCGGGACCGAGGTCACTGGTCGCGGCGCCGCAGATACCGCTGGAACTCGGCGGCGATGGCGTCCCCGGAAGGCTCCGGCTCGCGGGCATCGCTCGCGCTCTCGAGGTTGGAGATGTACTCCGCGACGTCCGGGTCGTCCGCGGCCAGGTCGTCGACGCTGCGCTCCCACAGCTCGGCACGAGCGGCGAGGTCGCCGAGGTCGATCGGGCCGCCGAGCAGGTCCTCGAGCCTGCTGACGATGGCGAGCGTCGCCTTGGGGTTCGGGGGAGTCGCGACGTAGTGGGGGCAGGCGGCCCACACGCTGACGGTGGGGATGCCGGCATGGTGGCACGCCTCGGCCATGACGCCGTTGATGCCCGTCGGGCCCTCGTACGTGGAGCGCTCGGCGCCGTACTTCTCGCGGACGGCGACATCGCTGCTGCTCAGTGACACGGGCACCGGTCGCGAGTGCGGGCTGTCGGTGAGGAGGGCCCCCAGGATGATGACGAGCTCAGGGCTGGCGATGGCGATCAGAGCGGACAGGGTCGCGGCGAACGAGGGCCAGCGGAAGTTCGGCTCCGGCCCGCGAATGACGACGACGTCGCGCATCGGGAGGTGGCAGAGCAGGACCTCGGTGGTGGGCCAGGAGATGATGCGCTCGCCGTCGCTGTCGAGGCTGACGAGCGGACGCGACGACTGGAAGTCGTAGAAGTCGTTCGGGTCGACCGATGCGACGACCTCCCCGTCGTACTGGCTGACGAGGTGGTCCGCCGCCTCACTGGCCGCCTGGGCGGCGTCGCTCCATCCGCTGAACGCCATGACCAACATCGGGTCGCGGAGGTTGCGGAGCTGGGCTTCGGACATGGTCACCAGGCTACCGGGTGCATCCGGGGACCGGAGTGGCACGCTCGTCCGCGCCACCTCGTGCCGGTCAGTTCCAGCCCGCCTGCTGGCCGCCTACGCGCTCGGCCTCGATGCGCTTCTGGTACCCGCTCGCGATGAACGACGCGATCGGGTCGCGAGGAAGGCCGCGCGACTCGCGCCAGTCGGCCAGGTCGCCGCGGACGTCGGTGTAGAACGCGTCCATGAAGATCCCGTTGGCCCCCAGCACGTCGCCCGCCGCCTGAGCCTCCGCGAGCGCGTCGCCGTCGACCAGGAGCGCCTTCGCGAGCATCTCCTGGACGTTGAGGACGGAGCGCAGCTGGCCCTGGATGTGCGGCTCGATGTTGTGGCACTGGTCGAGCATGAGCGTCACGTCGGGGCTCTCGAGGCCGCCTCCGCGCACCACCTCGTACAGGATCCTGAACAGCTGGAACGGGTCCGCTGCACCCACGATGAGGTCGTCGTCGGCGTAGAAGCGGGAGTTGAAGTCGAACGAGCCGAGCCGGTTCTGGCGAAGCAGCTGCGCGACGATGAACTCGATGTTCGTGCCCGGAGCGTGGTGGCCGGTGTCGAGGCAGACGTACGCCTTCGGGCCGAGGGCGAGGCAGTGGAGCAGGGAGGTGCCCCAGTCCGGCACGTCGGTCGTGTAGAACGAGGGCTCGAAGAACTTGTACTCGAGGACGAGACGCTGGTCGGGACCGAGGCCCGCGTAGATCTCGGCGAGGCTCTCCGCGAGGCGGTCCTGCCGGCTGCGGATGTCGTCCTGGCCGGGGTAGTTCGTACCGTCCGCGAGCCAGATCTTGAGGTCGCGCGACCCGGTGGCCGTCATGATGTCGATGCAGTCCAGGTTGTGCTGCACGGCCTTCTTGCGCGTAGCTGCCGACGGGTTGCACAGGCTGCCGAGCTTGTAGTCCTCGTCCTGGAACGTGTTGGAGTTGATGGTGCCGATCCTCACCCCCTGGTCAGCGGCGAACGCGGTGAGCGCGTCGTAGTCGTCGACCTTGTCCCACGGGATGTGGAGCGCCACGGCCGGGGCGAGCCCGCTCGCCTTGTGCACCTGGGCGGCGTCGGCGATCTTCTCCTGGACGGTGCGAGGTGTGCCGGGCTGGGCGAACACCTTGAACCGGGTGCCGGAGTTGCCGTACGCCCAGGAGGGGACTTCGATCTCGAGAGTGGCGAGGCGGTCGGCGATCTGAGTGAACTGGGGCATCTTTGCTCCTCAGGGATGCGAATGAATCGATTCAGTGTATGCTCGGCCGCAAGTCCGCGTCAAGGACTTCGACACGACCGAGACACACTGCCCGAAAGCCAGAGCGAATCGATTCGCGCTAGGCTCTCGGAACACAGTACGGTCCCGATGCAGAAGGGTGCACTGTGCTCGAGGAGGAGCGATGACCCACACCGGCCCGGCAGCCTTCGCCGCCGCCGACCTGGGGGCGAGCAGCGGGCGCGTGATACTGGGCGTCCTTCACGACGGCCGTCTCGAGCTCAGCCAGACCGCGCGGTTCGTGACACCGTCCACGACGTTCACGCGCGACGGCGTGGAGGAGCTGCACTGGGACTTCGAGACGCTCGTCGGCTCGGTCGCTCGCGGTGTCGAGGCGGCTCAGAACAGCGGCATCGAGGTGCGCAGCATCGGCATCGACACCTGGGGCGTCGACTACGGACGCGTGCGGGCCGACGGGTCGCTGCTCGAGGACCCGTACAACTACCGGGACTCGCGCACCGACGGCGTGCCCGACAAGGTGTTCGCCCAGATCGCGGCCTCCGAGCTGTACGGGCGGTGCGGGCTGCAGGTCATGCCCTTCAACACGGTCTTCCAGCTCGTCGCGGCGGCGGACCAGCCGGGCTGGGACGAGACCGACCAGGTGCTCATGCTGCCCGACCTCATCGGGCACCACTTCACCGGCGTCGGGGTCGCCGAGGTGACGATCGCGTCGACGACCGGGCTCCTCGACGTCACCACGCGTCGCTGGTGCCCGCAGACGGTGGCTGAGGTGAGCCGTCTGTACGGGCTGCCGCTGGAGCGGGTCCTGCCCGAGCTGGTGGAACCGGGCACGGTCGGTGCCCCGGCCGTACGGCTCGGCCGCCCCGTACCGGTCGTGTCTGTCGGCGGGCACGACACGGCCTCGGCCGTCGTCACGGTGCCGACGACGACCGACCGGTTCGCCTACATCTCAAGCGGCACGTGGTCGCTCGTCGGGCTCGAGCTCGACGCGCCCGTCCTCACCGAGGCCAGCCGCCGGCTGAACTTCACGAACGAGCTGGGCCTCGACGGGACGGTGCGCTACCTCAAGAACGTCATGGGCCTGTGGGTCTTCTCGGAGTCGATCCGGACCTGGGAGAAGTCCACCCCCGCCGTCCCGCTGCCGGTACGGGTCGCGGCGGCCGCCACACTGCCCGCGCTGGCCTGCGTGCTCGACATGAACGACGAGCGGCTGCTGCCGCCGGGCGACATGCCCGCACGCCTGGCAGCCATGGCGGTGGAGACCGGCCAGGCGGCCCCGCAGAGCCAGGACGAGTTCGCACGCTGCATCATCGACTCGCTCGCCCTCACGTACAGGGTCGCGATCCGCGACGCCTGTGAGATGGCCGGGCGCGACATCGAGGTGGTCCACATCGTCGGCGGCGGCTCCCAGAACGAGCTCCTGTGCCAGCTCACCGCCGAGGCGACCGGGCTCCCGGTGGTCGCCGGGCCGACGGAGGGCACCGCGATGGGCAACCTGCTCGTCCAGGCGCGGGCGATGGGTGCCCTGTCGGGTGGGCTCACGGAGCTGCGTGAGGTGGCCCGGGCGAGCTCCGTACTCACGACCTACACGCCCGGAGTCCTCGGGATCAGCCAGCAGCAATGGGCCGACGCGGAACGTCGCGCGTTCGCCCGGTAGGAGGAGTCATGACCACGCCGATCGTCAACACCCACGTGCACGTGCCGCCGAACTTCTCGGCGTTCGCGTCGCCGGAGGACGTCGTCGCCAGCGCACAGGCGGAGGGGGTCCGCGCGATCGGGATCTCGAACTTCTACGACCAGCAGGTGTACGGCCGGTTCGCCGAGCTCTGCCGCGATGCGGGGATCGTGCCGCTGTTCGGCCTGGAGTTCATCACCCTCGTGCCCGACCTGGAGGCGGCGGGGATCCGCATCAACGACCCCGCCAACCCAGGCCGCATGTACGTGTGCGGCAAGGGGATCGACCCGTTCCGCACGAAGCTGCCGGAGGCGGTCGCGACCGCGGCTCAGATCCGCGAGGGCAACGACGCGCGTGCCGCGGAGATGGTCGCCAAGCTCGATGCCCACCTCCAGGCAGCCGGGCTCGGCCGGTCCCTGACCGCCGCCGAGATCGCCGCGGACGTGGCCGCTCGCGGTGGTGTCCCGGTCGAGTGGGTCTCCCTCCAGGAGCGCCACATCGCGCGTGCCGTGGAGGAGGCCGTGACCGCTCTCCCCGCCGGGGAGCGTTCGGCGGTCCTCGAGAAGGCGTACGGCGCTCCCCCGAAGGCGGCGCTCGACGACCCGGTCGCCATGCAGGGCGAGGTACGGTCGCGGCTGCTCAAGGCGGGGACTGCCGGCTTCGCGCCGGAGGTCCCGCTGTCGTTCGAGGCCGCGTACGCGTACGTGCTCGCGATGGGCGGCATCCCGTGCTACCCCACGCTGGCCGATGGGGTCGACCCGGTCTGTCCCTTCGAGGAGCCGCCGGCGGCGCTGGCTAAGCGGCTCGTGGAGCGGGGGATCCACCTCGCCGAGCTCATCCCGATCCGCAACACCTCCGCCGTCGTCGACGCCTACGTCGAGGCGTTCGTCGCCGCCGGCATCGAGGTCGTCGCCGGGACAGAGCACAACACGGCAGAGCGGATCCCGTTCGACCCGGCCTGTACGGATGGGCCGCTGTCGGCCGCCGCCCGCGCCGCGTTCTGGCGTGGGACCTGCATCGTCGCCGCCCACCAGGCGCGCCTCGCCGAGGACCGGCCCGGGTACGTCGACGCAACCGGGGTCCGGGCAGCAGATCGGA
>JAJZQV010000156.1 GCA_021803025.1 Actinomycetes bacterium | reverse complement strand
AAGAGGCCGCCGTTGATGCCGTAGTGGCCGGCGCCGAGCTTGGTGGTGAGGTCCGCGGCCAGCGTCATGAGGCTGTCCCAGGTCCACGTCTTGTCGTCGGGGAGCGCGACGCCCGCCTTCTGGAACAGGACGGGGTTCGCGACGATCGACAGGGCGTTGACGCCGCCGCACAGTCCCGTGACCTTGTTGTCGATGGTGCCGGTGGCCACCAGTCCCTTGGCGAACTTGCTCGTGTCGATGGGGACCTTGCTGAGATCGGCGAGGATCCCCTTCTTCGAGTAGTCCCGGATGTACTGCTCGTCCATCTGGATGATGTCCGGAGCGGTGTTGCCGGCGATCTGGGTCGAGAGCTTGTCCCAGTAGCTCGTCCACACGCCTGGCTCACCCGTGACCGTGACGTTCGGGTGGAGCTTCATGTAGTCCGAGATCACCTGGGCGGTGTTCTTGTTGCGGATGTCGTTGCCCCACCACGCGAAGCGCAGGGTGACAGGGCTGGTGTCGTCGGCAGTCGCCTTGCCGGCGGGTGAGCCAGAGCTGCTGCAGGCTGCCAGCGCAGCAGCGGACGCGGTGGCGGCGGCTCCTGCGATGAAGGTTCTGCGGGTCGTCATTGATCCTCCGTGTGGTGTTCGAGGTCCCCTTCGCGGCGATATTACGAGGTGGCTCTCCCCTGAGCCACGCATTGCAAGCGCTTGCCATGAGTAGTGCATGAATCGTTACCGAAACTCTGCAAACGGTTACGCGGACGTCAGTACCCAGTGGGCGCCGAGAGCGGGACGACCTCGGCGCGGTACCGCACGCTCGCTGCCGCTCCCGGCGACAGGTGGACCGCGTGCTCGAGGACGTTCCCCGCCTCGATGCACAGCATCCCGGGCCACTCGTCGTCGCCGAAGTCGGACATGGCCGCTGCCTTGGCGACCCAGGGGTTCCAGACCACAGTGTTCGCTGCGCCCTCCGTGGAGACCAGGAGCCGTCGCCCGAGGACCGGGTCCGTCACGACGATCTCCCCGCCGCCGTCGTACACCCGGTCCGTCTCCTGCGTGACGGTGACGTCGCCCTCCTGCCGCTCGCGCCGTCCCGTGACCTTGTCCAGGTACGACGCGCCGTCGAGCCCCGAGACGGAGACCTGCCGGACGTCGCCGACTGTGAGGTACGTGTGCAGCGCCAGCTCGTACGAGAAGGGCACCGAGCCGGTGTTGGTCACGGTGAGCGCCAGCTCGAGGTCCTCGCCCACCGAGACGTCGTACGTGAGGGTCCAGTCCGTGCCGGGCAGCGCCTCCGGCACCCCCCGAGACGTGAGCTGGTACGCCAGGCGAGCGCCGTCCGGCGTCTCTCGGAGGTCCTTGAGGGTCCACGAGCTGACCCTCGCCAGTCCGTGCGCGGGCGTCTTGTCACCGCTGCGGCCGGGCCCGAACCACGGCCAGCAGACCGGGATGCCGCCGCGGAGCGGCTTGCCCCTCTCGTACCTGGACGAGCCGCTCGTCCAGAGGACCGGCTGCCCGTCGAGCCGCCACGACCATACGTGGGCCCCGTAGTCGTACACCTCCGCGACGGAGCGGGCTGTACGGACCTCGCGGGGAGCGTCAAGACTCATGACGCCAAGGTAGCCGCGGCGGTTCGGAAGCGCCCCCGCCGAGCCTCGTGTTGACCTGTGCCGGGAACGACCTCACCGGTGCGTACGGGCCCGGCGTCTCCTCGTGCCGTCTGCGCCCGTCGGCTGGCAGCGCGGGCACCAGTACAGGTTCCGCGCCGCGTGGAGCTCGAGGCGTACAGGCGTGCCGCACACGAGGCAGCCCTGCTCGTGGCGGCGGTACACGTACACCTCGCCGCCGTGTCGGTCGACCCTGGGCGCCCGGCCGGTCGCGTCCGGGCTGTGCTCGAACCGCACCGTGTCGATCCGGTCGTCGATGACCCCCTGCGGCATGAGCTCGACGAGGTCGGACCAGATGGCGTCGAAGGTCGCACGCGGGAGCTGCTTGCCCGGCAGGAACGGGTCGACGGCCGCCCGGAAGAGCACCTCGGCACGGTAGATGTTGCCGACCCCCGCGAAGATCGACTGGTCCATGAGCAGCGCGGCGACCGTCTTGCTCGACCTGTGCAGCCTCGTCCAGGCGCGCTCGCGGTCGGAGTCCGGGTCGAGCGGGTCGGGGCCGGACGAGGCGGCGACCGCCTCCGCCTCCTCCCCCGAGATCAGCTCGCAGGTCTGCGGCCCGGACAGGTCGTGCACCCCCGACTCCGGTGTCCCGATGCGCAGCCGTACCTGGCCGGGTCCACCGGGCCACGGGAACGGGCGGAGCTTGCCGATGAGGCCGAGGTGGATGTGGACCACGCGGTCGCCGGCGAACTGTACGAACAGGTGCTTGCCGACGGCCCAGGCCCGCTCGAGGACCGTGTCGTCGAGGAGCTCGGCGGCGTCCGCGAAGCGTCCTTGGGGGCTCGACACGCGCGCAGGTCGGCCCCCGTGCGCCCGCTCCAGGTCGAGCGCCAGACGGTGGATGTGATGCCCCTCCGGCATGGTGGCCCCCTTCCGGGCGTCAGCCTAGGCGGCCCCGCGTCGCGGTCGACCTCGTGCGGCGCCGCAAGGGCGGGGTCACGCGGAGGTGACCTCGGTCCTCTCCTCGTAGTCGGAGATCATGTCGATCCGGCGCTGGTGGCGGGGGTTCTCGGAGAACGGTGTCTCGAGGAAGACCAGGACGATCCCCAGCGCCTCCGGCAGCGTGTGCATGCGGCCGCCGAGCGCGACGACCTGGGCGTTGTTGTGCTCGCGCGCCAGCTGTGCGGTGTCGACGTCGTACGCGAGGGCTGCGCGGATCCCCTTGACCTTGTTGGCTGCCATCTGCTCGCCGTTGCCGGACCCGCCGAGGACGACGCCGAGGGAGCCGGGGTCGTCGCGCACGGCCTCTGCGCAGGGGATCACCGTGGCCGGGTAGTCGTCCTCGGGGTCCAGGGTCGCGGCGCCGTGGTCGACGATCTCGTACCCCTTGGCCCGCAGCGACTCCACGAGGAACTGCTTGGTCTCGAAGGCGGCGTGATCGGTAGCGATGTGTACGCGCATGGGGCCCATCCTGTCAGGTGGGGCTGTGTGCCGCACCCGGTTGCCCTGCGAGGCCGCTCAGTGCGCCGAGAACGTCCAGACCGTACGGGAGGTCCGACTCTCCCCCGGACGAAGGAGCGTGCTCGGGAAGTCGGGGCGGTTCGGGGCGTCAGGGAAGTGCTGCGTCTCCATCGCGAGACCCCCGTACCGCGGGTAGCCGATCTCGTCGAGGCTGCGGCCGTCGAACACCTGCAGCCCCGGCTCGTCGGTGGCGACGTCCAGCCGCCGCCCGGAGGCTGGGTCGACGAGCGAGGCGACGGTACGCAGCCCTGTCCCGTTGAGGACGAAGCAGTGGTCAACCCCGCCCTCGGCGACGATGTCGCCGACCCTGCGCCCGCTACGGAGGTCGAACCGGCCCTCGACCGGCGCCGGCGCCTCGGGCGTCGGGATGAGCTCGTCGTCCACCGGGAGGTACGTGTCCGCGTCGATGGTGAGCACGTGGTCGGCCACGGTGCCGGCCCCGGCGAGGTTGAGGTACGGGTGGCCGATGACATTGACGACCGTCGGCACGTCCGTCGTCACCTCGATGTCGTACGCGAGGGTGCTGTCCCTCGCCGTGTACGTGACGGCCGCGTGGACCGGTCCCGGGTGCTCGCCGGTCGTGTCGGACCACGTGAGCTCGAGGCGCACGTGGTCAGCGCCGGCGTCCGCGACCGTCCACTCCTGCCGGTGGAAGCCGGCACTGCCCGAGTGCAGCGAGTGGCGGGCGAGGAAGTTGCGCTCGAGCTGGTACGGGCGGCCGTCGATGGCGAACCGGGCGTCGCGGATCCTGTTCCCGAACGGGCCGACGACCTCCCCGAGGTACGCGGTTCCGGCGCGTCGCTCCCCCTCGTCCGCGTGCCCGAGCACGACATTCGCGAGCGTGCCGTCACGGTCGGGGGCCCTGACGCCGTTGAGCGCCGCGCCGAGCGTCCAGATCTCAGCGGTGACCGCACCCGTGCCGATCCGTACCTTCTCCATGGCGGTCCCTTTCAGGGTCGGGCGAGGAACGAGCCGCGCGCCGACGCGTAGCGCGTGCGTACCGCCTGGTCGAGGGCTCCCTCGTAGTGTTCCTCTCCCGGCCTGCGCCACGACGGAGGCTCGGCCGTACCGGCCAGGACCCACGCCGCCTGCCGGGCCGCGCCGAGCGCCACGTACTCACCGGGCGACGGGACGACGACAGGCACGCCGAGGATCAAGGGGGCGATCTCACGGACGGCCCGGGACTTGGCCGCGCCGCCGAGGAGGACGACCCGCTTCGCCGCGAGGCCCTGGCCTGCGAGGGCGGCCAGGCCGTCGGCCTGGCCGCACAGGAGTCCCTCGACGAACGCCCGCGCGAGGTACGAACGGGACGCCGTCTCCAGCCGAAGGCCG
>JAJZQV010000002.1 GCA_021803025.1 Actinomycetes bacterium | reverse complement strand
GCAGTTCAAGCAATACCGCGGCATGGGCTCCCTGGGCGCGATGGCGGCTCGCGGGCGCAAGGGCTCCTACTCCAAGGACCGCTACTTCCAGGCCGACGTGACGAGCGACGACAAGCTCGTCCCCGAGGGCATCGAGGGCAAGGTCGCCTACCGCGGCCCGCTGGCGGCCGTCGCGTACCAGCTCGTCGGAGGGCTGCGCCAGTCGATGTTCTACACGGGCGCCTCCACGATCCCCGAGCTGCACGAGCGCGGCAGGTTCGTACGGATCACGTCCGCCGGGCTGCGCGAGTCCCACCCGCACGACATCCAGATGGCCGTTGAGGCCCCTAACTACGGAGGCTGACCAGGCCATGTACGACATCGGACGCAGTCGACGCGCCTCCAAGGCGTACTCCTTCGACGACATCGCGCTCGTCCCGTCGCGCCGCACGCGCGGCATCGAGGAGGTCAACCTCGCCTGGCGCATCGACGCGATCCGGCTGGACTTCCCCATCGTGGCGGCCCCCATGGACTCGGTCATGTCGCCGGCGACGGCCATCGCCATGGGCCGGCTCGGCGGACTCGGCGTGCTGAACCTCGAGGGCCTCTGGACCCGGTACGACGACCCGACGCCCCTGTTCGACGAGCTGGCGGCCATCGAGGACCAGGTGACGGCGACCAAGCGCATGCAGGAGCTGTACGCCTCACCGATCCGGCCCGAGCTCATCGAGGCCCGGATGGCCGAGATCCGGGCCTCCGGCGTGCCCGTGGCGGGGTCGCTGTCGCCGCAGAACACGCGCGAGTTCGCCGATGTCGTCGTCAAGGCGGCCCCGGACTTCTTCGTCATCCGCGGTACGACGGTGTCGGCCGAGCACGTGTCCAAGGCCGCCGACCCCCTGGACCTCAAGACCTTCATCCGTACCCTCGACGTCCCCGTCATCGTCGGCGGCTGTGCCACGTACCAGATGGCCCTCCACCTCATGCGCACGGGCGCGGCCGGCGTGCTCGTCGGCTTCGGCGGCGGCGCTCGCCACGCGAACCGCGACGTGCTGGGCATCGAGGTGCCGATGGCATCGGCCATCACCGACGTGGCGGAGGCGCGGCGGGACTACCTCGACGAGTCCGGGGGCCGCTACGTCCACGTCATCGCCGACGGCGCCGTGGGCCGGTCGGGCGACATCGCGAAGGCGATCGCCTGCGGCGCGGACGCGGTCATGGTCGCTGCGCCGCTCGCCCGCGCCACCGAGGCGCCGGGAAAGGGCTACCACTGGGGCGCCGAGGCGTGGCACGCGACCCTTCCCCGCGGGGAGCGGGCCAAGTTCGACACGGTGGGCACGCTCGCGGAGATCGTGCACGGCCCGTCCGTCACGCCGGACGGCTCGATGAACCTCGTCGGCGCGCTGCGCAGGGCGATGGCGTCCACCGGGTACACCGACGTCAAGGAGTTCCAGCGGATCGAGCTGGTGATCGTCTGATGAGCGAGCTCCCGAACGAGCTCGTCGCCGCCCGCGCGTCGATCGACAACCTCGACGCCGCCCTCGTCCACCTGCTCGCGGAGCGGTTCCGGATCACGCGCGCCGTGGGCGAGCTCAAGGCATCCAAAGGGCTGCCTCCGGCCGATCCCGCACGCGAGGAGCAGCAGATCAGGCGTCTCCGCGAGCTCGCCGTCGAGTCGGGGCTCGACCCCGAGTTCGCCGAGAAGTTCCTCACGTTCATCGTCAACGAGGTGGTACGCCACCACGAGCGCATCGCCGAGGAGTCACGCGGCTGACACTCGCCGGTGGACGTCAGCCCCAGCGCGTGTGGGCGTCGCTGAGAGCCTCGAGCGTCTCCACGATGTCGGCCTCGTCGGTCGACCAGTTGGCCACCGAGAAGCGGATCGCCGCGCGGCCCTCGAAGGTCGTGCCGCTCGGGTACGCCACGCCGCTGGTCTGGATCCGGGACAGCACCGCCCGCGTGTGGGCGTCGTCGTCTTGTCCTGCGGGGTCGTGCACGCGGACGAGCACCTGGTTGAGCTCGACCTCGTTGCACACCTCGGCGCCGGGGATCATGCCGATCCCCTCGGCCAGCAGCCGCGCCATCTCGCAGTCGCGCTCGGCGATCTCCGCGACGCCGGACCTGCCGAGGGAGCGCAGCGTGGCGTACACCGCCATGGCCCGGGCCCGACGGCTCATCTCCGGGTTCCAGTCGATCGGGTCGCGTGCCGCACCCGGCTCCGGCAGGTACGAGGCGTGGAGGGTCATCGCGCGGTGGTGCGCCTCGCGGTCGCGGACGATCGCGATCCCGCAGTCATAGGGCGTGTTCAGCCACTTGTGCGCGTCGGTGCACCAGGAGTCGGCCCGCTCGGCGCCGGAGAACTTCGGAGCCAGGACTGCCGACGCCCGGCCGAAGAGGCCTATCGCGCCGTCGATGTGGAACCAGGTCGGCGCGGTCGTGCGACGGGCGTCGACGATGTCGGCGAGCTTGGCCAGCGGGTCGATGCCACCCGTGGCGATCTCGCCGCCCTGGCCGCAGACGATCGCCGGTCCCTCGACGGCCGACAGGGCCGTAGCGAGGGCATCCGGGCGCATCCGCGCGTTGCTGTCGGCCGGCACCATCACGATGCGTGCCTCGCCGAGACCCAGGATCCGTACCGCCCTGCCGACGGTGTGGTGCACGTACTCGCCGGCCAGGACGGTCACGGGCGGTGCACCCAGGAGGCCATCGGCCTCGACGTCCCACCCGGCGTCTGCCAGCACACGGTCCCGGGCTGCAGCCAGGCATACGAGGTTCGCGACCTGGGCCCCCGTCACGAAGGCCACCGACGAGGTCCGCGGGAGGTCGAGCAGCTCCAGCAGCCACTCGGCGGTGACGGCCTCGACCGCGGAGGCGCCCGGGGTGGGCTCCGACATGGCGGTGTTCTGGTCCCAGGCCGCCACGAGCCAGTCAGCAGCCACGCCGGCCGGCGTCGCACCGCCGATGACCCAGCCGAAGAAGCGTCCGTGGTTCATCGCCATGAGCCCCGGCTCGATGGTCCGCGCGAGGTCGGCGATCACCTGCTGCGGCGGCATCCCGTTCTCCGGCATCGGCTCGGCGAGCGCCGCGTACATGGTGTCGTAGTCGGCATCGGGACGCACGGACCGCTGGTCCAGGCTCTCGAGCCAGTCCAGCGCGGCGTCGTGCGCCACGGTCAGTGCCGGTCGCCACTCGGGAACGCGCATGCGAGCACTGTAGGCGCCAGGCGCATCTCCCGCGTCGACGACGTCGACTTCCGCGGTCTGGGGCTCAGGAGAGCGTGGCTCCCCGCACCGCGGTGAGAACGGAGGCCTTCGCATCGCCGGGGGAGGCGGGCAGCATCGGGATGCCCATCGTCGTGAGCATGCGCTGCATGCCCTCGCCGACGTGGTCGACGACGATCGCCTGGATCCGCTGGTCCTTGAGGAACGACACGACGCGCGCATGGTGGGAGCCGTGCGTGCTGGAGTCGTGGAGCTCGTCCCAGCCGACCTCGTGGACCTCCCAGCTCGCGATGCCGGCGTCGGAGACGTCGGCGACGGCGATCCAGTGGGCGCGGCCCCAGGCGTGAGCGGACTGTCCGTGGGCGTCGACGGGAGTGGCTACGTACATGCTCGTCATCGTCCCACGGCTGTGCGGGCGCCACCTACACTGGCCGATCGTGGGATGGAGGCCGTTCGCAGGGTGGAGCTGGGACCTGCGGTCGTGCGGCCGCCAGGGTCACGCCACGTACCACCCGGACGAGCCCGAGCTCGCCGAGCGGCTGTCCACCACGACGCCCTGGGGCACCGCCTGGCGCTGCCTTCGCTGCGGCGACTACGTCGTGGGGGAGCCCCGCGGGTCGGGTCCTGCTGACGACGCGCCGATCGTCCTGCGGGGGGCGGCGCTGCGGGACGCCTTCGTGCTGCGGATCCTGTCGGTCGACAAGCTCCTCCGTGGCATCGTCATCCTGGCCGCGGCACTCGCGATCTGGCGGTTCAACGGACAGCGCGCCTGGCTCGAGTCGACGTTCCAGACGTACCTCCCGCTGCTCGCGCCGGTCGCGCAGAAGCTGGGGATCCGGCTCGAGGACGTGACGTTCGTCCACTGGATCGAGCGTGCGCTGGCGGCTCGTTCCAGGACGATCATCGAGGTGGCCGCCGCCGTCGCCACGTACGGCACGCTCCAGCTCGTCGAAGGCACCGGGCTGTGGCTCATGAAGCGGTGGGGCGAGTACGTGGCCGTGGTGGGCACCTCGCTGTTCCTCCCCCTGGAGATCTACGAGCTCGTGGACAAGGTCACGGCGCTGCGCATCGCCGCGCTCGTCATCAACCTGTTCCTCGTCGTCTACCTCATCTGGACGAAGCGGCTCTTCGGCGCGCGCGGCGGCGCCCGCGCCCACCACGCGGCGCTTCACACCGTGTCCCTGCTCGAGGTCGAGCGGGCGGCCATGTCCGAGCAGCTCGGACGCACGCGGCGATCCCGTACCGCCGCGTGGTCCGGCCCTAGATCTGCCCTAGATCGCCCTAGATCAGCTGCCCGTCGGCCGTGACGCTGAACTCGTACGTGGTGAGGTCGGCCCGGAGCACAGCCTCGTGGCCGCCCTTGCGCCACGTGACGACCAGCTCGTCGGCGGGCGTCTCGGCCACCTCGCAGGTGGCGTCGAAGCCGAAGGCGCCGAACGTGTTGCGGAAGCGCAGCAGCTCGAGCTGACGCCGGACCGCGGGCCGCTCCAAGCCATCCCGTACCTGATCGCGCGTGAGGTTCGTCCGGTTGATCTCCTTGTGGCCGCCGGCGCCGGCGCGAGCGACCGCCTCGTGGTCGTTGCGCCCGCAGAACAGGTCCAGGTACCAGACCTGGGGCTTGCCCGGGGTGAACAGCTGGATCGCGCGCGCCAGCAGCATGGCCTCGTCGGTCTCGCCGAGAGCGGAGTAGTACGTGGCGTTGACCTGGTAGTAGATGTTCTTCGCACCGTGGAGGTCCTTGACGTAGCCCCCCCGGGCCTTGACGGTCTCGATGACCGCCTCGATGCGGTCGTCATCGAGCAGGCCCTTGAGGTCCAGGAGCGGGATGCCGTCGTGGCAGCCGAGCATGTTGACCGTGCGGATCTGCTTGCCCACGAGCTCACGGATCCACCGCGCGAGCGTGGTCCCGTCGTGTCGTGAGAGCGCGTCGACGACGAGGCCCGGCAGGAAGAAGTCGTAGGTCATGAAGCCCTTGGCCGCGAGCAGCTCGTGGATGCCCTCTTCGTAGCGGGCATGGATCTCCGGCAGCAGCGTGACGCCCCTGGCGTCCGCGAGCCGCTTCACCCGGGCGAGCAGGTCCCAGGTGCCGGGGTCGTTGAGGAAGTTCCTGGCGCCCGGCTCCTTGGGTGCGTACGCGAACGCGTCGAGCCGGACGATCTCCGCGCCGTACGAGGCGAGACGGTTCAGCGTGTCCTCGTAGAACTCCCACACCTTCGGCGAGCGGATGTCGAGGTCCATCTGCCCCAGGTACGTGCGGCGCGACTCGACGAGCTCCACCACGGTGTCGCGCGCGTCCTCGAAGCCCGAGAAGTCGGCCTCGCCGGGACCACGCCCAGCCGCGATCGCGGCCCCCACGCGGGCGGCCACGACCTCCGCCGACGCGTACTGGAGCCCGCTCGCCCGCATGACCTCGAGAGTTGTGGGGACTGGGTAGCGGACCTCCTGGTAGAACGTGTTCCAGTACGGGCGCTCGGTGCCGTCAGGCAGTCGCACCATGAGGATCGGCAGGCCCGGCTTGCGGAAGTACATGTCCTTGATGAGGTCGGCGTCCGGCTGGACGTACCCGCCATCCGTGAGCTCACCGTGGCCGGCCCAGAACGCGTTCCAGTCGATGAAGAAGTCCTTGTACGCGGACCGGTCGCCGTTGGCGAGCAGGTCCTGGAACTGCGGGGACAGCACGGAGGCGTGGTTGAGGATGAAGTCGAGCTTCAGCGCGATACCGGCCTCGCGCAGCGCGTTCAGGTCCGCGCCCGTCGCGTACAGCCTGTTCAGCCCGTAGTCGATGACGGAGAACCCCCGGTCGAGGTCGGTGTTGAACAGGCTCGGCAGCAGGTACACGGCGGTGAACGCCCCGGCGACCGCCGGGTCGACGAGGAGGCTCACGACGTCGGCGACGGTGCCGCCCACGCTGTCCGGGTAGAGGTTGAGCATCGCGCCGGCGCCCGGCAGGTTGCGGCCCATGGACGCGAGGTAGCGGTCGTAGTCGATGACCTCTCCGGACTTCGCCACGATGATCTTGGCCTTGCGGGCCTGAGAGGCGAGCTTCGCCTGCTCCAGTGCCAGGACCATCGTCGTGAAGGGGGAGTCGACCGCGCCGTCGCGGGCCCGGGCGCGCCGGTGTGCCAGGGTCTCCTCGGGCGTCGAGCTGAGCAGGATCGGCACGTCCACCCCCGTGAGGTGGTCGGAGTTGCCGTGGGTCCACTCGACGACGAGGACGGAGACGTCGGAGACGTCCACCGACTCGTACCAGAGCTCGCCCAGCTCACGCCCCATCCGCTTGAGGTTGAGCGACGTCGCGCCGTCGTGGAACCGGGCGAGGATCCCTGACACCTCGTCGAAGTCGATCTCGTTCGGCGTGCCGAGGTACGCGTTGAGCGCGGCCCGGCCGACACGCTGGTACGTCCCGAGCCAGGGGTGCTCGGCGACCAGTCCCGGGTCCGCGTCGCGGTCGGCCGCCTGAAGGTCGCTGAGTGCCCGTCGCACGTCCCCGCCGTACAGGCCGGCGTCGACCAGCCCGCGCACGCCGGCCGTGCGGAAGGTACGGAGCCGCTCCGCGTCGTTGTCGCGGGGGATGCGCCGCGGGTAGTTGTCGCCGCTCATCACGTAGGCGCCGACGCCGTTCGCGCGCAGGAAGTGGGCCAGCAGCGAGCCGATCTCGCTCTTGCCGACACCCGACCCGCCATGTACGGCGACGACGGCCCGCTGGTGGGGGCTCGCCTCGAGGATGGGCCGCAGCACCTCCCAGAGGCGGGGCAGCACGCTGGTCGCCTTGGCCACGTGCCCTGCGTCGATCTGCACCTTGTCGCCCGGCATGTCGCCGGTGGGGACCGCGCTGAGATCCTCGACCACAGGGGCGGTGATGGCATCGGGCAGGACGTTCATAGTCGGCCTCCTCGGCGATCCGGACAGCAGAACAGTAGCGCGGTTTGAAGGTTCAAATGTGCGAGACAGGCTCCGCCGGCGTCTCATGCCCAGCGGATCGGCGGAGCCCCCTGGTCGGCGAGCAGGGCGTTGACCCGCGAGTACGGCCTCGATCCGAAGAAGCCGTTGCGGGCCGAGAGCGGCGAGGGGTGGGCGCTCTCGACGACCGGGACATCGCCGAGCAGCGGCGTGAGGTTCCTGGCGTCGCGGCCCCAGAGCACAGCGACCAGGGGGGCGCCCCGGGCGGCGAGCACCTCGATGGCGCGCTGAGTGATCGTCTCCCATCCCTTGCCGCGATGGGACCCGGGCGCTCCGGGCTGCACGGTCAGGACCCTGTTCAGCAGGAGCACCCCCTGCTCGAACCAGGGCCCGAGGTCCCCGGTGGCGGGGGGCGCCACCCCGAGGTCCTCGGAGAGCTCGGTGTACATGTTGCGCAGCGACGCGGGAAGAGGCCGCACGTCCGCCGCGACCGAGAACGACAGCCCCACGGGGTGGCCGGGCGTCGGGTAGGGGTCCTGGCCCACGACGAGCACCCGCACGTCCGCCAGAGGCAGGGTGAACGCACGCAGCACGTTCGGGCCGGACGGCAGGTACGGGCGTCCGGCTGCCAGCTCCGTACGCAGCCAGTCGCCCATGGCGTGGATCTGCGGCTCGACGTCGGCGAGGGCCTCAGCCCAGTCGGGCGCGACGAGCTCGTGGAGCGGCTTGGGCACGCTCACTCTCCTATGCCCCGATGTGCGCCCCGCGCAAGTCGGCTATGCCAAGAAGCCGGCAATGGATGTGGTTCTGGTGCGCCTGGTCGGTGCTCCCGCGTACGGCCCGCCGACGTTGTACGAGCCGGCGGACCCGTCCGCCGTACTGGGCGTCGATGACCTGCAGCCTCGCGGCGGTCCCACCCTCCTCTGAGGACGCCGTGCCGTCCGGGCCGGTACGGCCCGTGGATAGGGTGGGGGATCGTGGCCAGGCGGTACGGTGCGAGTCGTGAGGCGATCCTCCACGCCGCCGACACCCTCATCCGTCAGCGCGGCGTCGCTGGGACGTCCGTGGCCGACATCATCGCCGCCTCGGGGACGAGCGCGGGAGCCATCTACCACCACTTCGAGTCCAAGCACGACATCGTCCTCGCCGTCGCCGAAAAGGCCCTGGCCGGTCCGATCGAGGCGGCCCTGCGGGAGACCGGACCCGTGACACCCGCTGAGCTGTTCACCCTCGCCGCCAGGCGCGTGGCCGAGGAGGCGGACACCGCACCCCTCGTGCTCCAGATCTGGGCGGGGGCGGCAGCCGACGACGAGCTGCGCGCCTTGCTGCGGAACAGGGCAGGCGGGCTCCCCGTGGGCGTCGCCGCGCACGTCGAGGAGTGGTGTGTTGCCCACGGCTACGGCGACGAGAGGGTGGCGGTGGCGTCGCTCCTCGTCGGTCTCGTCATGGGTCTCGTCATCCAGTCGAGCCTGTTCGACGACTTCGTCGCCGAGGGCTACGTGAGCATCGCGGTCGAGGCGTTGAGCCGGCTCGGTCAGGCCTGAGCGGCCCGTAGCCTCCGCGGCATCGCGACTGCTCCGGCGGCGGCGACGAGGAGGAACGCGGCACCGATCCCCACCGCAGCCACCTTCGAGCCCGCGTCGAGGAGCGCGCCCGCGGCGAGTGGGCCGGCGATCTGTCCGATGTCGCCCGCCATCTGGTAGCCGGCGAGAGCCGGCCCTCCGCGACGGCCGATGGCGTCCCCGACGCTGGCCTGGGTCGAGGTCGACGCCAGGGACGCGCCGACCCCGTACAGGCAGAGGACGACGACCAGCGCGGTGTACGAGCCCGGCGCGACGAAGGCGAGGCCCAGCAGCCCGGTCGCGACGGACCCGACGACGAGCGAGATCCGGCGACCGGCCCGGTCGGTGACCCAGCCTGAGCCGTACAGCGTGAGGGCCTGGGCCGCGGCCGCCGCCCCGAACGCCCATGCGGACCAGGACGCGGGCTTCGCCAGGCTCTCGACGACGACGAGTGGCACGACGAGCGACCGGACCCCGTTCGACTGCCAGCCCTGCGCGAAGGCGGACAGGACGGCCGCCACGTACCGGCGGTCACGGAACGCGACGCGCAGAGGGACCTCTCCCTCCGGCTCCTCGGCACCCGGCTCCGCCGACGGTGGGGTCGTGGCGGACGATGCGGTCGTCTCACCCTGGACAGGCAGCATGGTCCAGGCGACGAGACCCGCGACGCCGAGGCCGACCGCGTACACGACGAACGGCGCGCGCAGCGACGCTCCCGTGAGGATCCCGCCGAGTACCGGCCCGGTCATGCCCCCGAGCACGAACCCTCCGTTGAACAGGCCCGACGCACGACCCAGCCGCTCGGACGGTGTGACCGAGAACAGGAGGCTCGTCGCCCCGATCGTGAACATCGCGGAGCCCACGCCGCCGGCGGCGCGAGCGATGAGGAACCACCAGTACGAGGTCGCGGCGGCGCAGGCAGCGCTGGAGACGGCGACGATGAGGACGCCGGCGACGATGACCCGGCGCTCCGCGAAGGCCCGCGCCAGTCGGGCAGCCATCGGAAGAGACGCGACGCGCACGAGCGCGAAGCTCGACGCGACGGCGCCCGCAGCCAGGGTCGTGACCCCGAACGTCCGCGCGAAGACGGGCAGGACGGGGGAGACGATGCCGAACCCGAGAGCCACGAGGAACGCGATCATCGCGAGGACCGGTACCGGACGTGGCGTGCGCACTCGATCACCTTAGCCAGCGCGACGGTTAGGAGAATAGAAAGGATCACTTGTCATTATGGGAAGCCGGCGTATCGTTGGGGACATGAATGACGACATCTCAGGCATCCTTGAGGACCTCGCTGCCGGGCGCATCGACGCCGCCGAGGCCAGCCGACGCATTGACGAGGCGCGCAACGCCCCCGACCCCAGCTTCGAGCAGCCGCCACGGCCCACGCCCGCGGAGTCGTCCGCCGAGTGGCACGACGCATCCCCCTACCGCACCACGTCAGAGCCCCAGGACACGACGAAGCGCCGGCGCTCCAGCGGGACCAACGGTGTCGACCGGATCGCCGTCCGGGCGGTCGGCCGACGTGTACGCATCGTCGGCGACGCCGGAGTGGCCACCGTCGCTGTCGACGGCCCCCATGTCCTTCGACGCAACGGCTCGGTGCTCGAGGTGACCTCCGACGGGGACGCGGGCCCGTCCCTGGACGGCTTCTCCCTGCTCCGGCCGCCGCGCAGCCTCGACGACCTGCGCTCCCTCGGCCTCGGCAAGGAGCTCCACCTGCGCGTCAACCCCTCGATCGTCGTCGACGTCGAGGTGACGGCCGGGACACTCACCACGGAGGGCCTGCCGTACCTCGGCAAGGTTCGGCTCACGGCCGGCTCGGCGGTCCTGAAGGACGTGGCCGAGGCCTCGGACGTGCTCGCCCAGGCCGGCCAGGTCACGATCGACGGCCGGATCACGTCCGGGCGCTCGCGTGTCCGGTGCGAGTCGGGCAGCCTCACCGTCCACCTCGCGCAGGGCTCCAGCGTCGTCGTCCACGGGGAGAGCCAGCTCGGCCGGATCGCGTGGTCGGGGACTCACGAGGAGGGCCTCGACGAGGTCGTCCTCGGCTCGGGGGCCGCGAGGCTCGACCTCAGCGTGGTCATGGGCTACGCCACGGTGAAGCTCCCCGACGCGCTCTCCTCCGACGAGGACCTTCGATGAGTGCACCGCGTCCCTCGTACCGTCCGCCGACGGCCTGCCCGGTGTGCGGCGAGAGGCTGGTCACGACCCGGCTGGGCTGTACGGAGTGCGGCTCCGAGATCGGCGGGCACTTCGCTCCGTGCGACTTCTGCGCCCTCTCGGACGCCGACCTCGACGTGCTGAAGGTCTTCCTGGCGAGCCGAGGCAACATCCGCGGGCTCGAGAAGCACCTGGGCGTCTCGTACCCGACCGCACGCCTGCGGCTCACGACCGTCCTGGACCGGCTGGGCCTCGGCGGTTCGGAGGAACCCGAACCGACGCCCACGCTGACCCGCGAGCAGGTGCTGGCCGAGGTCGCGGCCGGGTCCCTCGACCCCGCGGAGGCGCAGAGGCTGCTCGTCGACCTGTGAACCTCGTCGACGCGCGAACCCGCCCGGCTCAGTTCTGCGGGCTCCTCAGAAGACCTCGGCCTCGACGATCGTCACCGAGATGAGCCGCCCGTTGGGCGCCTCGTAGGACACGGCGTCGCCCACCGAGCGGTCGATGATCGCGGACCCCAGGGGAGACTGCGGGGAGTACACGGCGAGGTCGACGGAGCGGTCCAGGCCGAGCATCTCGCGGGAGCCGAGGAGGAACGTGTCGGTGTCCTCGGGGTCGCCGTCGAACGCGATGGTGACCTTCATGCCGGGCTGGACGGTGCCGGCCGCCGCCGCGGGGGGTGCTCCGACCTTGGCGTGGTCGAGGATGGCCTTGAGCTGCCGGATCCGCAGCTCCCGCTGGCCCTGCTCCTCACGCGCGGCATGGTACCCGGCGTTCTCGGACAGGTCGCCCTCCTCGCGCGCGTGCGCGATCCTCGCCGTGACCTCATCGCGTCCCTTGCCCGTCAGGTACTCGTACTCGTCGCGGAGCTTCGCATGGGCCTCGGGGGTCAGCCAGATCTCGTCGGTCGTCATCGGTACAGGCTAGCAACGCGCGACTCAGAGTCCGGCGTGACAACCTTGCAGCGACGCGGATGTCGCCCGCGAAATCGTCCGGACGGTGACGGTGACGTCGGTGAGCCGGACCGTTCCCGGCGCGATCCGGACGTCGAGCTCGCCGACCTGCTGGTAGTTCGTGGCCTGCGTGATCACCGTACAGACGCCGGCGACCGACGGGTCCGGCCGGTCCACGTGGAGCACGACCCGTACCTCCGAGTCGCTCACGACCTCGAAGGAGAGCACCTGGGCCGAGACCGGCGGGTTCGCGTGCCACACGGCGGTCCAGAGCGTCCAGGAACCCAGCAGCAGCGCGAACGCGACGCCGAGCACGACACCCGGCCAACGGCGGGCTCGGGGGTACCTCGCCGCGATCCGGGCGCGCTCCTGCGCCGTCTTCGGAGCCCGCACGGGCGCCGGTTCTGCCGCCTCGGGCTCGCGCCCCGGAGTGTGGTCGCTGGACACGGAGGTCCATTCTGCCGGGAGTCGGCGAGCGACGCAGACCGCGGTGGTTCAATACCGGGCATGCCCAAGCCTCTGCGCGTCGACCAGGACGGCGACCCGCTGCGTCTCATGGCCGTCCATGCCCACCCGGACGACGAGTCGAGCAAGGGGGCGGCGACCATGGCGAAGTACGCCGCCGAAGGCGTCCAGGTGCTCGTCGCGACGTGCACGGGAGGGGAGCGCGGCGACGTGCTCAACCCCAAGATGGACCGCCCGGAGGTGTGGGCGAACCTGGCGGCGATCCGTCGGGAGGAGATGGCCCGCGCGCGCGAGATCCTCGGCGTCGACCAGGTGTGGCTCGGCTACGTCGACTCCGGCCTGCCGGAGGGTGACCCGCTGCCGCCGCTTCCGGAGGGCTGCTTCGCGCTGCAGGACGTCGACGCCGCCGCCGCACGGCTCGTGGCCCACATCCGCGAGTTCCGGCCGCACGTCCTGCTCACGTACGACGAGAAGGGTGGGTACCCGCACCCCGACCACGTCATGACCCACAAGATCTCGATGGCGGCTGTGGCGATGGCCGCCGACCCGCAGGCTGTCCCTGAGGCGGGTCCTGCGTGGCAGGTCAAGAAGGTCTACTACCACATGGGCGGCCATCGGAACCGGTTCATGCGCCTCGACCAGCTCATGCACGAGCACGGGCTCGAGCCGGTCTACACCGAGCGACTCGCGTCCTTCCCCGACGACCAGCGGGCGTACCGGCTCACGACCTTCATCCCCTGCGCCGACTTCTTCTCCGTGCGCGACGACGCCCTGCGCGCACACGCGACGCAGATCGACCCGGACGGCCACTGGTTCGCCGTGCCCATGGAGATCCAGAAGCTCGGGTGGCCCACCGAGGACTACCAGCTCGTGCTCAGCACGGTCCCGACAGTGATCCCGGAGGACGACCTCTTCTGCGGCATCGGCATGCCGAACCCCCAGATCACGCCCGACTACGCCATCTAGCCCGAGGAGGTAGGTTCGTCCCATGACATGGCTCCAGGTCGACGACAGCGTCGTCAACGCAGGCTGGATCCCGCTCGTGCTCGTCGGCGTGGTCGCGCTCGTGCTCGTGGCCATCTACTTCTCGATGCGCCACCACATCAGGATCGCGAACACCTTCCCGACCGAGGCCGAGCTGCGAGCCCAGCGGCGGGCCGCGAAGGACGCCGGCGAGACGAAGGACTGAGGCGGGCCGCCGGGAGCCCTTGGTGCCCGGCTGTCGCTCCTCCTCCCGTCGTCCAGGGCCGTGCCGACCCGGCCGGACGGAGCCGAGCTGTCAACCTTCCTCTCAGCCTGTGCGTCTGGATCTGTGAGGGCGCGGATCTCGCGACCAACCTGGTAGCGACCGCTCCGCGCGTGGAGGCGACACCATGAGCACCATCGGTCCCGGTACCACCCACCGGACCACTCCCGACCCGCTGACTCCCCACCGCGTTCCCGCCCCGCACCGTCGGGCGTGGCGCTGGCTCGTGGGCATCGTCGCGGCCCTGACCGTGTTCGGCGCCGGCACGGCGGCAGGGGTCTACTGGGCGTCCCGCACCGGCACCCCGGAAGCCGAGGGGATCCCCACCACCACGGCATCCGCATCCACGACATCGGGCCCCAGCACGACGTCGGCCCCGTCAGCCGCGGCTCCCGCCACGGCGACCGCCTCGGCGACCTCGACAGGCGCGGTACGAGCCATCCCCGTCTACTACGTCGCCGACGTGGCCGGCGGACCCCGGCTGTACCGCGAGTTCCACTCCCTGCCGCTCCTCGACGGGAGCCCCGCTCTCACCGCGGTCACCGAGATGCTGCGCGGCGCCCCGGTCGACCAGGACTACGCGTCGCCGTGGCCGAAGACCGTCACCGTACGGTCGGTGACAGTCTCGGGTGACCTGGCGACGGTCGACCTGTCAGGCTTCGTGGCCGTGGGAGCGGCGTACGAGGTCGCCTCGGTCCAGCAGCTCGTGTACACGGTCACCGCGGCCGACCCGTCCGTCACGCGGGTGCGACTGCTCGTGAACGGTGCCGTCCCCGTCTCGGGGCATGTGGACTGGTCCAAGCCTGTGACCCGGGCCAGCGCACTCGACACCCAGGCGTTCGTGTGGATCCTGGCGCCGGAGCAGGGGGCGACGGTCGCCTCGCCGGTCACCGTGTCCGTGTACGGCACCGGGTGGGAGGGCAACGTCCCCCTGACGGTGTACCAGGGACAGCGCGTCGTGGCCTCGACGCATGTGACCACCATGATGGGCGGCTTCGCCGAGGCGCACACGACGATCCAGCTGCCGCCGGGCACGTACGAGCTGCGGGCCTACACCGACAACGGCCGCGACTCCACCCTGCAGCTGTGGGACACCAAGACGTTCAGCGTCCGATAGCCGTATGCGCAAGGCCTCCGCGGTGACGGTCCTCGCGGTGCCCACGACCATCGGCGCCGTGTGCGCGATGACCGCAGCATGCCGGAGCTGCACCGGTCAGTACGCCTACGTCGCGATCCTGGGTCTCACCGTCGTGCTCATGCCTGTGCTGTACCTTGTCTTCCGCCGGGTGGCTGTGAGGCTCGCCGCAGCCGCGACATCGTGTCAGCTCGCGCGACGCGGGTCCACGAGGTGAGCGGGCACGCCGGCAGCGTGCTCAGCCGCGGCGTCGCTCTCGCGCCGGAGGAACGTCCCCAGCTCGGCGATCGTGGTCATGAGGGGAGCAGGGAACGCCACGGTCGTGTTCTTGTCGACCCCGATCTCCACGAGCGTCTGCAGGTTGCGCAGCTGCAGCGCGAGCGGGTGCTTCATCATCGTGTCGGAGGCCTCGCCGAGGGCGGCCGCGGCGAGCGCCTCACCCTGGGCGTTGATGATCTTCGACCGCTTCTCACGCTCCGCCTCCGCCTGCTTGGCCATGGCGCGCTTCATCGACTCGGGCAGCTGGATGTCCTTGAGCTCGACGAGCGTGACCTCGACGCCCCACTCGGCGGTGACCCGGTCGAGGATGCCGCGGATGTCCACGTTGATCTTGTCGGTCTCGGCCAGCGTCTCGTCCAGCGTGTGCTGACCGACGACCTTGCGGAGTGTCGTCTGGGCGATCTGGTCGATCGCGGTCTGTACGTTCTCGATCGCGACGACCGCCTTGACGGCGTCCACGACCCGGTAGTACGCCACCGCGGAGACGTCGACGCTCACGTTGTCGTGGGTGATGATCCCCTGTGACTGGATCGGGCGCGTGACGATCCGCAGCGAGACGTGACGCATGACGTCCGCGACGGGGATGATGAGTGTGAGCCCCGGCTGCCGGATGCCGATGACGCGTCCGAAGCGGAAGACGACGCCCCGCTCGTACTGCTGGACGATCCGGATCGACATTCTCGCGAGCACGATGACCAGGACCAGCACCGTTGTCGCGACGATCCATGACCAGTACATTCCAAGCCTTTCGACACCTGATCCTCACCCATGACAGTACGCCTGTGCTCCACGCCGGTCAGCAGACTGAGGCGATCTCGCGGGGTCTCCTCAGGACCCGGGTCTGACCAGGGCGGATGCCCGGTCTCGGGGATCGGGCGGTGACTCCCTGTGACCTGGTCAGCGGAACGTGATGAGTGCGATCGCGGCGTAGTGGCACCCCGCGGCGACGACCGTGCAGGTGTGGAAGATCTCGTGGAATCCGAACCACGTGGGCGACGGGTTCGGACGCTTGAGCGCGTACACGACGGCGCCCGCCGTGTAGATGAGGCCGCCGATGCCGATGAGGCCGATGACGAGGGCGCCGCCGCTCGACCACAGCTGGGGCACCCAGGCCACGGCCGCCCAGCCCATCGCGATGTAGAGGACCGTGTACAGCCATCTCGGGGCGCTGAGCCACAGGATCCGGAACAGCACGCCGACCACTGCCACCGACCAGATGAGCACAAGGAGCAGCACGCGCGAGGTGCCGGTGAGCAGGAGCAGCGCGAGCGGTGTGTACGTGGCGGCGATGAACAGGTAGATGTTCGAGTGGTCCATGCGCCGCAGGATGGCGGCACCTACCTTGCCCCAGCCGAACCGGTGGTAGATGGCGCTGGTCCCGAACAGGAGCAGCGACGCGGCGAGGTACACGGCGGCGCCGACCCGGCCCAGGGTCGTCGTCGCGTACACGATGAGGAGGACGCCGCCCACGAGCGAGAGGGGCACGGCGCTCGCGTGGAGCCAGCCCCGGAGCTTCGGCTTGATCTCCCCCTTGGCGTCGAGCACGACCTTCTCCAGGGGGTTGTCAGCGGGTGTCGCCGGCGACATGACCGACCTCCTCGACGGCTGGTCTACGTAACCTACGGAACCGTAGGTTTATCACATGGGGCTGTCCCTGCGCGACCCGCAGCGCCAGGCCCTATCGTGGTCGTCGTGGCTCACCGGGAGGGTTTCCGTGACTGGATCGACCGGTTGCACCCTGCGGGCCTTCTCTACAGCACGTACGAGCAGCGGCTGATCGCCGAGCTGGACAAGAGCCGCCTTCCGAAGCACGTCGCCGTCCTCGCCGACGGCAACCGGCGCTGGGCACGGCTCAACGCGCCGGAGGAGACGCTCGTCGCCGGGTACCGTGCAGGAGCCGCGAAGCTCAAGGAGTTCGCGCGCTGGTGCGACGAGGTGGGGCTGGCGTTCGTGACCCTGTGGGTCCTGTCGACGGACAACCTGCGCCGCGAGAACGACGAGGAGTTCGGGCCTCTGCTCGAGGTCATCGCGTCGCTCGTCGAGGAGCTGTGCCAGGTGGACGACTGGCAGATCCGTACGGTCGGCGCGCTCGACCTGCTCC
Organism: Actinomycetes bacterium; assembly: GCA_021803025.1. GTDB lineage: Bacteria > Actinomycetota > Actinomycetes > Propionibacteriales > Propionibacteriaceae > Fen-668. Next base: position 75,088 of record JAJZQV010000002.1, on the reverse strand, counting down.
CGGACGAGGTGTCCGACCGGTTGCGTACCGCGTGTGCCACCACCGAGGCCAAGCGGGGGATGATCGTCAACATCGCCGTCTCGTACGGCGGCAGGCACGAGCTGCGGGACGCGTTCCGGTCCCTGCTGGCGGCCGAGTCGGAGAAGGGGACCACGCTCGCAGAGCTGGCCATGACGCTCGAGATCGACAACATCGCGGACCACCTGTACACCGCCGGCCAGCCGGACCCCGACCTCATCATCCGCACCTCGGGCGAGCAGAGGCTCTCCGGTTTCCTGCTGTGGCAGTCGGCGCACTCCGAGTACTACTTCTGCGAGGCGCTGTGGCCGGACTTCCGCCGCGTCGACTTCCTCAGAGCACTGCGGGCGTACGGTCAGCGGGAGCGTCGCTTCGGTCGCTGACTCCCCGCTGGACGACGTGCCACAGGAGGCCCGCCAGCACGAACGGGGCGATCTGCACGTCGACGACCAGGGCGAGCACGCTCGCGTACGGCAGCACGAACAGCGCCACCAGCAGCGGCCGCTCGCCCCGCCGCCAGCCGGACTGCGTTCCGGTCGCCACGAGCCAGCACAGGGGCAGGGCGAGCCAGGTGAGGTCGTACATGGCGTAGTACGGGGTCGCGAGGAACGTGGCCAACACGAGCCCGGTCGCCGGAAGGACGGACGGAGTCGCTGTGGACCGGGCGAGAGGTCGCCAGAGCCGGTGGACGACCACCGCGGCCACCACCGACACCGCCGCCTGAAGCAGCGCTGCGACCCCCGCGGGGATCCCGAGCGAGACCAGCCACGGGTACGGGGCCGGGAACATCCAGACCGGCAGGTGGTGCGCGGCGATCGCCGCCGACACCCAGCTCATCGATCCGAGCCAGGCGGGGAGCGTCCCCCAGCCGAGGACGGCGGCCGGCAGCACGGTGACCGTCACGGCTGTCACCGCCGCCGCAGAGATCGCGCGCCACGCGCGGGCTGCGAGCAGCGCGACGGGGAACAGCAGGGCGAGGTGGGGCTTGACGGCGAGCAGGCCGATGCAGACGCCGGCCCACACGGGATGCCTGCGGAGCAGGCCGAGGCCCAGTGCAGCCAGCCCGGCGGTGAGGAACTGGTTCTGGCCCTGCCCGATCCCCAGCCACACGCCCGGGAACGCCGCGATGAGCCACCAGGAGGTGCGGGTCCGGACGTTGCTCCAGAGCCCGGCCAGGAAGAGACCGAGTGTGGTAGCCGTCCACGCGAGATACCCGGCGAGGTACGGCAGGAACCCGAGACCGAGGACGAGCAGGAGGAACGACGGCGGATACACCCATGCGTACACGCCGCCGAGCTCGGGCCAGATCCCGTGCTGGAACTGGGTCATCACGGCGAGGTCGTACGCGTCCACCGCCGGCCGCCGCAGCGCCAGCCGGGCCGCGAACCAGAACGCAGCGAAGTCGTTTCCCACGGGCATGCCGCGGGGGTCGAACAGGCCCCGGTACGTGGTGAGCCACGCCAGCCCGAAGAGGAGCTGGACGACGAGGGCCGCCGCCAGCCAGCGCTCGAGCCGGGAGAGCCTCACGGCAGGCGGGCCATGACGAGCTCGAGGACTGCCGCCTCGAGGACGGGGTCGAGGTGGAGCTCCAGGACGTCGCGCGTCGCCACCGCGGCGTCACGTCCAGGCAGTACGGCGTTGACGACGGCCTGCTTGGCCGCGAACGGCACCTGGGCGCGGTCGACCAGCGCGTACACCCGTCGCGCCACGTCGTTGTCACCGAGGGTTAGCGGCCCGTCGAACGTCACGGTCGCCGGCTGGGCCGACGCGACCCGACCGAGGTGCACCGTCAGGCTTCCCGTCGCCGCATCCCAGGTGGAGTCGCGGCCCACGGCCGTCGTCCGGGCGGCCCCGACGAGCGTGACCGTCCAGTCCCGGACAGCGGGGATCACGTCGAGGTTGCCCACGGCGGGGCCGATCGTGAGGCGACCGGCGGACCAGTCGAACACGATGGGCGTGCGTGCGGCCCGGGGCTCGGCGGCGTCGTCGTCCTCGTACAGGGTGAACGTCCCGTCCGCCCCCGCATAGACCCGGACCTCGAGCACCTCCGGGTTCTCCACGCGGAGGTCGTCCGGGCCGGTGAGCGGCACGATCCCGCCTGCCTTCGCGAGAACCGGGTACGTGTCCAGGCCCCGGTGCATCGTGACGTTCCGGCCGCCGTCGTAGACGACACCCGTGTACGTGTCGACCCAGGTGCCGTGCGGCAGGCGGGTCTCGACGGAGGCCACCCCCACGTCGCCGACGGCCGGGCTCGTGATCGGCGCCACGAGGAGCTCGGAGCCGAACCGGAAGGAGGTCTTCGCCGCGAGGGCCTCGACGACCGGCTCACCCCAGTACAGGGGCTCCACCAGCGGGCGGCCCTGGCTGTGCGCGCGCTCGTTCATGGTGTAGAGGTACGGCACGAGGCGGTGCCGGAACCTCAGCGTGTCGCTCTGGATCGCCTCAGCGATCGTGTTGAAGCGCCAGGGCTCCTTGCTGTTGAACGGGTTGAGGGTCGAGTGCAGCCGGTTGATGGGGGAGAAGCAGCCGAGCTGGAGCCACCTCGTCGCGAGCTCGTCGTCCTTGACGCCGAACATGTGACCGCCGATGTCGTGGCTCCACCAGCCGTACCCGATGTTGCTCGCCGTCGCCGTGAAGTACGGCTGGAAAGCGAGGGACGCCCAGCTGATGACGGTGTCCCCGGAGAACCCGACGGGGTAGCGGTGCGAGCCGGGTCCCGCGTAGCGCGAGAACGTGAGCGGCCGGCGGCCGTCGCGTCCCGAGTCGAGGAAGTGCAGGTGGTTGAGCAGCCAGAGCGGGTCGAGCCCCGGCACGGTCGACCAGTGGCCCTGCTGCCAGTCGAGCCACCAGAAGTCCACGCCCTCCTCCTCGAGGGGGTGGTGGACCAGGTCGAAGTACGCCTCGCGGAACTTCGGGTTGACCAGGTCGAAGACGACCGGCGCGCCACTGGCCGGGTCGATGCCGACGTGCCGTGCGACCTGCTCGTACGACTTCTCGTGGCGAAGGATCCCGTCGGCGGGGTGCACGTTGAGCGCGACCTTCAGGCCGTGCTCGTGCAGCCAGGCGAGGAACGCCGGCGGGTCCGGGAACAGCTCGGGGTTCCACGTGTAGCCGGTCCAGCCGCTGCCGATCGTGGGGTCGATGTCGACGAGGTGCCAGTCCATGTCGAGGACGCCCACGCTGAACGGCAGGTTCGCCCGCTCGAACTCTCCGATCAGCTCGCGGTACTCAGGGTCCGAGTACGGGTGGTACCGGCTCCACCAGTTTCCGAGGGCGAAGCGGGGGAGCAGCGGCTGCGGGCCGGTCAGGGCGTAGAAGTCCTTGATCGCGGCGACGAAGTCCCAGCCGTATGCGAACACGTACACGTCGATCGTGTCCGGGGGGCGCGGCACGAACCAGCCGCCCTCGTCGATGGTCAGTGAGTCGCTGTCGTCGAGGACGGCGATGCCGTTGACCGACAGCAGGCCGGGTTCGAGCGGTACCGGCCCGTCGGCCTCGTCGAGGGTACGGGCGGTGCCCCGAAGGTTGGTGGGGATCCCGTACACCTCGGGCTTCTCGGTCTCGCCGAACCGCCACACCGAGTGGTAGTTGGAGACCCCGAGCGCACGGACCACGAGCCCGGCGGCGCTGAACTCCTGGCCGTCGTAGTCGACCTGGATGAACGGGGTACGGATCTGGAGCGCGTCCCCGTCGCGGTCGAGCGCGAAGTCGGCCACGGGGAGCCCCCGGTTCCAGACGACCTGGGTGGCGGCGTCCGTGAACTGGCCGGACGGCGACCACTCGAACCGGACGAGCCGCGGCGTCAGCATGCTGATGCGGTAGCGGGGCCCGGCGATGACGACGGCGGGATCCGTGGCGGGCGTGGTCGTGGGCCGCAGGTGCGGTGGCAGTGCTGGCACGAGACGACAGTAGCCGCGTGTCGTGCATTGGGTGGCCAGGGGATGACGGGACGGCGTGGCGCGACGGCATCGTCTCCCGGCGGACGTAGTTTGCGGTCACGGGCGGAGGGGAAGCCGCCCCGACGGAGGCATCTGGATGCGAGCACGTGCAGCCCGGGGACTGGTCGCCAGTCCCGCCGCCTTCGGCCCATGACCTAGTCGGGCCGAGGCTCTAGGCTCCGGCCCGCCGAAAGGACGACCGTGACCGATACCGACATCGCCACCACGACCTGGAGCCCGACGGACGAGGCGGTACGAACACGCGTCCACGTGGTCGACACCTCCGTGCTCCTGAGCGACCCGAACGCCCTCCTCCGGTTCGCCGAGCACGCCGTGGTCCTGCCCGTCGTCGTCATCACCGAGCTGGAGGCGAAGCGTCACCACCCGGAGCTGGGCTACTTCGCCCGAGCCGCGCTGCGGCTGCTCGACGACCTCCGGGTCATGCACGGGCGGCTCGACGCGCCCGTACCGGTCAACGCCGACGGCGGCACGCTCAAGGTCGAGCTGAACCACACCGACCCGATGGTTCTCCCGGCGGGCTTCCGGCCCGGGGACAACGACTCGCGGATCCTGGCTGTGGCGCTCAACTACCGCGCGGAGGGTGCCTCCGTGGTCCTCGTGAGCAAGGACCTGCCGATGCGGGTCAAGGCGGCGGCGGTGGGGCTCGACGCGGAGGAGTACCGGGCCGAGCTGGCGGTGAGCACGGGCTGGACCGGCATGGCCGAGCTGACCGTCGCGCCCCACGTGCTCGACGAGCTGTACGAGGGCGGCTCCGTCCGTGTCCCCGAGGCGGACGCCCTGCCCGTACACACGGGGCTGGTCCTCCACGGTGGCGGCTCCACGGCCCTGGCCCGCGTTCATCCCGACGGGCTCGTGCGGAGGATCCGCTCCGACCGGGACGCGTTCGGGATCCACGGCCGGTCGGCGGAGCAGCGCGTGGCCCTCGACCTGCTGCTCGACCAGGAGGTGGGGATCGTCTCGCTGGGCGGCCGCGCGGGAACCGGCAAGTCGGCACTCGCCCTGTGCGCCGGGCTGGAGGCGGTCCTGGAGCGCGGGCTGTACTCGAAGGTCGTCGTGTTCCGGCCCCTGTACGCGGTGGGCGGGCAAGAGCTCGGCTTCCTGCCCGGTTCCGAGTCGGAGAAGATGAACCCCTGGGCTCAGGCCGTCTTCGACACCCTCTCGAGCGTTGCCGGCAAGAACGTCATCGACGAGGTGCTCGCGCGGGACCTGCTCCAGGTGCTGCCCCTCACGCACATCCGCGGGCGGTCGCTGCACGACGCGTTCGTGATCGTCGACGAGGCCCAGTCGCTGGAGCGGAACGTGCTGCTCACGGTCCTCAGCCGCATCGGGCAGAACTCGCGGGTCGTGCTGACCCACGACGTGGCGCAGCGGGACAACCTGCGCGTCGGCCGTCACGACGGCATCGTGGCGGTCGTGGAGCGTCTCAAGGGGAACCCCCTGTTCGCCCACGTGACGCTGACCCGCAGCGAACGCTCGGCGATCGCGGCCTTGGTGACCGACCTCCTCGAGGACGTTACGCCCTAGTCCGGAAGCGAAGGGCGCCTCCGGGCGTCGTGCGAGACTGGCGCCATGGCAACACTGACGGGTCGTACGGCCCTCGTCACGGGTGTGAGCAGGCGGCGGGGGATCGGCTTCGCGACAGCCGGCCGGCTCCTCGCGGCCGGGGCGTCGGTGGCGATCCAGCACTGGTCCCCGCACGACGCGGAGCAGCCCTGGGGCGCCGACCACGTCGCAGCCCTCGTCGACGAGCTGTCGTCACGGGCTGTGGATGACGCGTCCGTCGTGGAGATCAGCGCCAACTTCGTCGACGAGGAGGGGCCGGAGGCGGTCGTCGCGCACGCCGTCGACGTCTTCGGCCACCTCGACGTCCTCGTGTGCAACCAGGCGGTCAGCGGTCATGACGGCACGCTGGCCGAGATCGGCATCGCGGACCTCGACCTCCATTGGAAGGTCAACGCGCGGGCGACGCTGCTCATGACGCAGGCGTACGCGGCCCGGCACGACGGGCGTCCGGGAGGCCGCGTGGTGTGGCTGACCTCCGGCCAGCAGGTCGGGCCGATGCCGGACGAGATCGCCTATGCGACGAGCAAGGCCGCCGTCGCGGGAGTCACGGCGTCGGTCGCCGCAGGCCTCATCCGCCAGGGCATCGGCCTCAACACGGTCAACCCGGGCCCCGTGAACACGGGCTACCTCGACGAGGGGGTGCTGCTCGACGCAGGCCGACTGGCCGCGATCCGCGAGAGGTTCCCCCTCGGGCGGTTCGGCGAGCCGGACGACCCGGCCCGGCTCATCGCGTGGCTCGTCAGCGACGATGCGGCGTGGGTCGTCGGACAGGTCATCAGCACCGAGGGCGGCTTCGAGCGCTGGCGCTGACCCGAGTCGTTCAGCGCCCTTCCAGCGCTACCGGTCGGCCTGTCTCAGAGGTCCTGCGGCCCGTACAGGGGCTGTGAGGGGTCGTCGAAGCGCGCGCCTGCGGGGTTCGAGTCCTGGGCCATGAGGACGAGGAGGATGATGCCGCCGACGTACGGGATGAAGCTGAGCAGGTACAGCCACCCGCTCAGGTTCGCGTCATGCAGCCGACGAACCCCCAGCGAGAGCGAGGGGACGAAGGCCAGCAGACCGAGGAGCGCTGCGACTCCCCAGACAAGGAACATCAGCGCACCCATGGCCGCGTCGGAGCCGTTGCTCACGGCTGCGGCCCCGATGACCACGATGACGAACAGGATCGAGAGGACGGTGGACAGCAGGAAGCCGGCGAGCGCGACCCACCAGTACTCGCTGCGCGACGCCCTGCCCGAGAAGTTGTTCCAGTTCTTCAGCCACAGCCTCACGGCCTGACCCATCGTCACCGACGGGCGGGGGCTGCTGTCGTACATGCCCGTGGCGAGCCCCTGCCCGTACTGCTGGCTGTAGCTCGTCGGGGCGAACCGCTGGGTGTAGGGCTGGCCGTACGGGTCGGACTGGCCGTAGGAGGGCTGCTGGTAGCTGGACTGCGCGTACGTCGGGGGGTAGCTGGTCTGCCCGTACTGCGGGACCGAGGACTGACCATAGTCAGAGGCGGACGGCTGGCCGTAGGTCGAGGGCTGGCCGTACGGGTCCTGCGGCTGGCCGTAGGGAGCCTGCGGTGACTGCTGGCTGTACGGAGCCTGCGGTGACTGCTGGCTGTACGGAACCTGCGGTGACTGCTGGCCGTAGGGGACCTGCGGTGACTGCTGGCCGTAGGGGACCTGGCCCGTGTAGCCCTGCGAATAGTCCTCGTGGCTGCCTGACTGCCCCGGGTCTTGGCCGTACGGGTTCGAGGTCACGACATGTCCTTTCCTGTGTGCCGCCAGGATAAGGGTCGCAGCCCTCGGCCGGGTCGGATTTCAGCGTGGCTTGGTGACCAGGTAGATGGCGTAGTCGAGCTCCCGGTTCCCCCGCTTGAGCGGGACGAGCCGCTCGGTGGCGGACCCGTCCAGCGTGAGCAGGTCGTACCACAGCTCTTTGCTCGGGCTCTCCGACCAGATGGCGAGGCGACCTCCGGGGACGAGGTGGTCGAGCGCCGAGCCGAGCGTGTGCGGCGCGTAGACGCGGGCGTTCTTCGCGTGGATGAGGAACTCGGGCCCGTTGTCGACGTCGAGGCAGATGGCGTCCCAGGGGCCGAAGAGGCCGGGAAGCGCAGCCTGTGCGTCGAGGACGTCGGCGATGTCACCGTGGTGGAGCTTGACGCGAGGGTCGGCGACCAGCTGTGCGAGCGGCCCCGTGAGGCCCTGCCTGGCCCACGTGATGAGAGCTCCGGAGAGCTCCACGACATCGACGTTCGTCGCGCCCATCTCGAGCAGGGCGAGCACCGTGTAGCCGAGCCCGAGCCCGCCGACGAGCACCGAGCCCGGGTCCGGCCCGACCGACTCGGCGAGAACCCGCTCGCTGAGGGTCTCGGCAGAGTCCATCGCGAAGGCCCCGTTGACGATGAGCTCGTCCACCGCCTGGGCCCCGTCGCCGCGACGACGCAGCGCGATCTCGAAGCCGTCCTCCATCGAGCGGCCCAGAGTCTGCACGTCGTCCACGAGAACATGGTGACGTAGCGCCCCAACAAGGCGTCGCACGACACCCCGGGTCGCGTGTGGAACCATGGGCCGCATGGCACGGCCGTCGATCGCGAGGTCCCGACCCCGGGACATGGTCATCAGCCTCGGGGTGCTCCTCGTGCCGGTCCTGCTCATCACGGCATGGTTCACCCGGACGCCCGCCGATGCCCCCGTACAGACGGTGGACTGGCGCTCGGTTCTGGCGCAGTCGCGGGCCGTCGCTCCGTACCCCCTGCTGGGACCAGTCGGGCTGCCGGACACCTGGGTGGCGACGAAGGCGGAGTGGGCGACGACGGGGGAGCCGGCCGTCAACCGCGACCCCGCACCCGGGAACACCTGGCAGCTGGGGATGCTGTCGCCCGACAAGGTGTACGTGAGCCTCACCCAGCGGGACGCCGCCGGCCCGGCCCTCGTGGTGCAGGTCAGCAGGTCCGGCCACCAGGACGGTACGAGCACGGTGGACGGGATCACCTGGACGCGCTGGGTCTCAGCCGACGACCGGACCCGGACGCTGAGCCGCACGGACGGCTCCGTCACGACCGTCGTCTCGGGGGACCTGTCGTACGCAGGGCTCGAGGCCTTCGCGTCGACGCTCCGCTCGAGCTAGAGAGCCGCTCGTACGGCCTCGACCGCGGCCAGGATCGCCATGGCCTGCGGTATCGACACGCCACCTGTCCGCACCTCGCGCTGCACCTTGGAGGCGAAGCCGTCGAGATGGTCGCTGGCGTCGTCACCGCGCAGGACCTGTGCACCCACGGTGCTCCAGTCGGCGACGAGCCTGTCCTTGGATTTCCCCGCCGGCAGGCTCGCGAGGACCTGGGAGACGCCCTGAACCGCTGCCTGCAGGACGAGCCCGGTGCTCGAGGCCGTTGGGGACGAGGAGGTGGCCGTGGTCCTGGGCGCCGCGGGCGTCGTGCTGGAGGACGTGGGACGGACCGACGAGCTGGCGACCGGGCCCCGCAGGAGCGCAGTCAGGACTCCCGCCTGGGTGCCGAGCAGGAAGGCGAGCGCGCCGAGGAGGACGATGAGCACCCACACCAGCGGTCGCAGGTTCCGGCGCCGCCGGGTCTTCCGAGGGCGGGCGAACGGAGGGCCGGGCGCCACGCCCGGCTGCGGGATATACGTCTGGGGGCCGTTCACGCGAGCAGTGGTGGGTGGCGGGTACGGGGGGCCGGCGAAGGGCGCGGCGGCCTCGTCGAAGGGAGCCACCCGTGTCGACGGCGGCATGACCGCGGTCGAGCCCGGCATGACCGCCGTCGCGGCGGGCATCACTGCGGTCGCGGTCGGCCTGCCCGGCGACGCGGGCAGGACGGCTGTGGTCGTCGGCCCGAACGCCGACGGTGCGCTGGGGAGGCCCGCCCGAGCGACGTCGCCGGGAACGGCGGGCAGGACCGCAGTCGCGGCGGGGAGCGGGCGCGCGACCGGGCCCACGAGGTCCCGGTCGGGATGTGCCGCGATGTCTCGGAGCCTCTCGAGCGTCGAGGCCGCGTCGGGACGGTCGGCAGGGTCCTTCGCCAGGAGCGACGACACGAGCTCGTCGAGCGCACGAGGTGTGCGGACCCGCTCGGACAGGGCCGGAGGCCTCGCGCTCACCTGCTGCGACGCCACGGCCACGGCGCTCTCGCCCGTGAACGGCGGCTGGCCGGTCAGCATCGTCATGAGCAGGCAGCCGAGTCCGTACAGGTCGCTCGCGGGGCCGGCACGGAGCCCGGTCGCGTGCTCCGGCGACATGTAGGCCGCGCTGCCGATGACCGCGTGCTCCGCGGTCAGGGTCGCGTCGAGGCCGGAGAGCTGGGCGATGCCGAAGTCGACGACCGTTGCCTGGTCGCCGTCGACGATGACGTTCGCCGGCTTGATGTCCCGGTGGACGAGCCCGTGCCGGTGAGCCTCGCGGAGCGCAGAGGTCACCTGGATGGCCAGACTCAGCGCACGCTCCAGCGGCATGGGCCCGTCGCTGCGGACGAGGTCCGCGATCGTACGGCCCGGGAGCAGGGTCATGACGAGGTAGGCGCGCGTCGCGTCGGTCCCGGCGTCGAGGACCGAGACCACGTTGGGATGGTTGAGCTGAGCCGTCGCGATCGCCTCACGGCGGAAGCGTTCGGCCACCGTGGGGTCCGGCGCCGCCGAGAGGTCGAGGAGCTTGAGGGCGACGTCACGGTGGAGCCGCTCGTCGCGGGCCCGCCACACCTCGCCCATCGATCCTGCGCCGACGCGCTCCACGGGCCGGTACCGCCCGGCCACGAGAGTTTCGCCTGCCACGGGAACCGATCGTACGGGAGGCCGCCAATCGACCGCGCCGCGCTCGACCCTAGGCCTCGGCCGGGCCGGCAGGCTTCTCGCGCTCGGCGAGCTTCGCGGCTGCGCCGTCGAGCCAGGTCTGGCAGACGTCGGCGAGCTTCTCGCCACGCTCCCAGAGGGCCATCGCCTCCGAGAGCGGGACGTTGCCCGACTCGAGCTGGCGCACGATGGCGGTCAGCTCGTCACGCGCCTCCTCGTACGACGGCGTCTTCCCGGGCGTCTCAGGCATCGTTCTCCTCAGTGGGTTGAAGGTCTCGTACCTCGAGCGTGGCGGTGCCGTCGGCCAGGTGGGCGAGGAGGTCGTCGCCCACGTTCAGGTCGGCGACCCGGGTGACGGTGGTGCCGTCGCCGGCCGCGAGGATGACGTAGCCGCGCTCGAGCGTCGCCTGGGGCGACATGGCGCGCACGCGGGCCACCGAGGATGCGACGTGGGCCGCTTCCTCCCGGATCCGGAAGCGCACCGCCCGGCGGGCACGGGCCCGCAGCTCCTCCAGCCGCTCCCTGTGCACCCGCACCGGCCCCGACGGGTCGCCGAGCACGGGGCGGGCGCGCAGGGCGGCGAGGGCAAGACGGTCGGCGTCGATCCGTGACGCGAGGGCGGTACGGAGGCGGCGACGCGTCTCGGCGACGCCACGGCCCTCCTCGTTCACGTCCGGCACGACGAGACGTGCGGCGTCGGTGGGCGTGGACGCACGGGCGTCGGCCACCAGGTCCAGGATGGGGGTGTCGGACTCGTGGCCGATCGCGCTGACGACCGGCGTGCGCATCGCGTACACCGTTCTGACAAGGGACTCGTCCGAGAAGGGGAGCAGGTCCTCGAGCGACCCCCCGCCGCGCGCGACGACGACGACATCGACCTCGGGCGACTTGTCGAGCCGTTCGAGCGCCTCCACCACCTGCTGGACCGACGTGACGCCCTGCATCTGGGCGTACTGGATCCGGATCACGGCGCCCGGCCACCGCCGCGTCACGTGCTGGACGACGTCGCGCTCGGCGGCGCTGTCCTTTGCGGTGACGAGCCCGATCTCTCGGGGGAGGAAGGGGAGCCTCTTCTTGAGAGCCCGGTCGAACAGTCCCTCCGCCTGGAGCATGCGCTTGCGCTGCTCGATCTGCGCCAGCAGTCGCCCTTCGCCCAGCGGCCTGATGTCCTGGCACTGGTACGTGAGCTGGCCGGACTTCGTCCAGACCGTCGGCTTCACCCAGGCGGCGACCGTGGCGCCCTCGCTGAGGGGACCCGCCACGTCGAGGACCGCGGCGGTCGTGGAGATCCGTACGGACACCTCGGCCAGCGTGTCCCGGAGCGTGAGGAACTGGGTGGGCCCCTGGCGCCGCTGGAGCTCGATGATCTGACCCGATACCCAGACGGGTCCGAGGCGCTCCACCCACGACTTGACCTCCTGCGCGATGACGCGCAGGGGCTGGGGGTTCTCCGGCGAGCTCTCGAGGGGCATGGCGGTGGGCTAGATGAGGAAGCGGTAGAAGGGCCCTTCGGGGTCGATGGGCTCGACCGTCATGGGCGAGGCGGCCATGCGCGCCATGAGTGCCGGGAGCTCGGCCGGGTCGCCGAGCTCGATGCCGACGAGGGCGGGCCCGAGCTCCCGGTTGGAGCGCTTCACGTACTCGAAGAGCGTGATGTCGTCGTCGGGTCCGAGCACCTCGTCGAGGAACCGGCGCAGCGCGCCGGGCTCCTGGGGGAAGTTCACGAGGAAGTAGTGCTTGCGCCCTTCGAACACGAGCGACCGCTCCACGATCTCCGAGTAGCGCGACACGTCGTTGTTGCCCCCGGAGACGATCGCGACGACGGTCTGGCCGGGCTGCACGTGCACCGCAGACCGCAGCGCAGCGGTGGCGAGCGCCCCTGCGGGCTCCGCGATGATGCCGTCCGTCTGGTACATGTCGAGCATCTCGCTGCAGACCGCACCCTCGGGGACCGTGACGACCTCGGTGCCGGCAGCGGCGACCACCTGGTACGGAGCCTCGCCGATCCGGCGGACCGCGGCCCCGTCCACGAACGTGTCGACGTGCTCGAGGTCGACCGGGCCGCCGGCGTCGAGGGCGGCTCTCAGGCTGGCGGCCCCCGCGGGTTCCACGCCCACCACCCGAGTACCCGGCCTGCGCTCGGCGAACCAGGTGACGACTCCGGCGAGGAGCCCGCCGCCACCCACCGGCACGACCACGACGTCAGGAGCCCGGCCCAGTGCGTCCACGATCTCGGCAGCCACCGTCCCCTGTCCGGCGATCGTCTCCGGGTGGTCGAACGCATGGACGATCACCGCGCCAGTCGCTGCGGCGTACTCGCTCGCCGCGGCCTCCGCCTCGTCGTACGTGTCACCGCTCACGACGAGCTGGACCGCGTCGCCACCGATCGCGAGCATCCGGTCCCGCTTCTGGCGCGGCGTGGTGGACGGGACGACGATGCGCCCGTTGATCCCGAGCCGCCGGCAGGCGAAGGCGACCCCCTGGCCGTGGTTGCCCGCGGAGGCGCAGACGACACCGGCGGCGCGTTCCTCGGGCGTGAGCTGCGCGATGCGGTTGTAGGCGCCGCGCAGCTTGTACGACCGGACCGGCTGCAGGTCCTCGCGCTTCACCCACACGTCCGCGCCCGTGAGGGCTGACAGCCGGACGTTCAGCTGGAGTGGGGTGCGCGTCACGATCCCCTGGAGTCGTGCAGCCGCCGCGTCGACGTCCGCAGCGGTCGGCACCCTAGTCATGTCGTCAGACACTAGTCGCGCGGCCACCCGCCGCGGGACGTGTGCCGTCGCTGGCGAGCTCCTCGGTCGTCGGCTCCGGGCGCTGCAGGAGCTCGATCTCCGACGAGGGCAGATCCTCGTCGTCGAGCACCGACTGGAGGGCGCGCAGCTCACGGCCGACCATCGGCGTGACCCGGACGGCGTCGTCCACCAGCTCAGGCGCGGCGATCTGGCGCACGGTCTCGTGGAGCTGGTTCACGCTGTCGAGCTCGTCCTGCGTCACCTGCAGGTCGCGGAAGCGGCGAGCCGTGACGAGCACGCGTCCCTCGAGCGAGGCCACGGCCGAGTTGTACGCCTTGACGCTCGTGCCGAGGCTGCGCCCGACCTTGTCGAAGTGAGTGCCCATCGTGGCCAGCCGGTCGTACAGCTCCCTGCCGAGGTGCGTGATCTCCTTGGCGGACTGGGCCAGGGCGACCTGGCGCCAGCCGTAGGCGACCGAGCGAAGCATCGCGATGAGCGTCGAGGGCGTCGCGATGATGATGTTCTTGCCCGCCGCGTACTCGGTCAGGTCCGGCATCTGCTGCAGGGCCTCGGCGTACAGCGACTCGCTCGGCATGAACAGCACGACGAACTCCGGCGTCGCCGCGTCGGCCTTCCAGTACTGCTTGCCGCTCAGCGCGTCGGCGTGCCCACGCACGTTCTTGGCGAACAGGCCCAGGCAGCGCTGCCGCTCTGCGGCGTCGGCGGCCTCCTGGGCGTCGAGGAACGCGCTCAGGGGGACCTTCGCGTCGACGTAGACGAACTTGCCCTCCGCGAGCAGGACCTTGAGGTCGGGTCGGATCACCCGGTCGTCCGTCGAGCTGGTCTGCTGCTGGACGAAGTCGCAGTGCTCGAGCATGCCGGCCAGCTCGACGACCCGCTTGAGCTGCAGCTCGCCCCACTGGCCGCGCACCTGCGGCTTGCGCAGCGCCGTCGTCAGCGCGGTCGTCTCGCGTCGCACCTGGTCACCGGTGAGCTGGACCGCCCGTACCTGCTCGCGCAGCTCGGACGCGATGGCGACGCGCTCCTTCTCCACCTCCGTGAGCCGGGCCTCGAACCGGTCGAGGCTCGCCTTCATGGGAGCCATGACCATCTCCGTCGCCTTCAGGCGCTGCTCGGCCGACGCGTCCGCGACCTTGCTCTGGCGGTCGAGGACCTCGGTGGACAGTGCCTTGAACTGGGCGAGCAGCGACTCCCGGTCGGCCCCGAGCTCCTCGGCGCGACGCACCGCTGCGTCCCGCTCCGCCTCTGCGCCCGCGATCCGCGCCTGCAGCTCGGCCATCTCGGCCCGGATCGCCATGGCATCGGCCCGTGTCTGGCCTACGTCGGCGCGTGCCCGCTCGGTCTCGGTCTGGCTGTGGGCCAGGTCGGCGCGCGCCGCGGACGCTTCCGCACGTGCCGTCGCCGCCTCCGCGCGCAGGCTCGTCTCGCGCTCCCCGGCGACAGACGACGCGCGGGACCGCATCACCGCCCAGGCAGCCGCTGCACCCAGCAGCAGTCCCACGAGGAGGGTGACGATGACCGTGATGGCGTCCATACCTGGGATTCTCCTGGGGGGCACTGACACTTTCCGGGTGCGACACCCGGCGGGCACCGATCCGTGGTCGGCAGAATGGCAGCCATGGCTTCCCACATCGACGACCTCGCCGCGTTCGTCGCCGCATCGCCCACCTCGTACCACGCGGCCGCCGAGATCGCGAGGCGGCTCGACTCCTCGCAGTTCACGGCCGTCCGCGAGGCCGACCCCTGGCAGCCGGAGCGTCGTGGGTACGCGGTCCGGGACGGCGCGGTCATCGCGTGGCGCATCCCCGACGGCTGGGAGCCCACGGACGGTGTGCGCATCGTCGGGTCCCACACGGACTCGCCCGCGCTGAAGCTCAAGCCGAACCCGCTCCTGTCGTCCGCCGGCTGGAAGCAGCTCGGCGTGGAGGTCTACGGCGGTCCGCTGCTCGGCACGTGGCTTGACCGGGAGCTCGGCCTCGCCGGCCGTCTCGTCACCCGTGACGGCGACGTACGACTCGTGGCGACCGGCCCGATCCTCCGGGTGCCGCACCTGGCGCCCCACCTCGACCGCACCCTCGCTGACCACGTGCAGCTCGACCGGCAGCGGCACCTGCAGCCCGTGTACGCGGTCGGGGACGGGCCCGACCCGTACGAGCTCCTCCTCGCGGCGGCTGGGGCGCCCGGGGCCGAGCTCACCGCCTACGACGTGTTCTGCTACCCGACCGAGCCGAGCGCGGTCTTCGGCGCCCGGGGCGAGTTCTTCGCCTCCTGGCGCCTCGACAACCTCTCGTCGGTCCATGCCTCGCTGGTGGCCTTCCTCGACGAGGCGTCGGCAGGAAGGTCGCTGGCCGTCCTCGCCGCCTTCGACCACGAGGAGGTCGGGTCCTCGACCCGGTCCGGGGCGAGCGGGCCGTTCCTGGCCGACGTGCTGCGGCGCCTCACAACGACCCTCGGGCTCGACGAGTCGGCCCACCTGCAGGCGCTGGCCTCGTCGACGTGCGTGTCCGCGGACGCCGGCCATGCCGTCCACCCCAGCTACGCCGAGCACCACGACCCCACGAACCGGCCCCTGCCGAACAACGGGCCGCTGCTCAAGCTCAACGCGCAGCAGCGGTACGCCTCCGATGCGACCGGCTCCGCGATCTGGTACGCCGCGTGCCGCGCCGCCGGCGTGCCGACCCAGGAGTTCGTCTCGAACAACGCCGTACCGTGCGGCAGCACGATCGGACCGCTCACCGCGACCAGGCTGGGCATCGTGACGGTTGATGTCGGCATCCCCCTCCTGAGCATGCACTCGGCGCGGGAGCTGTGCGGTGTGGACGACCCGGGCCACCTCGCCAGGGCGCTCGTGGCGTACTGGGCAGGTGCGTGATGGAGCCCCGCTACCCGAGCGACGCGCCTGAGCAGAAGCTCATGCTTCTCGACTTCCTGGACGCCCGCCGGCGCGACGTCCTCTCGCAGGTGGCCGACCTCCCCGAGGACGTCCGGACGAGCTCATGCCTTCCGTCGGGATGGACGCCGCTCGGCATGCTCACCCACCTGGTGTTCATGGAGCGCCGCTGGTTCGTCTGGGGCTTCGCGGCCCTTCCCGTGCGCGACCCCCAGGGGGACAGGGGACCCAACCGGCGGTTCCAGGTCCCCCAGGGCTGGGGCTACCCGGAGCTCTCGGGGCTGTTCGACGCGCAGGCGTCGCGGACCCGCGAGATCGTCGAGGCCGCGTCGCTGTCCGACCGCGCGGCCCTCGGGGGCTGGTTCGCGACGGCGGAGGAGGCGCCCACGCTCGGCTGGATCCTGCTCCACGTGCTCGGCGAGTACGCCCAGCACAGCGGTCACCTGGACGTCTTCGTCGAGATCGTCAAGGACTTCGACGGGCGATAGCGACGAGGAGTCTGAACCGTCGCGTGACGGTGAGCCGCCTCGCGGTGCTCGGCCGGGTCCGTCAGCCGGCGGTCGCTGACGCGGATCGTGATGACACCCTCGACAGCGGCGACACCGTCCCGCCGGACGGCCGTGACCCGTACGGACACGTCCGCCTGCTCCCAGCCCGCCGTGGAGGTGTCCGCGACGCAGCGCAGGTCCGTCGTGGCCTTCGCGACGTACCGCACGGTCATGCCCACGGGGATCCACCGCTTCCCCCCGGGGGCCAGGTGGCCTCGGCGAGCAGACCCATCGCCGCCTCGAGCCCGTTGACGGCGGCGATCGCGTGCAGGCTGCCGATGTGGTTCCGTACGCTCCAGCGCAGCGGCACGACGACCTCCGCATGGTGCGGCGCCAGGGTCCGCACCTGGGGCCGTACCGTCCGGAGGTCGGCGCCTTGAGCGCGTACAGCACCCAGGAGGCCCGTGACCCGAGCGGCAGTCTCGTCAGCCCTTCGTACAGGTCGTACGTGCTCGTCATGGGCAGTGCCTGAGGCGCGCGGCAGGTGTCGGCAAGACCGCTCGGGCGCCAGTACCGGCAGGAGCGCGACGGGCGGGGGCCGTAGGCTGTCCGACCGTGGCTCTCACTATCGGCATCGTCGGCATGCCCAACGCAGGCAAGTCGACGCTGTTCAACGCGCTGACCAGGAACAACGTGCTCGCGGCGAACTACCCGTTCGCGACGATCGAGCCGAACACCGGCATCGTGGGCGTGCCGGACCCCCGCCTCACGGTGCTCGCCGACCTCAGCAAGTCGGAGAAGGTCGTCCCCGCCACGGTGACGTTCGTCGACATCGCCGGCATCGTCAAGGGTGCGAGCCAGGGCGAGGGGATGGGCAACGCGTTCCTCGCGAACATCCGGGAGGCGGACGCGATCTGCCAGGTGACGAGAGTCTTCAACGACCCCGACGTCACCCATGTCGACGGGAAGGTCGATCCCCGCAGCGACATCGAGACGATCACCACCGAGCTGATCCTCGCCGACCTCCAGACTATGGAGAAGGCGCTGCCGCGGGTGGAGAAGGAGGCGCGGATCCGCAAGGAGACGCAGCCGAAGCTGCAGGCGATG
Source organism: Actinomycetes bacterium (assembly GCA_021803025.1). Taxonomy (GTDB): domain Bacteria; phylum Actinomycetota; class Actinomycetes; order Propionibacteriales; family Propionibacteriaceae; genus Fen-668. The sequence goes on along the minus strand of JAJZQV010000002.1, from coordinate 57,529 downwards.
CTCGGCGCTCAGGAGGTGCTGAACAGCGGTACGGGGGTGTTCCAGGCCGGCCTCGACACGACGCTCCTCCGCGACCTCTTCCTCCTCACCGCCAAGCCCTACCTGTACGTGTTCAACATGGACGCCGGCGAGCTCGCCGACGAGGAGCTCAAGGCGAGGCTCAGCGGCCTCGTTGCCCCGGCGGAGGCGGTGTTCCTCGACGCGAAGTTCGAGGCCGACCTCGTCGACCTCGAGCCGGACGAGGCGGCGGAGTTCCTCGCCGACGCCGGCATCGCGGAGCCCGGCCTCGACGTGCTCGCCCGTGTCGGCTTCGAGACGCTCGGCCTGCAGAGCTACCTCACGACGGGCCCGAAGGAGTCCCGGGCCTGGACGATCCGCAAGGGCGCCACGGCCCCTGAAGCGGCGGGCGTGATCCACACCGACTTCCAGAAGGGCTTCATCAAGGCCGAGGTCGTCTCGTACGACGACCTCGTCTCCCTGGGCTCCATCGCTGCCGCCCGTGCGGCCGGCAAGGCGAGGATCGAGGGCAAGGACTACGTCATGGCCGACGGCGACGTCGTGGAGTTCCGGTTTTCGAGCTGAGTGAGGACGGCCCGCCACATCACAGGGACGCAGTCCATGAGCGGTAAAGCTACTGGGGTAGTCGCGTTGGTACTACCCTGGTGGCATGAGTCAGGTGAAGCTGAGCGTGAGTCTCTCGCCGAGCGAGGTTGAGACTCTCGACAAGTACGCCCGGGCTGCGGGTCTGAAGTCCCGGTCAGCGGCGATTCAGCAGGCGATCCGGCTGCTGGGTGACCCGGAACTGGAAGACGCCTACGCTGCGGCGTGGCAGGAATGGGAAGACTCCGGCGACGCCCGGGCGTGGGCGGCCACCATCTCCGACGGACTCGGCTGATGCTCCGGGGCGAGATCCGCCTTACCGACCTGGAGCCGGCGCGGCCTGGGGAGGCTGACAAGCGCCGACCTGCAGTCATCGTCAGCAACGACCGGGCCAACGCGACCGCAGCCCGGCTGGGTCGTGGCGTGGTCACGGTCGTGCCGATCACGAGCAACACGACCAGGGTCTTTCCGTTCCAGGTTCTTCTTCCCGCTGAGGAGACCGGCATCCGCACCGACTCCAAGGCCCAGGCCGAACAGGTTCGCTCGGTATCGGTCGAACGCATCGGCCCGGTGATCGGCCGACTACCGACCCACTTGGTCACCGAACTCGACGACGCACTCCGACTACACCTCCAACTCTGACCCGCACGGTCGGCGGCAGATCCGGACGTGTCGGAGTCCCTGGTTAGAGTCCTCATGTGGGGCGAGAGACAAGCGACGAGTACTACGTGCTAGACCTGTGCGACCAGGCCTTGGGTGAGGTCGGCCAACGCCAGTATCGCTTTGAGTGGCTGCTCGGTGACCCTGGCAAGGGTGGGCGGTGCGTCCGGCTCCCAGTCGATGGCTATTGGCCCGCGGCGAACGTCGTGGTGGAGTACCGGGAGCTGCAACACGACCGTCCTGTCGCGCATTTCGACAAGCCCGATCGCGTCACGGTGAGCGGAGTTCACCGCGGGATCCAGCGGGCTCGATACGACGCCCGTCGCGACGAGATCATCCCTGCACACGGCATCGCGCTGGTGGTAGTCACTCCCACCGATCTTGACGCCACCCCACGGGGACGCCTCCGACGAATCGTGGATCACGACCTCCCCGCGGTACGCCAACTCCTGTCGAACCGTCGAAGCTGAAGCGACTGAGCCGCGGCGTGACAGGTCGTCGTGCGTCGGGATCACCGCAGCCGCCCTGGCTACCCTCGCGCACAGTGCGGCAAGAGCGGTCGTTCCCTGGATCGACGGTCGAGGCGTCTCGGCCGGGGAGGAGTCCTCTGGAATGACTCTGCTGCAGGTCGATGGCATGGCCATCCTGACGTGGCTGCTGGGCCCAGTCGAGGCTCCTTCATTGGTGCATCGCTGTTGCGTTGTGGCCGACGGGCGCTCGAACGCGTTTATGGTTGAATACAGCGGCGATTCAGGGGGGCTTTGTTGCCGGCCGCGCAGAAACGGTTGTTATGGGGGCCGAAACCCGGCTCATATCAACCGTTATCGGGTTTGAGGGCCCAGGCGACCCGTGTTCGCCTCGCCATAACAACCGTTAATGCGTTTGACCGTCCCTCGACGCCGGGTACGGCAGCGTGCCCGGCAATCTGGCCCCCATCCCGTCCGCAGTGCCGTGCCATGACCCAGGCCGGCCAACGCACCACTCTCGGCAAAGTCGCTCACATCGCAAGAGCGGATGCGGCGACGCCTGCTTGGCAGTCGCCGCCCGACGCCTCGATGGGCCAGGGTCTTGTCCCCGTTTGCAGGAGTCATTGGCGAGGTCTCAGGAACCGAGGGACACTGAACTGAGGGTGCCGCAGCTGTCTCGCTGAGGTTCACCCTCGACCAGGTGCGCGGGAGTTGGGAGGTCGCCATGGAACTGCAAGCACGCCGCTGGAGCATCCACGTTGACGCGCCGGTAGAGAAGGTGGCGTGAAGGAACCGACCAACTTCGTGGCCGCTGACCCCGAGCCCGTCGACTTGTCCAACGTTTCTCTCACACGTGAAGGGGTCGGCTCCACGTGGGAGACCTCATGGCGGGCGTTCGGCCGCCGGTTCCACGGCGTCTGGACCCGTCAGGAATACATCCCGAACGAACGCATCGTCGACCACGTCTCAACGGGCGCCATCTGGACCTTCACCACCACCCAAGATTCCGACGGTACGACCCTGTCCTTGGCCTTCGCGTTCACCAGCAAGTGGCCTCTGGCGAACAAGATCATCAGCTGGCTGCTCCCCACCCAGGATCGGCAACTCGACCGGATGCTGGCCAATTACAGACAGGCAATCCAAAGCTGAAGGGCACCTACGTGTGGCCCCTTGCCTCCGTGCGCAGGTCACGGCGAATCCGAGCACTGGATGCGGCTGCGGGAACTAGGCTTGAGTCGCGGGGAGATGTCCCTCGCAAGGTCGGAAGGAGGTCAGGTGATGTCAGATTTCACTCGTAGTTTCGAGATCGTGATCGACGCTTCCGTGCACGACGTCTTCGAGTACTGCCGCGACCCGCACCATCTCTTCGAAGGATGGCCCGAGCTCGAGGTAACCGACGTCATCATGACACCGGAGGGTGTCGGCACCAAGGCGCACATCGTGGGCAGGTTCGCGAAGGGGATGATCGTCGAGCAGATCGAGCGCGAGTACACCAAGTTCGTTCCCGACGAGCGGATCGTCAGCAAGGCTCATGCGAAGGTGCGCTTTGCGGGACGGACCAAGGAAGTTGCCAACGGCCCGATCCTCACGTGGCTGTTCGAAGGCACGGACGGGGGCACGAAGTTGACCTTCGTCGTCCTTGAGGAGGACCTCGGCTGGTTGCAGAATCTCCTCGAGTCTGTCAGTGCGGTGGTCATGGCGAAGAAGATGCACAGCATGCTGGCGGCCATCAAGACCGGCGTGGAGAGCCAGGCCTCCTCAGCCGCCTGACCCGAGGCCAAGCCAGGTCTCGACGCTTCCGGTGCGCAGCCTCGGGCAACCGACCCTCGAAGGCTTTTGACACCTGTCCGACGACGGCGTGGTGGACTACATCGGGTGGGTCGCGGCACCGGCGACGAAAGAGCCGCACGTACTTCGGCCGGTCGGCGAACATCCGGAACTCGGCATTATGCCGGCAACTCGGCTGACGTCTTCGCCGGGCTCGAGGACCTCTTCGTCGTCCCGATCTGAGCAGGCGCGCTCCAGCCCGAGGCTCGATCGGGGTTCCGACAGGTCCGGCGTCCTGTCCTCGGCGTGGCCGGGAGACACGTGCGGGTACTGCGCAGGGAGGGTGTCGGTGACTGCAGCCTTGCCCCGGGTGCTCACCGTGCTCCACCACCCTCCGGAAGGGTATGCCATGCGGCCTGTGCTGCGGCCTCGCCGCGCGGCACACCCGGTTCGGGAGGACCGCGGTCCGGCAACTCGGAGAAACGTGTCGACGAGAGGGACCGCCGCTGCGCCGAGGCACGACAAACCAAGGACTTCGCGGACGGTCTTGCTTCTTGTTGTGTGTGCTTACGGAGCGCTTTGTTTGCTAGTTATGGCCTCTTGCCAGTGTGGGAGCCGACCCCCGGGGTTATCTACCCACGAAGTCTCTGTATTCAGTTGTCCGCTGCAAACCGGCATGACACACAACCCCGACAACACCGCTGGGCCGAGATCCGAATCTGTGGAAAAGCGGCTCGCCGCGACCACGGCGCCGACGGTCCAGAAGTCGGCCACAGCAACGAGCTACTCGAGGTCGAGAAACGCTCGCACATAGCCGAGAGTCGTGCGTTGGATTGCCTGGGCCATCGCACTTTCACTGCAACCGGATGAGGGCCACATTGCCGGGCACGCTGCCGTACCCGTCGTCGAGGCACGGCCAAGCGCATTAACGGTTGTTATGGCGAGGCGAACACGGGTCGCCTGGGCCCCAAACCCGATAACGGTTGATATGAGCCGGTTTTCGGCCCTCATAACAACCGTTTCTGCGCGGCCGGCAACGAAGTCTCCTGAATCGCCGCTGTATTCAACCATAAACGCGTTCGAGCGCCCGTCGGCTACGACGCAACAGCGATGCACCGATGAAGGAGCCTCGACTGGGCCCAGCAGCCACGTCAGGATGGCCATGCCGTCGACCTGCAGCAGGGTCATTCCCGGAGAGGAGTCCTCCCCGGGCGGGACGTCACGACCGTCGATCCAGGGAACGACCGCTCATCAGCGTGAGGCGACCACGCCCCAGGGAGCATGCCGCTGGTCGACCCACTTTCACGGGATCTGCCACCAGGCCAGTGACTTCCGGCGATTTTCCTCGTTGACGGTGCCGTGACGATCCCGAACAGCGAGTCAGCCAGCGGCAGGACACCAGGCGGGGAGGTGATTCGTGGCCGAATCGCGGGCATCGCCGCGGCCGCCACGACGCCGTGGATTCGGCGAGCAACACGCAAGCCGCTCGACAGCGGCGGCACACGATCGACGTTGTGAGGAATTCGCAACTGGACGGTCCACACGCGGCCTCGAGGTGGAGCGCGTCATGCGCCCTTGACCGTCCTCGCCGTAATAGTAGCCCTGACAGCGTGGACATCTCGGGGTCGGCGCAGCGGCACGGCGTCGACGACGAGGACATCGCGCACGCATGGGAGCACGCCATTCGGTACGTCGAGTACGAGTACCAGGGGGAAGAACTGCTGCTGGTGATCGGAGCCGATCGACACGGCCGGAGCCCGAGCTCGTCGCTGTTCCGGCTGACGAACCGACTCGGATCATCCACGCCGACCGGCCGCGACCCAAGTTCGTCGACTACCTCAGGTCCGCGTCGCTTCGCGATCGAGCAAGCTCGACCCTGGACTCACCAGCCCATGACCAACTGTCGGCTGCATGTCAGGGGGACGGGGCAGTTGTGCGGCTGGCTTGGGGCACGGATGGGGCACACGAGGGCTTTCAGCACGCAGCAATCACCATCAACGGTCGAGATGCCAAGACGCCTCTGGCCAGCGTGGACGAACGCCCGTGAACTGGGCCCACCTGACATTCGCAGTTCCGCTTCAACGTATAGCGACGCGCCTGTCGAGTGCGGCCACCGCACATCCGCGGGCAGGGCAGGGCAGTTGGCTAGCGTTCTGAGGATGACAGCTGAGCCACCAGCCGCGTCGGTCTTGACCTCTCTCGGTGTCGCGTACCGCGTCGTCGAGTACGAGCCCGTCACGTCGCTCGAGGAGGCCGCTGCCCAGCGAGGGATCAGCCCCGCGGACATCGTCAAGACGCTCGTGGTGAGGATCAGTGACGAGTCGTACGTGTTCGTCCTCGTGCCGGGGGACCGTGCCATCTCGTGGCCGAAGCTGCGCGCCCAGCTCGGCACCAAGCGACTCTCGCTGCCGGATCCGGCCACTGCGCAGGCCGTCACGGGGTACGCACGCGGCACGATCACGCCCCTGGGCTCCAGCCACGTCTGGCCGGTCGTCGCGGACTCCTCGATGCTCGGCCGCTCAGTGGCCCTCGGTTCGGGAACCCCGCACACGCACGTCCTGGTCGATGCCGATGCCCTTGTCAGGGCACTTTCCGCTGTGGTGGCCGATATCACGGGCATCCGTGGCGGCGCGGCGTGACGCCCACTGGGGGTCCGAAGGAGTCCAGGGTCCAGCCGCAGGCCACCGGTCTGTTAACGGCTCAGCATGTCCCATTGCGCTGCTCTTGACCTGACCCTAAGATCTCTCTCATCACATGGGGGTGTGATATCGCTCTTGGGGGGCACAAGAATGACTGCAGTACTTTCTGCGCAGGATGTGGGTGACCTGACGTTTGCTGATTCGACTTCCGGTACGGCCACGGTTCACAGGCTTCCCACGGGGAACCTGGTGGGCGCGAGCCTGACGACCTTCGCACCGCGGTACGCAGCGCTGATGCGCGACCTGTGCCGTGCCCGCTCCAGCGCGGCGAAGCGCTGCGACTGGGTGCGGTTCCGCGAGCTCGGTGAAGAGGTCGCCATGATCGGCGCCGTCATCGCCCACCAGTCCCAGCTCCGGGACCTGGTTGCTGCCTGACACGAGCAGGGGGCATCCATCCATCGATGGGTATGCCCTCACTCTGGGAGCGCATCGGACCACGACGCGTCACGGCACTCGCCCAGGGCCTGGCACGACAGGGCGGTCGTCGGTCACGGTCGTCAGTCACGCGCTCTCCCACGGGTTCGACCCCGATCACGTCCGTCGCATCGCGACCTACTGGGCCCACGCTTGGGGCGGGCCCAGCGAGTACACGGACGTGATCGGGGACGAATCCACTGTCGTGGGGATGCACTCCGGCGACGGCGAGCATCGCGAGATGGGCATCCGGTCCCCAGGAGTGCTTCCTCGCCGCGGCGCACGACGTCGGACTCGAGCAGGAGGTCTGCGAGGAGCTCCGGCGGTACTGGCGCTGGGCGACCGCGCGCCTCAACGCTCATCGCGACGACAGCGACGAGGTTTCCGACGGGCTGCCCTTCGGACACTGGCCACCGCGCCGGCAGGACTGATCCGCGGCCCGTCTCAGATCGACACGCTGATCAGCGGTCCGTACGACCAAGTCCTCGGCGTGCGCCGCCAGGTCTCGAGTGAGTCGTCCGCGTACCGGCCGGGCCACGAGTCCGGCAACAAGGCCTTCAACCGGCTGGTCGGGTGGCTCTTCGGACGGCGCGTGTCGGACATGCTGAGCGGCTACCGGATCTTCTCCCGGCGGTTCGTCAAGTCGTTCCCGGCCCTGTCGAAGGAGTTCGAGATCGAGACCGAGCTCACCGTGCACTCGATGAACCTCCGGGTGCCGCAGGTCGAGGTCGAGGTCGGGTTCAAGGACCGGCCCGTCGGCAGCGAGAGCAAGCTCCGCACGTACCACGACGGGTTCAGGATCCTCGGCCTCATCGGGTCGCTGCTGCGTCACGAGCGCCCTCTGCTGTTCTACGGGGTGCTCGCCGCCATCCTGTACGTCATCGCGGTCGTTCTCGGTGTTCCGGTCGTCTGGGAGTTCGTACAGACGGGGCTGGTTCCGAGGTTCCCCACGGCGATCCTCGCGTCCTCCCTCGCCCTGCTGGGGACGCTCGCGCTCTCCATCGGGCTGGTCCTCGACGGAGTCCTGCTGTCGCGACGCGAGCAGGTCAGGCTGCGCTACCTGCAGTACGCCGCTCCCCGCTGACCCGCCCGCCGACGAAGGGGCGTGTCCGATTGCCAGGGGGGCCCCGGACCCATAGGATTTCTCTATCGCAGTTGGGGGACTGTGAGGCATTGTCTCGGGGGGCGTGCACATGAATGAGTCAGCTGCGTATACCGGTCAGTCATACGGCCGGCCGCTTCCTGGTAGCGCCAACTACAGCACGCCCGTTCCGGTGGTCTGCCGCGCCTGCGGCTCCGCGATCCTGTACCCGCGGCCCTGCCCGAAGTGCGGCGCCACATCGACGTGGGTCTCCATCGAGACCGTCGTCGAACCGCCTCTGGGCATCGCCTGCTGGCACGTCCGCGAGGGCGACCCGTACGGCGTCGAGCGCTGGTGGGACGGTCACCAGTGGACGACCCAGATCGTCGGCGGCGAGAAGATGAAGTGGCTCGAGGACCTGAAGGCCCTGCCCGAGGAGTTCCGCACGCCGTACACCGCCGACCAGATCGACCTCCTCACGAAGGAGGTCGAGCGGATCGCGTGGGCGATCGACCCGAAGGGTCCTCCGGCGCCGCGCAAGCGAGTGGTCGCGACTGCGCGTCACGCGCGCCCGTCCTGGACGTCGCGGCTGTTCGGTCGCTCCTGACCCTCAGCGCGTGACGACGCCTCTGCGCCTGAGAGCCTGAGAGTCGACGTCCGCCCGGGTAGCCTGGGACCCGTGATCCGGATGCCCAAGATGCCCCAGACGGGAGGCCCCGTCGGTCCTGCCGGGCGCGATGAGCTCGACGCGGCGGCGCCCGATGAGCGCTCGACGGCTACACCAGATCCGTTGCTGTCGCCTGGGCCGCGAACCGCCACCATTGCGACGCGACAGCCGGGTCCGAGGCCGCAGGAGAGCGGCCCACAAGAGTCGGGAAGCCCCGAAGCTCCCGCCGGCCATCCGGACCCACGTACGAGCAGCGCGGCAGGTCCTGGGTCGCCGCGAACAGCGTAGGCAGCGCGCCCTGGGCCGGCGACTGGCCGACGAGACTGTTCGCTCTCGTGACGATGCGGTCCAGCCGCTCGTTCCCCGTCGCGTTGCTGATGCCCGTCGCCGTCCAGCCGGGATGGCACAGCTGCACGTCGACCGTGAGCCGCCGGGAGAGTGCGAGCCCCCACACCATGTCCGCGAGCTTGGACTGCGCGTAGGCGGCGCCAGTCGTCCACCGGCGGCAGGTGAAGTGCGGGTCGTCCAGGTCAAGCACCCCGCCGCGGTGCGCGCCGGAGCCGACGATGACGACGCGGTCCGCGACCTTGTCCGCCACGAGGTTGGTGTACGCGAACGGACCGAGCGCGTTCGTACCCAGCAGGCACTCGAAGCCGTCCTCCGTCTCCTCGCGGCGCATCGTGATCCGGCCCGCGTTGTTCACGAGCACGTCCACCGGCGGGGTGGCCTCGGCGGCTCGACGTACCGACGCGAGTGAGCCGAGGTCCAGCTCGACCACCATGGCCGGCCCGTACAGGGACGCGGCGAGCGCCTCACCCTTCGCGACGTTCCGTACGGCCAGGACGAGGACCGCTCCGGCCCGTGACGCGGCCCTCGCCGTCTCGAGCCCGATACCGCTCGTCGCCCCGGTGACGAGCCACGTACGACCGGCCTGGCTGGGCATGTCCTCTGCGGTCCAGCGACGCCTCACGCGCTCTCCTCGAAGTCGATGATGCGGGGAAGGAGCGTGACGAGCAGCGGTGCGAGCTCGCCGGTGGGGTTGTCGAGGTCCAGCCACCGCAGCTCGGCGATCTCGGCGGCGGGCAGGAGCGTGTCCGTGACCCGCCCGGTCCAGGCGTAGACACCGGCCCGTACGGTCGTGTCGGGCTCGTTCGCGGCCACGTCGGTGTGCACGCCCCAGCTCTGCAGGTCGTCGCCGGCGAGCTCGAGTCCCACCTCTTCGGCGAGCTCCCTGACCGCGGTCGCACGCAGGTCCTCGTCCGCCTCAGGCTTGCCTCCGGGCAGCATGAACCGCCGTGTCCCGCTCTTCCGCACCGTCAGCACCCGGCGGCGCGCGTCGAGCACGACCACCGCCGCCACCACCACGACCGCACCCGACATCACCGGACGACCCTAGCGGCGCCAAACGAATGACCAGCGTCGTGACGGGTCGTCTCGTCGTGCCAGGATGTGCGGGCCGGTCCCGGCGACGCCAGCACAGAGTGAGAGCGAGGCCCTCTTCCCGTGTGGACCATCCTCGCGAAGGCGCTGTCCCTCGTGCTCATCGTGAGCATCGGCTTCGGCATGAAGCGTCTGCGCTGGGTGAAGGCCGAGGACTTCTCGACCCTGTCGAAGATCGTGCTGCGGGTGACGCTGCCCTGCGCGCTCGCCACGTCCTTCAACCAGTTCGAGATCGTGCCCTCCCTACTCGGGCTCACGCTGCTGGCCTTCGTCGCGAACCTCCTGCAGCAGGTGGTCGGCTACCTCCAGCACCGCAAGGGCACTCCCGTACAGCGCGCGTTCGGCATCCTCCACGGCGGCTCGTACAACATCGGTGCGTTCGCCTTGCCGTACGTGTCGGCGTTCATCGGGCCCGCCGCCATCGTGTACGCGTCGCTGTTCGACGTCGGCAACTCGCTGGCGACTGCCGGCATCGGCCGGAGCGTGGCACATGCCGTCGCGCGGCCGCACGTCAAGCAGACCCCCCTGTCGGTGGCGAAGCTCCTGTTCACGTCACCGGTGTTCGACACGTACCTTGCGCTCGTCCTCATGCGCCTGCTCCACATCCAGCTCCCCAGCGTGGTCATCGGCTTCACGAGCCTCGTCGGAGCCGCCAACCCGTTCCTCGCCATGTTCATGATCGGCGTGGGCCTCGAGGTCGGCCTGCCCCGGCACCGGCTCTCGACAGCGGTGCGCGGCCTCATCACGCGCTACGTGTTCTCCACTCTCATCGCGACTCTCGTCTGGTTCCTCCTGCCGTTCCCCCACGAGGTGAAGGTCGTCGTCATCCTCGTCCTGTTCGCACCGATCGCCGCCATGGTCCCGGGATTCACGTCGGAGATCGACGGCCACGTGGGCACGGCGACGTTCATGAACTCCGTGACGATACTCATCGCGATCGTCATGATGCCCACGCTGTACCTGCTGGTGTCGTGAGCCGGATGCGCGACCTGCCTGTGGAGAGGTCGAAGACCGCGTAGACCCGGGTCCGCAGGGGCCTGTGGGGGTCCGCAGAGTGCAGTACACGCAGCAGCGCTCGGATCTCCTTCAGGGGCAGGGGTTGCACCCGTGTAGCTCGTCCCGGGCCGTTCCGTCGCCGCCGGGCTGCGCGATAGGAACGAGAAGCCTGTCGGCCGGCGCCGGGCTTCCAAGGGCGGGGGTGCCGGCATCCTGGGCCCAGAACGAATGAAGTTCTGCACATGTCCCAAATGACTCGTCGTGGGCTGGTCTTTTGAGGCGCGGGCGTCGCCACCGTGGCCCTCCAGCCCGAGATCGCGCACGCCGCAGTCCCACGACGCCCAGCACGGTTCTGTCCAGCCTCAACGCGACCGTCCTCGAAGGAGGCGAGCAGGTCACGCCGCTGACGCTAGCGCGGGAAGCAGGCTACGGGTCATCGAGCGATCGGCGCCCCGTGCGCCATCACACCCAGGACGGCCAGCGGAGCACCCGGTCCGCCTGCCCGCGATGGCCGGCGACGAGCGCTGCGTTGGCCTCGTCCGAGGTGAGGACGTGGGTACGGGCCCGCTCGGGCGCCTTGCCATAGCGCACGTGGCGCGCGATGAGCCGCTCGACCCGTACGGCCTCGTCGGGCGCCTCGAGGTACCAGACCTCGTCGAGCTGGGACCTCGCCGCCCGCCAGTCCGGGTGGAGGAGGTAGTTGCCCTCCGTGACCACCAGCCGCACTTCCCGGGGCACCGGTACCGCTGCATTGACCGGGTCCTCGATCTCGCGGCGGTACTCGGGCGCGTACACGACGGGATCGTCGCAGGTACGCAACCGCGCGAGCAGCGCCGCGTACCCCCCGGCGTCGAAGGTGTCGGGCGCGCCGCGCCGGTAGCGGCGCTCATCGCCGGCGATCACCGACTTCGCCAGGTGGAAGCCGTCCATGCCGACGACCACGGCCGTACCCGGTCTCGTCGCGTTGACGGCGTCGACGAGGAGTGTCGACAGTGTTGACTTGCCCGCTCCGGGCGCTCCGCAGATCCCCACGAGGACACGCCTGCGAGAGGCGACGAGACCGAGGACCTCCTCGGTCAGCGCGCCGACGTCGACCGTCATCGGATGAGGAGCTCGCTCGCCTCCAGGAGGCGGTCGCCGAAGGCGTCGTCGAGGGCCTGCTTCGGCGGCTGAGCGAGCCGGCGGTCCGCGTAGTAGCCCCCAGGACGCCAGTCCACGCCGGGCTTCGTCGTCGCGAGCCACACCAGCGTGTCGGCCCCCTGCTCAGGCGTGCGCAGGAAGCGCTTGCCGAGCCCAGAGGCGTAGAAGAACCGTACGAGCGCTCCGGTGCCCGACCCGAAGGATGTCGCCACCACGCCGGGGTGAAGCGAGGCGGTGTTGATCCCCTCCGCCCCGTACCGGCGCTGCAGCGCGCTCGCGGTCACGATGTTCGCGAGCTTCGCGGCCCCGTACGCACCGAACGACGTCCAGCCCCTCTCCTTGCCGAGGTCACGAAGGTCGATGGAGCCCCGGAAAGCGGCCCTGCTCGCGGTGAAGATGACCGTGCCCTCACCGGCGCGCAGGGCGGGCAGCAGCTCCTCGGTGAGGAGAAGAGGGGCGAGGTGGTTCACCTGCAGCGTCGTCTCGTACCCGTCGGGTGTGACCGTCCGGGGTGCGAAGACCCCGCCGGCGTTGTTCGCGAGGACGTCGATGACGGGGTGGCTCTGCCGAAGGCTGGCCGCCAGCGACCGCACGTCGCCGAGCCGTGCGAAGTCGCACACGTGGTGCTCGCAGCCCAGACGCTCGCCCACCTCGGCGATCTTGGTCGCGTTGCGGCCCACGAGCACGAGCGTGGTGTCGGCGCGCGTGGCCAGCGCTTCCGCGGCCGCACGCCCGATCCCGTCGCTGGCTCCGGTGATGACGATGGTGCGCTGGTTCATCGGTGTCCTTCCGTGTCCGGCTACTGTACGGGCGCGGTATCGAGTGGCGAAGGGGCCTACCCGCAGTGAGAGGATGTCGGCGTGCGCGTCTACAACTTCTCCGCAGGTCCTGCTGTCATGCCCCTCGAGGTCCTCGAGGAGGCGGCCGCCGAGCTCACCGACTGGCAGGGCTCCGGCATGAGCGTCATGGAGGTCTCCCACCGGGGCAAGGCGTTCGTCGCCTGCGCCGCCGAGACCGAGGCGCGGTTCAGGTCGGTCATGGGCGTTCCGGACGACTACGCCGTCCTGTTCCTTCAGGGAGGCGCGACCGGACAGTTCGCGGCAGTGCCGATGAATCTCACCGCGCCGGGCGACTCCATCGATGTCCTCAACACCGGCCAGTGGTCGGCGAAGGCCATCGCCGAGGCCAAGAAGTACGGGCTCGACGTCCAGGTGGTCGCGGACGAGAAGGCGTCGAACTACACGACGACACCGGCCGCCGGGTCGTACGAGCTGCACCCGGGCGCCAGGTATGTCCACTACACGCCCAACGAGACCATCGGCGGCGTGGCGTTCGGCTACGTGCCGGAGACGGGTGACGTGCCCCTCGTCGCGGACATGAGCTCGATGATCCTGTCCCAGCCGACGGACGTGTCGAAGTTCGGCGTCATCTACGCCGGGACCCAGAAGAACCTCGGCCCGGCCGGCATGTGCGTCGTGGTCGTCCGCCGCGACCTCATGGGCCACGCGCGGATCGAGACGCCGACCATCCTCGAGTACGCAGGCATGGCCGCCAACGACTCGATGCTCAACACGCCGCCCACGTTCGGCATCTACCTGCTCGGCAAGATCCTCGCGTGGATCGAGGGAAAGGGCGGTGTCGAGGGCATGGCCGAGATCAACCGGGCCAAGGCTGCGGCCCTGTACGACTTCATCGACGTCCACCCCTTCTACACGAACCCCGTGGCGACGGACAGCCGGTCGATCATGAACGTGACGTTCCTCCTGGCGAACCCGGACCTCGACAAGAAGTTTGTGGCGGACGCCACGGCGGCCGGTCTCACGAACCTCGCGGGCCATCGCTCCGTCGGCGGCATGCGGGCCAGCATCTACAACGCGATGCCGCGCGAGGGCGTGGACGCCCTCATCGCGTTCATGGCCGACTTCGCGGCCACGAACGGCTGAGCGCGTGAGGATCCGCACGTACAACGCCATCAGCGCTGTCGGGCTCGACCGCCTGCCCGGTTCGTACGAGGTGGGCCCGGACGTCGAGAGCCCCGACGGTGTCCTGGTGCGCTCCGCCGACCTGCATAGCGTCACGCTGCCCGACTCGGTGCTCGCGGTGGCGAGGGCTGGAGCGGGCACGAACAACATCCCCGTCGCGGAGCTGAGCGGGCGCGGGGTCGTGGTGTTCAACACGCCGGGTGCCAACGCGAACGCGGTGAAGGAGCTGGTCATTGCGGGGATCCTCCTCGCCGCGCGCAACCTCGTCCCGGCGGCTGCGTTCGCGGCAGGCCTCACGGGCACGGACGCCGAGATCAACGAGGCCACGGAGAAGGGCAAGAAAGCGTTCGTCGGCTTCGAGCTCCCGGGCCGCACCCTCGGTGTCGTCGGGCTGGGTGCGATCGGGGTGCAGGTCGCCAACGCGGCGAGGGCGCTCGGCATGAGGGTGCTGGGGTTCGACCCGCAGATCACCGTGCGGCACGCGTGGCAGCTCGCGAGCGACGTGCAGCGTGCGGCGAGTCTCGAGGACGTGTTCGCGGGTGCGGACATCGTCACCGTCCACGTACCGCTGGTCGACGCGACGAGGGGTTTGGTCAACGCGGAGCGGCTGTCCCTCATGAGGCCGGGCTCGGTCCTTCTCAACTTCTCGCGCGCCGGCATCGTGGACGAGGCCGCCGTGCTCGCCGCCACGGAGGACGGCACCTTGGCCTCGTACGTCTGCGACTTCCCCTCAGCCGCGCTGCAGGGCAGAGACAAGGTCGTCGCCCTGCCGCACCTCGGTGCGTCGACGGGTGAGGCGGAGGACAACTGCGCCGTGATGGCGGCGGAGCAGCTGACCCGATACCTGGAGGAGGGCGAGATCCGCAACTCGGTCAACTTCCCAGAGGCGACGCTCCGCCGGGGACCGGGGACGACGCGGCTCGCGATCGCCAACTCGAACGTGCCCAACATGGTCGGCCAGATCTCCACCTTGCTCGCGGACGCGGGCCTCAACATCGCCGACCTGCTCAACAAGTCCCGCGGCGACCTCGCCTACACGATCATCGACGTAGACGGCGAGCCGTCCGACGACCTCCTGGCGAAGATCCGAAGTATCAGCGGCGTGCTCGCTGCCCGTCGCCTCTGAGGGCTGCGGCTACAGCCACTCCAGCCACTGGCCGTGGCTGCCCACGCGTGCCAGCGGCCGCCCGTCGAGCGCCAGCACGAAGGACGGCCGCGGGTCATCGGTGAACCCTGCGGGCAGCGCGTCGCGGACAACGGGGACCACCTTCACGCCCTCGTTCGAGACCCAGTGCACGCCCAGCCGCTCGAGGAGGTCGAGGTGCCGTTCCCGCCGTTCACGAGGCAGGTACGCGAGGGTCGCCGAGTGGACGACGACCACCGTTGCCCGACGCGGGGCGGCGGCGACGACGGCCGGTAGCGCGTCCGTGATGTCGCCCGCCACGCGCAGGGCGTCCTGGTCGGCCACGGTGCGCAGCGCCGCCGCGAGGCGTTCCTCGCGGGCCGACTCACCAGGCCATACGAGCGCGCGGAGCCAGGCCGCGTCCTCGTGGTCGGACGGGTCGAGCGGGTTGCGGTCGATGCCGGCCCGCCAGGCCACCTGGGGTACGGCCAGGGGGAGCCCTTCGCCGGTGACCTGGCACTCGATCGTCACGTCGCTCACCACGCCTCCTGTGACGACGGTCCCGTCGTCGAGCAGCCAGCGGTAGCCGTACAGGTCGGGGAACAGGCCGAGCCCTGCGGACATGCCGACCTCGACGAGCGCCACCGGCTGGGGGAGCGACGCGAGGACCGGCGCCAGCACGGCGCAGCGACCCACCTCGTTGGTCTGCGTGAACCGGGTCGTGACGAGGTGCTCGATCGCCGGCCAGTGGCGCTGGACCCACTCCGGCAGCGCGGGGTCGGCGTCCAGCGGGCCCCCGAGACGCTTGACGGCCGCGAGGAACAGGTTCGGCTGCCGCGTGGTGGGCGGCAGGCTGTCGAGGAGCGCGGCGACCGAGGGTGACGCCGCGACCTGCCTGCTCACCCGAGCCCACGCCGGTGAGCTGGCCTCCGCCTCGGTCGCGAACCACTCGTACAGCTCCGGGATGGCGGCGGACTCCCAGTACCGCGTCCCCCTCATGAGGGGGACCCTACGTCGTCATGGCGGGCTGTCGGGGTATGCCCTTCCTGGTGTCGGAGCATCCGCAAGGATCCGTCGCCTGCCTGTTGTCGGCCTTTCCCACGTCGCCCGTCGGTTCACCATGTTAAGTGGGCGTCTTGGATGTTCTCATGGCGAATTCGCCATGAGAACATCCAACAGACCCACTTAACATGGTGAACCGCACGCGTGAGCACATGGTGAACCGCACCCGACGCCTTGCTGGTGGGGCGTCGGTCACCATCGAGGGCACACACTGCGGCTCCGAGCCCACGATGGCCTGACGCGCCCGTGGGCACCCGGGGCAGGGCGGGTCCCGGGCGGCCACAATCAGCGCATGCGCCTCGCTGACCGGCTGCCCAGACGGCTCGCCCAGCTCCTGCTGGGCCTTGCCCTGTACGGCTGGTCGATGGCCATGATGGTCCGCAGCCGGCTCGGGCTCGACCCGTGGGACGTCTTCCACTACGGCCTCGCGCGTCACTGCCGCTGACGTTCGGCCAGGTCACCATCGCCGTGGGCGCCGTCGTGCTGCTCGCCTGGATCCCGCTTCGCCAGAGACCGGGGATCGGGACGGTCCTCAACATCCTCGTCATCGGCGTCGCCGCGGACCTCGGCCTGTCCGTGATGGCCCCGCCCGGCTTCCTGGCCGGCCGGATCGTCCTCCTCGTGGGCGGCATCGTACTCAACGGCCTCGCCGGGGCGCTGTACGTAGGCGCCCACCTCGGGCCCGGTCCGCGCGACGGGCTATGGGTGGCGTTGACCCGCCGGTACCACCTCAGCATCCGACTCGTCCGTACCGTCATCGAGCTCACGGTCCTGGGCATCGGGTGGCTCATGGGAGGCGTGGTGGGCGTCGGGACGGTCCTGTACGCGCTGTCGATCGGGCACCTCAACCAGTTCTTCCTCTCCCGCGTCGAGGTGAGACCGGGGGAGGAGCAGGCGGCCCAGCCACTCGTCGACACCATGGGGTGAGACGATTCAATCGACGATGCGGCCGGGGTCTGCCGAGCTGGCATCCTGCTGCGTGCAACCAGCGGCCCGACGTCGTGGCGTCCGCGCTCAGCACCTAGGCTGATCCGGACGACGCCGGGCGGTGAAACCCGGACCTCTGCGAAAGGCGATCCCACATGAGCCTCCTGACCTGGACGGACCTCGACAAGCGGGCGGTCGACACCGCACGGGTGCTCGCGGCGGATGCGGTGGAGAAGGTGGGCAACGGGCATCCTGGCACGGCGATCTCGCTGGCCCCGCTCGCGCACCTCCTGTACCAGAAGGTCATGAACGTCGACCCGTCCGACGAGAACTGGCTGGGTCGCGACCGGTTCGTCATGTCCGCAGGCCACGCCTCGCTGACCCAGTACGCACAGCTCTTCCTCGGCGGCTTCGGCCTTGAGATCGACGACATCGCGAGCCTGCGGACGTGGGGCTCGAAGACGCCGGGCCACCCCGAGGTCCACCACACGAAGGGCATCGAGTGCACGACCGGCCCGCTGGGTACGGGGGTGGCGAACGGTGTCGGCTTCGCCATGGCGTCGCGCCGCGAGCGCCAGCTGTACGACCCGACCGCCGTACCGGGGGAGTCCGTCTTCGACCATTTCGTCTACGTCATCGCGGGAGATGGCTGCATGCAGGAGGGCGTCTCGGGCGAGGCCTCGTCCCTCGCGGCGACGCTCGAGCTCGGCAACCTCATCCTCTTCTACGACGACAACCGGATCTCCATCGAGGGCGACACGAAGATCGCGTTCTCGGAGGACGTCGAGGCCCGCTACGCCGCGTACGGATGGCACGTGCAGCACGTGGACTTCACCAACGGCATGACCACGTACTCCGAGAAGGTCGACGAGCTGTACGAGGCCATCGAGGCCGCAAAGGCCGTCACCGACCGTCCCTCCTTCATCAAGGTGACGACCGTCATCGGCTGGCCCCTGCCGACCAAGGCGGGCAGCCACTCGGTGCACGGGTCGAAGCTCGGCGGCGACGAGGTCGCGGGCCTGAAGCGCGAGCTGGGATTTGACCCGGAGAAGTCGTTCGACGTGGACCCCGAGGTCCTCGACTACACCCGCTCCAACGCGGCCGAGCGTGCCAAGGCCGCCCGTGGACCGTGGGAGGAGAGGTTCGCGGCCTGGCGCAGCGCCAACGCGGACAAGGCCGCGCTGCTCGACCGCGTCATCGCCCGCGAGCTGCCCCAGGGCATCGCCGCTGCGCTGCCCACGTTCCCTGCGGACAAGCCGATCGCGACGCGTGCGGCGTCCGGCAACGTGCTGAGTGCCCTCGGCCGCGTGCTGCCCGAGCTGTGGGGCGGCTCGGCCGACCTCGCCAGCTCGAACAACACGACGATGAAGGACGTCGCCTCCTTCATCCCCGCTGACCGCTCGTCCAAGGAGTTCACCGGTGCGGTCGACGGCCGCACGATGCACTTCGGCATCCGCGAGCACGCGATGGGCAACATCCTCAACGCGATCAACCTCGAGAGCCTGACCCGCGCGTACGGCGGCACGTTCCTCGTGTTCTCCGACTACATGCGCTCGTCGGTCCGGCTCGCGGCGCTCAGCCAGGCGCCGACCGTCTTCGTCTGGACGCACGACTCCATCGGCGTCGGCGAGGACGGCCCCACCCACCAGCCGATCGAGCACATCCCCAGCCTGCGTCTCATCCCCGGCCTTGACGTGGTGCGCCCGGCCGACGCCAACGAGACCGCAGCAGCATGGATCCAGGTGCTGAAGAACCACGACCGGCCCGCCGGCCTCATCCTCTCGCGACAGAACCTGCGCGTGTTCGACCGTTCCGAGGGCAGCGGCTACGCGAGCACCGAGGGTGTCGCGAAGGGCGGCTACACGCTGGCAGAGGCCTCGGCGGATCCCCACGTGATCCTCGTGGCGACGGGTTCCGAGGTCGAGGTCGCCGCCGACGCCCGTGACACCCTCGAGGCTGCCGGGATCCCGACGCGGCTCGTGTCCATGCCGTGCGTCGAGTGGTACACGGCGCAGCCGGACGCGTACAAGGCCTCGATCCTCCCGGCGGATGTGCCCAAGGTGGTCATCGAGGCGGCGCAGCCCATCGGCTGGCGTGACGTGCTCGACGGTCAGGTGACGGCCATCGGCATCGACCACTTCGGCGCCTCGGCGGCTGCGGGGGTCCTGTTCGAGCAGTTCGGCCTCACCGCCGACGCCGTTGTGAAGGCGGCCAAGGAGCTCGTCTGACCGCACGCACCGCGTCGCCCGAGGCTGTGAAGGGGTCTCAGGGGACGCGTACGTTTGCGCTCACGCTGGGGGATGCGGTTCACCATGTTAAGTGGGTGAGTTGTCACTTCTCATGGCAAATCCGCCATGAGAAGTTCCGCTTCACCCACTTAACATGGTGAACCGACGACGCCGACGACGCCCACCCGCGGGGAACCAGGCGAAGCTGCCCCTGCCCGGCACCCGCGGCGCACGCAGCGAGGCCCACGGCAAGCCCGGCACCACATGGGTGCCAGGCCCGCCAGGTCGAGCTCGGAGGAGCCGTACCCGTGGATGAGAAGCGCCACCACCGGGCCGCTCAGGGGGTCGGCCGAGGTACGGGCGGTCAGCTCGCTCATGCGCGTGTCTTCGCTTGTCAGCGGGCGACAGCGAAGCCGCCGGTCCAGGGGAGCTTCGCCCCGACGGCGAGCGTGAGCTGCAGGAAGCCGAGGGCCTCCAGCTCGTGGGCGCGCGCCAGCGAGCCCGCGTCGATCGCCGACACGCCGCCGGCCTCGAGAGCCGACACGAGGACCTGCTTCGCCGACGCGTCGTCACCCGCCACGAGCACGGTGGTCTTGTCCGCTCCGACCTTCTTCGACGAGAGGGTCGCGGCGAAGTTCGTGTTGAAGGCCTTGAGAACCTTGCTGTCGGGCAGCTTCGCAGCGAGCTCGGCGGCGGCCGAGCTTCCGGCCGGCACGACCAGGGAGTCGAAGGTCTCGAAGTTCAGGGGGTTGGTGATGTCGACGACGACCTTGCCCCGCAGCTGGTCGCCGTACTTCGCGACGATGTCGTTCAGCGCGTGGTACGGGACGGCGAGGATGACGACGTCGCCGTCGACCGTGCCGCCAGAGGTCTGGGTGATGTGGGTGACGGTGCTGCCGCCGTCACTGAGGACAGAGCCGATCGCGCTGCCCATGTTGCCGTTGCCGAAGATCGTGAAGCGTGCCATGAGAGTCTCCCTCGTCGTCCCGGATCACCGGGATACTTGTACCTACAAGCAAGACCGTACCAGAGGATGATTGCATCTTCAACTATCAGGTAGGATGGGCACATGACGACGCTCAGCAGACCCGAACGGGTGGCAGTCGCACGACTCCAGGCCCTGCTCGAGCTGCTGCCCACGGCGCTGGACAGGCAGCTCACCACCGCAGGGGTCACAGCCTTCGAGTACGCGCTGCTCGAGGCGCTCTCCGAGGCGGAGCACAAGCGTCTCCGCCTGTCGGCGCTCGCAGCCCGGACGAACGCGAGCCTGCCACGTCTGTCACGGGTCGTGTCCTCGCTGGAGCGCAAGGGCCTCGTCGAGCGGATGCCCTGTCCGGCCGACTCCCGGGCGACCAACGCTGTGCTCACCCCCGCGGGGGAGAAGGCGTACGAGGTCGGACGTGGGCTCTACGCCGAGGCCGTCCGCGCGCTCGTGCTGGATGCGCTCGACGGCAGCGAGGTGGACGACCTGTCCCGCATGACCCTCGCCGTCCTCACGAAGCTCGACCCCGAGGGACGCCTCACGGTGACCACTGACCGGGCCTGTCCGGCCGATCCGCCGGCCTGACGCGCGTCCGCCACGGCCTGCGCCGATCCCGCATCCGCCACAGCCTGCGCCGATCGCGCATCCACGACGGCCTGCGCCGATCGCGCATCCACGACGGCCTGCGCCGATCGCGCATCCACGACGGCCTGCGCCGATCCCGCCTCGCGGTGAGCCGAGGTCCGTACCCTGGGTCCATGCGCGGATTCAGCAAGCTGCTCTCGTCCCTGCTCGCCACATCCGGTCCCGGGCGCGTGATCCTCGAGATCGACCTCGACCGGGGTGTGCTGCGCGCCGCCCCCGAGAACCCGCTGGAGGCGCTGCGGGCCATCAACGCGCCGACCATCACGGGCCTGACTCAGGCACTGCGGGAGGCGGCGACCGACCAGCGCGTCGCAGGGCTGGTCGTCCATGTCGGGACGTGTCCGCTCTCGGCTGCGCTCGTCGACGAGGTCGGCGCGGCGATCCGGGCGTTCGGCATCCACAAGCCGACCGTCGCCTACGCCGAGAGCTTCGGCGAGCTGACCTCGGGCATGTTCGCCTACCGGCTCGCCACCTCGGCCTCGACGATCTGGCTGCAGCCGTCCGGGTCGGTCGTCCTCGGCGGCGTCCACGTCGACATGCTGCTGCTCCGCGGGGGCATGGAGAAGCTGGGCCTCGACCCCGAGTTCTCGCAGCGCAAGGAGTTCAAGACCGCTGCAGAGACGTACTCGGCCTCGACGATCAGCGACGCCAACCGCGAGATGAGCGGCCGGCTGGCGGCGTCACTGCTGGAGGAGACCGTCGCGCTGGTCAGCGAGCGCCGCGGCCTCACGGCCGACGCGGTGCGGGAGGTCGTCGACAGGGGACCAGTGCCCGCGGAGGACGCACGCGCCCTGGGACTCGTCGACCATCTCGGTTACCGCGACGACGTGTACGCCGACGTGCGCGGCACGTGGGGCAAGGACGGGACGCTGCAGTACGCCTCCCGCTACATCTCGTCGCTCACGGCGAGGGCCGTGTCTCGCCTCGCCGTGAAGCCCACCGTCGCGGTGGTCTCGGTGCGGGGCGGTATCGTCAGCGGCCGGCCCGTACGGTCTCCGCTGGGCGGTCCGCAGGCCGGCTCCGAGGTGGTCCAGGAGCACCTGCGCCATGCGCGGATGGACGACAACGTGAAGGCTGTCATCCTCGCCGTCGACTCGCCGGGCGGCTCGTACATCGCCTCGGACACGATCCGGGCCGGCGTGCTGGAGCTCAAGAAGGCCGGCAAGCCCGTGGTGGCGACGATGGGCGACCTCGCCGCATCCGGCGGCTACTTCGTGGCGATGGGAGCCACGGAGATCATCGCGAACCCCTCGACGCTGACCGGCTCGATCGGCGTGTTCGCCGGCAAGGTCGTCAACCAGGGCCTGTACGACAAGCTGGGGCTGGTCAGGGAGGACGTGCAGTCGGGCCGGCTCGCCGACATGTTCGCGGGCAACCGAGGCTTCACCGAGGAGCAGTGGCGGATCCTGGACGCGTGGCTCGACCAGGTGTACGAGGACTTCACGACGAAGGCGGCGGCTGACCGCGGAATGACCGTCGGCGAGCTCGAGCCGCTTGCGCGCGGGCGCGTGTGGACGGGGGCGGACGCGAAGGAGCGACGCCTCGTCGACCACCTTGGCGGCCGTGAGGTCGCCGTCGAGCGGGCGTGCGCCCTGGCCGGTCTCGACCGCGACAAGGTGGCCATCCGTCCTGTCCCGCTGCTCGGGCTGCTCGAGAGGCTCCAGCCCGCCCAGTCGTCGGAGCGCCCGGGCGGTCTGGACGGTCTCAGCTACTCGGCCGACCCGTTCCGGCTCCTTTCCACCCTCGCGACGGGGCTGGGCCTCGCTCCCGACGGCGTCCTGTCGATGCCGTACCGGCTCCGGATCGGCTAGCGCCGATCCCCCCAGTCGGGGACGCGACCCGGGCCCGCCTACTCGGACAGAGTGATGAGCGCGGGCTCCGGGGATGCGGACGCGAGTGAGGTCTCGAAGAACGCGCGCAGCCCACGACGGCGCAGCGCGTACCAGAGGAGGTTGAACGTCGCCAGGGCGAAGACGGTCGACGCGGTCATCAGCGTGCCGGTGTCGCGGGCGAGAAGCCCCCAGACCGTCCACAGCAGCTGGTTGAGCACGGCCATCGTCATGAACAGTGACGAGACGCCGGCCACATGGGGAGCGCGGACGAGCTGGCTGCTCTGGCCGAAGTTGGAGACCACGGCCAGGCAGATCGCCGTCACCCCGAAGGCGGCAGACCCCAGCACGTGGTCAACGGTCGTCATGAGGGCCGCAGCGGCCAGGCTGGGGAGCATGAGGACGACGACGGGACGGCGGAAGCGCCGCGCGAGCAGGACGACGATCGTCGCTGTCGTGCAGAGGCCGATGGCGTTGCTCAGGATCATCGTGAGCTGCTCGAGACGTGCACCGTGGGCGCCCCAGGCGAGGTTCGCCGCGAGGATCGAGCGCCAGGCGGTCAGGGACAGCCCGTCGACACGCCGGGTTCGCACGAGCCTGACGAGCTGGGGGACACCCACGACCATGCCCACAACGACCGCGCACCATCCCACGACATCGACGGCGCTCACGAGGTGCTTCAGACACGAGAAGGACTAACCACACGGTACCGGCGGTGCCCCCGCTCCAGGCACTCATGCCGTCGGTTGTCAGGCGTCGAGCCCGAGAAGAGGCTTCGGATGGTGCTCGCCAGCCGACCAGCTCGCGAGCAGTGACAGGGCGTCCGCCGAGGACGACCCCGGCTCCGCCGCGTACACCGTCATCGAAAGACCCGGCTCGGAGACCAGCGGGACGGTCTCGTACGTGAGGTACAGGTGGCCGACCACGGCGTGGCGGAAATGCTTCGTGCCGGTGGTGTGGATGCGTACGTCATGGGCGCTCCAGCGCTTCCGGAACTCCGGGCTCAGCGTCGACAGCTCGCCGACGAGCTCGTGGAGCAGCTGGTCGTGCGGGGTGCGCCCGGCCTCGGTGCGCAGCGTTTCGACGGTCATGTCGGCGAAGGTGTCCCACTCGGGGTAGAACCGGCGCGCGGCCGGGTCGAGGAAGGTGAAGCGGGCGAAGTTGGGCGTGCCGTGGGTACCGGCGAGAACGTCGGCGTACATCGCCCGGCTCAGGTCGTTGGTCACGAGGAGGTCACTGCGGCCGTTCGTCACGATCGCCGGTGCGTCCCGCATCGCGTCGAGGACCCACTGGAGGCTTGGCCGTGGAGCCCAAGGCTGCTCGGTGCGTCGGCTGCGCCTGCTCCGCGAGGCGCTTCCGTCGGCGGCCTGCGCCAGGTCGTACAGGTGCTCGCGTTCCGCCATGTCGAGCTGCAGCGCACGGGCGACGGCATCGAGCACACTGCCCGAGACACCGGCGAGATGACCGCGCTCGAGCTTGGAGTAGTACTCGATGCTCACGCCCGCGAGGGTCGCCACCTCGCCGCGGCGAAGCCCGGGGACGCGCCGTCTGCCGTCGACCGGCAGGCCCACCGACTCCGGGCTGATCTTGGCGCGCCTCGTCCTGAGGAAGTCGCGCACCTCGACTCGGATGTCCACGCAGCCAGGCTAGATGCTCTTCTCGCACTCTGGGATGCTCTCCGGGGGTACCCCAACGCACCCCGGCGTGTACTGGATCACCCTCCGACGCCCGATGATCAACACTTTGACCAACCCCGGTGTCTCGTCATCAAGAGGTCGTCGCTATCGTGACACGCGCACACAGGGACGCCGCCGTCTGGTCGGCGCCCGAGGAGGAAGCATGAAGATCGGGATCCCCAAGGAGTCGCAGCCCGGCGAGCGGCGGGTGGCCGCGACGCCCAAGACCGTCTCCCAGCTCCGCGCGCTCGGCTACGACGTCGTCGTGCAGTCCGGTGCGGGCGAGACTGCCAGCTATCCCGACGCGGCGTACGTCGCCGAGGGCGCCACGATCGTGGAGGGTGACGCCGTCTGGGCGAGCGACATCATCACGAAGATCAACGCGCCGAGCCCGGCCGAGATCTCCAAGCTGCCGGTCGCCTCGACGCTGGTCAGCCTGCTGTCGCCCCGGCTCGACCCTGACCTCGTCGCGGCGCTGGTCCGCGCGGGCGTCACCGGCATGGCCATGGACGCCGTGCCGCGCATCTCGCGCGCCCAGGCCCTCGACGTGCTGTCCAGCATGGCGAACATCGCCGGGTACCGGGCGATCGTCGAGGCGGCCCACGAGTTCGGGTCGTTCTTCACAGGTCAGGTCACCGCGGCAGGCAAGGTGCCGCCGGCGAAGGTCCTCGTCGTGGGGGCCGGCGTCGCCGGGCTCGCAGCCATCGGCACGGCGCGCTCGCTGGGTGCGATCGTGCGTGCCACCGACGCGCGTCCCGAGGTCGCCGAGCAGGTCGAGTCCATGGGTGCCGAGTTCCTCACGGTCAAGGCGGGGGAGCAGCAGGTCTCGACCGACGGCTACGCCAAGGAGATGTCCGAGGACTACAACGCGGCCGCCGCTCGCCTCTACGCCGAGCAGGCGCCGGACGTCGACATCATCGTCACGACGGCACTGATCCCGGGCAAGCCCGCACCCCTCCTCATCACCGCAGACATGGTCGCCTCGATGAAGCCCGGCTCCGTCATCGTCGACATGGCCGCCGCCAACGGCGGGAACGTCGAGGGGTCCGTCGCCGACCAGCTCGTCGTCACCGCGAACGGCGTGAAGATCATCGGCTACACCGACCTCGCGGGCCGGCTCCCGAGCCAGGCCTCGCAGCTGTACGGGACGAACGTCGTCAACCTCATGAAGCTCGTGACGCCGGGCAAGGACGGCAAGCTCGTCCTGGACATGGACGACGTCGTGATCCGCGGCATGACCGTCTCGAAGGACGGCGAGCTCCTGTGGCCGCCGCCTCCCGTCCAGGTCTCGGCCGCGCCGCTCGCCGCCGCGGCGCCACCGCCGCCGACACCGGTGAAGGAGGCGAAGCCGAAGAGCCCGGCGAGGAACTTCACGATCCTGGGCATCTGCGCGGCTGCCCTGCTGGCCCTCTTCTGGGTGTCTCCCGAGTCGTTCCTCGGCCACTTCATGGTGTTCATGCTCAGCGTGGTCATCGGCTACTACGTCATCGGCAACGTCCACCACGCGCTGCACACGCCGCTCATGAGCGTCACGAACGCCATCTCCGGGATCATCGTCGTCGGCGCCCTGCTCCAGATCGGCACGGCCCACACGGGCCTCGTCGTGAGCGTGCTCGCCTTCATCGGGATCCTGCTCGCCAGCATCAACGTCTTCGGCGGCTTCACCGTGACCCAGCGGATGCTCGCCATGTTCAGGAGGGCCTGACCCCATGAGCTTGACCCTTCTCCAGGGCTCGTACATCATCGCCGGGCTCCTGTTCATCCTCGCCCTCGCAGGGCTCAGCAAGCACGAGTCCGCCAAGGCCGGGAACACGTACGGCATCATCGGCATGGGCATCGCCCTCGTCATCACCGTGCTCGGCGCGGTGATCGGGATCGACGCGGTCAACAACGCCTCGGACCGCCCGGGGACGGGCCTGCCGGCCCTCGGGCTCATCCTCGTGGCCGTGCTCATCGGAGCGGCCATCGGCGTCTGGCGGGCCAAGAAGGTCGAGATGACCGGCATGCCGGAGCTCATCGCGATGCTGCACAGCTTCGTCGGCCTCGCCGCGGTCCTCGTCGGCTACAACTCGTACCTCTCGGCCACTGGGGCCGACGACAAGGTCCACCTCGCCGAGGTCTTCATCGGGGTGTTCATCGGCGCCGTGACGTTCACGGGATCGATCATCGCCTACCTCAAGCTGAGCGCCCGGATGAAGTCGGCGCCCCTCATGCTCCCGGCGCACAACTACGTCAACCTGGGCGCCATCGTGGCGTTCCTCGGACTGACCGTCTGGTTCGTCCTGGCGCCGTCGATCTGGCTGCTGATCGTCATGACGGTCATCGCCCTGGCCCTGGGCCTGCACCTCGTCGCCTCGATCGGTGGCGGCGACATGCCGGTCGTCGTGAGCATGCTGAACTCGTACTCCGGCTGGGCGGCAGCGGCTGCGGGCTTCATGCTCAACAACGACCTGCTCATCATCACGGGAGCGCTCGTCGGCTCGTCCGGTGCCTACCTGAGCTACATCATGTGCACCGCCATGAACCGGTCCTTCATCAGCGTCATCGCCGGCGGGTTCGGCTCGGACGGCGCGATCACCGGCGAGACGAAGGACTATGGAGAACACCGGGAGATCACGGCGGAGGGCGCCGCCGAGCTCCTCGAGGACGCCAAGTCCGTCATCATCACCCCCGGCTACGGCATGGCGGTGGCCCAGGCGCAGTACCCCGTCGCCGAGCTCACGACGAAGCTGCGGGCCAAGGGTGTGCACGTCCGGTTCGGGATCCACCCCGTCGCCGGCCGCCTCCCCGGGCACATGAACGTGCTGCTCGCCGAGGCGAAGGTGCCGTACGACATCGTGCTCGAGATGGACGAGATCAACGACGACTTCGACAAGACGGATGTGGTCCTCGTCATCGGGGCCAACGACACGGTCAACCCGGCGGCTCTCGACGACCCGTCGAGCCCCATCGCCGGCATGCCGGTCCTCAAGGTGTGGGACGCCCGCAACGTCATCGTCTTCAAGCGGAGCATGAACGCCGGTTACGCCGGGGTACAGAACCCGTTGTTCTTCAAGGACAACGCCCAGATGCTGTTCGGCGACGCGAAGGTCCGCGTCGAGGACATCATCCAGGCCCTGTCGAGGTCCTAGCCGCTGGAGGTCGACGTGATCGTCTCCCCGAACGTCGAGATCGCCGCACGCGACGGCGTCGTCCTCCGGGGGGACGTCGCGAGACCGGACGACTCCGACCGGGTACCCGTCCCCGTCCTGCTCCAGCGCTCCCCGTACGGGGCCCAGCGGTCGGGGGTCGCGAGGCTCTTCGGCCTCCCCGACGAGCCCTGGATCGCCCTCCCGCTGGCCGTCGGCGCCTCGGGGATGACCCTCGAGGACGTCCTCGGCGCCGGCTTTGCCGTGGTCGTCGTCGACTGCCGCGGGACCCACCGGTCCGACGGCACGTTCCGCTGGATGGCCTCCGAGGCGAAGGACGGCGTCGACGTCGTCGCTTGGCTCAACGAGCAGCCCTGGTGCAGCGGCGAGGTGATGGGCTTCGGCGGCTCGTACGCGTCAGCGACCCAGTTCGCCACGATCCTCGCCGACCCGTCCACCCTGTGCGCGATCTCGCCGTGGGTCGCGCCCTCCCGTCCCGACACGGACATGGCGGGCCGAGGCGGCATCCCGATCTACGCGACCACGTACAACTGGGCCGCCAACCGTGTGAACGATGCGCTGGTCGAGGCGGGCCTGCCGGCTCGCGACGACATCCCCCTGGCAGAGGGTACGGACCCAGCCCCGCTTCTGTCACAGCACACTCTTCCCGAGCTGGCCGCCGTGCTGGCCACCGCCCCCGAGGGCGCGCACGTGGTGGACTGGGTCTCGCACCCGACGTACGACGACTACTGGCGGCTCGCCGAGTACCCGGAACCGGCCCTGCGCCGCCTCGCGGTTCCCGGCTTCCACGTCGCCGGGTGGTACGACCTGTTCCTCGGCGGCACTCTCCGCAACGTCACGGCGATGAGCCGGGGGCCTGCCCGGGAGCACCAGCACCTCGTCATCGGTCCCTGGACCCACGTCGACCAGATGGGACGGATCCCGGTCGGTCACGACTTCGGGCCGGGAAGCACCCTGACGGGCGGAGGCGTTCCCGCGATGCAGCTCGACTTCTGGCGTGAGCACGGGCTCGGGGTCCGAGTCGGAGAGCTCCCGCCCGTACGTCTGTTCGTCATGGGGTCCGACGAGTGGCGTGACTACTCGCAGTGGCCCGTGCCGGACACGCGGGAGGTCGACCTCTACCTCGCCGACTCGTCACTGTCACCCACCGTCACCGAGGCGACGGGTGCCACAGCTGTCCAACACGACCCCGCCGACCCGGCCCCGGCCGTCGGGGGTCAGATCCTGTACGGGCCGCCGGACTTCCCAGGCCCCCACGACCAGCGGCCCGCGGAGGCGCATCCGGGCGTGGTGTCGTTCACGACGGCGCCCTTCTCGGAGGCGTTCGAGGTGGTGGGCCCAGTCCTCCTGCGTTGCTGGGTCTCCGCGGACGCGACCGACGCCGACCTTCATGCCGTACTCACCGACGTCGCTCCCGACGGCACGTCACGGATCCTCACCGACGGCGTCCTCAGGCTGTCGCGCCGCGTGGGACTCGACCGGGTCGTACCGCTCGTCCCGGGACAGCCGGTGGAGGTCGAGGTGGACCTGTGGGCGACGGCGAACACGTTCCTGCAGGGCCACTCCCTGCGGCTCAACGTCGCCGGGGCGTGCTTCCCTCGGTACGTGGCGGCTCCTGACCCGGTCACGCTCCACGTCCATCACGGCCGCGAGTACCCGAGCCGCCTCGTGCTGCCGGTGACGGCCTCGACTGACGCCGGGAGGACGTCGGCCCGCGCGCTCAGCTGAGAGCGGCGTCGCTCGTCGTCGTACGGATCCTGTACAGGGTGGTGCTCGCCGCCACGTACAGCCAGCCGCCGGGACCGAAGCAGACGTTCGCGACGCGCTCGGGGATGTCCACGCTCTCCAGGAACGTGCCGTCGGGCGCCACGACGGCGACCGAGTCGTCGTCGGAGAGCCAGAGGCGCCCCTCCACGTCGACCCGGAACCCGTCCACGACGCCCTTCCGCCCCGTGTAGAACAGCCGTCCGGGGCCGCATCTGCCCTCGAAGACGTCGTACGCCCAGACGTTGAAGCCGTCCTGGTCGGCGGAGTTCGCCACGTACAGGACGCTCTCGTCGGGTGACAACGCGAGCCCGTTCGGCCGGTCGAGGTCGAGGACGACCGGCGTCGGCAGCCCGGTGTCGGGCGGGAGCCGGAACACGTGGCAGGCGCCGTACTCGAGCTCGCCCGGGTGCCCCTCTTCGGGGAGCAGGATGCCGTACGGGGGGTCTGTGAACCACAGGGAGCCGTCGCGTGCGACCACGAGGTCGTTGGGAGAGTTCAGGCGGGCGTGGCCGTGGTGGTCGACGACAACGGTCGCGGTGAGGTCCGGGTGCAGCTCCTCGACCGCGCGCCGTCCGTGCGAGCACTGGAAGACGCGGCCGTCGCGGGCGACGGTTCGACCGTTCGTGTACTCGGCGTCCCGTACCGCCACCTCGAGCTCCGTCGCGCCCTCGCGCCAGGACAGGACCCGGTTGCCCGGGATGTCGCTCACCAGGAGGCGGTCGCCGACCCAGGCAGGACCCTCGAGCCAGCGTGCGCCCGTCGCCAGGCGCTCGAGTGGGCTCAGGAACAGTGACGTCGTCGTATCCACGACGCGACGCTATCGGATGCGGTCCGGAGAGGAATGTAGAGTGCCCACTACGGCCGTCGAGGCCGCGTAGCCAGCTGTGAGGAGCGCTTCGTGACGTACGTCATCGCCCTGCCATGTGTCGATATCAAGGACCGGGCTTGTGTCGACGAGTGTCCGGTCGACTGCATCTACGAGGGCAACCGGATGCTCTACATCAACCCCGAAGAGTGTGTCGACTGCGGGGCCTGCGAACCGGTCTGTCCCGTCGAGGCGATCTACTACGAGGACGACGTCCCGGCCGAGTACTCCGAGTACCTCGACATCAACGCCGCCTTCTTCGACAAGCTCGGTACGCCTGGCGGCGCGGCGAAGCTCGGCGTCATCGACGACGACCACCCGACCGTCGCGGCGCTCCCCCCGCAGGGCGAGTGAGCACGACCGCGTTCGTCAGGCCCCTGAACCTCCCCGACTTTCCCTGGGACACCATCGCGGGGGCTGCGGCCCGTGCCCGGAGCCACCCTGACGGCATCTGCGACCTCTCGGTGGGGACGCCGGTCGACCCCACCCCGGAGGCCGCCCGGCGGGCACTGTCCGAGGCGTCGGACGCCCCGGGCTACCCGCTGACGTGGGGTACTCCCGCGCTGCGCGCAGCCATCGCCGGCTACCTGAGCAGGCGGTGGGGCGCCCCCGAGCTCGGCGACAGGGGCGTGCTGCCGGTCATCGGCACGAAGGAGCTCGTCGGGTGGCTGCCCACGCTCCTCGGGCTGGGACCCGACGACATCGTGGTGATCCCTGCGACGGCCTACCCGACCTATGCCGTGGGCGCCGCGGTCGCGGGCTGCCGGGTCGTCGTCGCGGAGAGCGTCGACGACGTGGCGGACGTCCGGCCCGCGCTGGTGTGGACGAACTCGCCGTCCAACCCCACGGGCCGTGTCGCAGACGCCTCCGAGATCTCGGAGTGGATCGAGTACTGCCGCCGGAACGGGGCGCTGCTCGTGGCGGACGAGTGCTACGGCGAGTTCGGCTGGGACGCCGAGCCTGTCTCCGCGCTCGACGCCCGTGTCAATGGCGGTGACGTCACCGGCATCCTGGGCGCGTACTCGCTGTCCAAGCGGTCGAACCTCGCGGGCTACCGTGCCGGCTTCATCGGCGGCGACCCGACCGTGGTGTCCGCCCTGCTCGAGGTGCGCAAGCACCTCGGGATGATGGTGCCGTTCCCTGTCCAGGCGGCGATGACGGTGCTCCTCGGTGACGACGAGCACGTCGCCGTCCAGCGCGAGCGCTACCTTGCGCGCCGCCGGCTCCTGGCCCCGGCGCTCGTCTCGGCCGGGTTCAGGATCGACCACTCGCAGGCCGGCCTGTACCTGTGGGCGACCCGCGGCGAGATCGGTCGTGCGACGGTCGACTGGCTCGCGGACCGCGGCATCCTTGCGGCGCCCGGCGACTTCTACGGGACGGCCGGGAACGAGCACGTACGGATCGCACTCACCGCGACCGACGAGCGCATCGCTGCGGCGGCGGCGCGGCTCGCGGGCTGAGAGCCCGGTCAGCCGAAGGTCACCGACACCGTACGCGCGGCCGCCGGGGTCGCGCTCGCGGATGCCCAGAGCGGCAGGTCGGTGGTGGACGGGTGCCAGGACCTCTCGGCGGCGGCGATCCGCGTGACCCCGAAGGCGGAGGCCCAGGCTTGGCTCGCGGCCGCTACCGACCAGACGGTCGCGTCCGCGGCGACCGTGACGTCGACCCGCGCGGGGGGACCTTCGACGAGTGTCCCCGGCGCCGTCCCGCCGTACGTGGCCTTGAGCAGTGCGGCATAGCCGCTGCTGTCGGCCGCCCTCGGTTGGGTCGCGAGGCACGTGAAGGCAGCCGCGGTCTCGCCGGAGAGGGCGCTCGCCAGGACCTTCGCCCTCTCGACGTGCTTGCGGTAGCCGTCGGGAACCCCTGAGCGCTGTACCGCCTGCGCCACCTCGGTGATGTCGCGGGTCTGCCAGTTGGCGATGCGCACGAGCGCGTCGTAGAACTTCCCGGCCGAGTACTGGGGGACCATGATCTGCGCAACCGTGCCCCAGCCCTGGGAGGGGCGCTGCTGGAACAGTCCCACGGAGTCCCGGTCGCCGTGGTCGAGGTTGCGGAGGCCCGACTCCTGCAGGGCAGTGGCGAACGCGATGGACACGGCGCGCGGCGGGAGCCCGCGCTGCACGGCGACACCCGCGATGATCGCGGCGTTGTACGACTGCTCGAGGTCCAGCGTGGCCGACTGGCCGCCGACGGTCGCCACGCACCCGTCCTGCGGGGAGGGGAACGTCGCGATGCCGCTGCCCTCCCACCACCGCACCACCATGCCGACGACGAGCGCCAGCGCAAGGCCGAGCAGGACGAACCCCACGAGCCCGACCACCGCGCGACGCCGCGCGTACACGGTTCTCGTCCGCGGCTGGGGGGTGGAGCGCTGGGGCGCGGCCTTCCGCGTCATGAGTCAGCCGTTGGCGTGCAGCGCGTCATTGAGGGTGACCGCACCATTCGTCCGGGTCCGCGCCTCGACGCGGCCGTTCAGCGAGTTGCGGATGAACAGAAGGCCTGACATTCCCGACAGCTCCGCACCCTTGACGACCCGCCCGTCGGGCAGGGTGACCTTCGTCCCGGACGTCACGTACAGGCCGGCCTCGACGACGCAGTCGTCGCCGAGCGAGATCCCCACGCCCGACTCGGCGCCGAGCAGGCACCGCTCGCCGATCGTGATGACCTCCTGGCCGCCACCGGAGAGCGTGCCCATGATCGACGCGCCGCCTCCGATGTCCGTGCCGTCGCCGACGATGACCCCGGCTGATATCCGGCCCTCGACCATCGAGGCTCCGAGCGTCCCCGCGTTGAAGTTCACGAAGCCCTCGTGCATGACGGTGGTGCCGCTCGCGAGGTGCGCGCCGAGCCGCACGCGGTCGGCGTCGGCGATCCGTACCCCGCTCGGCACGACGTAGTCGACCATCCGCGGGAACTTGTCGACGCCGAAGATCGTGAGGTGGTGGCCCGCGAACCGGCAGGCGCCCCGCACCTTCTCGAAGTCCTCCACCGCGCACGGCCCTGCACTGGTCCAGACCACGTTGGGCAGGACGGCGAAGATCCTGTCGAGGTTGACCTCCCGAGGCTTCACGAGACGGTGGCTGAGGAGGTGGAGGCGCAGGTAGGCGTCGGGAACGGTCGAGGGTGGCGCGTCGAGGTCGATCTCCACGACACGCGGGTCCGTGCGGACGCTACGTCGTGCATCGGAGGTCACCTGCAGCATGAGCGGTGCGTCCCCGCCGTCGTACCTGCCGAGCGCGGGCGCCGCGAACCATGTGTCGAGCACCTGCCCGGACTGGTGCACGGTGGCGAGGCCCCAGCCCCACGCAGGTCGGGCCGCGGTGTCGGTCATGGCACAGACTCTAGCCGGGCCGGGCAGGCGGGAGGCGTGACTGGTAACGGCAGTGCCTGTCAGAAGAGGCGCCTCATGTGACACGCTGGGGACGATCCCGACGAGCACAGGAGGACCACGATGGAGTACACCCGCCTCGGAACGTCCGGACTCAAGGTCAGCCGCATCTGCCTCGGCTGCATGAGCTTCGGTGCGCCCAACGTCAGGAGCTGGACCCTCGACGGTCACGCGGCCGAGCCGCTGTTCCGGACGGCGGTCGAGCTCGGGATCACGTTCTGGGACACGGCCAACGTGTACGGAGCGGGGACCAGCGAGGAGATCACCGGAAAGGCCATCAAGAGCTACACCCGGCGGGAGGACGTCGTCCTCGCGACGAAGCTCAACGGGAAGATGGGCGACGGGCCCGGGGGGCAGGGGCTCTCCCGGCGCGCTGTCATGGAGCAGGTCGACGCGTCGCTGAGAAGGCTCGACACGGACTACATCGACCTCTACCAGATCCACCGGTACGACCCGAACACGCCGGTGGAGGAGACGATGGAGGCGCTGCACGACGTCGTCAAGGCCGGGAAGGTCCGCTACCTCGGGGCGTCGAGCATGTACGCCTGGCAGTTCGCCACGATGCAGCACGCAGCCGACCTCGGGGGTTGGACGCGGTTCATCTCGATGCAGGACCAGTACAGCCTCATCATGCGTGAGGAGGAGCAGGAGATGTTCCCCCTGCTCGACTACCAGGGCGTGAGCAGCATCCCGTGGAGCCCGCTGGGAGGCGGACGTGTCGCCCGTCCGTGGGGCGACACGTCGACGAGCCGGGGGAGCACGAACCCGGAGACCGACCCCAAGGGACGTCCGCTGGTCCTGGACAGCGACAAGGGCATCGTCGACGCCGTCCAGGCGATCGCCGAGGCGCGGGGCGTGTCCATGGCGACCGTGGGGCTGGCGTGGGTCCTCAAGAACCCTGTCGTCGCTGCTCCCATCGTGGGCGCCACGAAGGAGAAGCACATCCTGGACGCGGTCGCCGCCTTGGACGTCGAGCTGAGTGTCGACGAGCTCGTACGCCTCGAGGAGCCGTACGAGCGACGCGAGCCCACGTACTTCTGAGCACGCAGGCGCACGTCCCGGGCGCCACAGGCGCAGGTCTCGGGCGCCGTAGGCGCAGGTCTCGGGCGCCGTAGGCCGCTAGGTTGGGCCTCATGCTGGACCTCACCGGTGACCTCGTCGACCTGCTGCGTGCCCTCACCGACGTCGAGTCGGTGAGCGGGAACGAGCGGGTGCTGGCTGACCTGGTGGAGGAGGCGCTGAGGGCTCTGCCGTACCCGGAGGTCGTGCGGGACGGGGACGCCCTGGTCGCGCGGACGCAGCTCGGTCGGCAGGAGCGCGTCGTCATCGCCGGACACCTCGACACGGTGCCTGTGGCGGGGAACCTGCCCAGCTCCCGGCGCACTGTGGACGGCGAGGACCGCGTGTACGGGCGAGGGACCTGCGACATGAAGGGCGGCGTCGCGGTCCAGCTCGCGGTCGCGGCGGCGGTTCCCGAGCCCGTCCGCGACGTGACGTGGATCTTCTACGACCACGAGGAGGTGGACGCAGAGCGGAACGGCCTGAACCGGCTCGCGAGGAACCGTCCGGACCTGCTCGCCGCCGACCTCGCCGTACTCATGGAGCCGACGGCGGCCGCGATCGAGGGCGGTTGCCAGGGCACGCTGAGGGTCGCTGTGCGGACGCGCGGAGCGGCAGCTCACTCGGCCCGCTCCTGGCTGGGCAGCAACGCCATCCACGCGGCGGGGGAGGTGCTGCAGAGGCTGGAGGCGTACCAGGCGAGGCAGGTACCCGTGGACGGTCTGCTCTACCGGGAGGGCATGAACGCGGTGGCCATCGCCGGCGGCATCGCGGGCAACGTCGTGCCCGACCGCTGCGAGGTGGTCGTCAACTACCGGTTCGCCCCTGACAAGGACGAGGACGCCGCCCTGGGCGAGGTCCGGAGGCTCTTCGAGGGGTACGAGGTGGAGCTGCTCGACCTCGCACTCGGCGCGCGTCCTGGGCTGGACCGTCCCGCAGCACGGGCCTTCGCGGCGGCCGTGGGGGGCGAGGCGGGTCCGAAGTACGGCTGGACCGACGTGGCCCGTTTCTCCGCGCTGGGCATCCCCGCGGTGAACTACGGGCCGGCCAGCCCGAACAAGGCCCACGCCGACGACGAGTACTGCCCCGTCGCTGACCTGTACCTGTGCCGTGACGCCCTCGTCCGATGGCTGTCGTCCTGACCCGCGCCGAGGCCGCTACGCTCGTCACCGTGCCCAAGGAGTCGAAGACCCAGAACCAAGGACCGGTGATCCGGCGCCGCTCTGACCGGCAGCCGACGACGACCGACCAGCGGCTGCTGACGAGCCGTGGCTCCACCGACTGGGTGCACACCGACCCCTGGCGGGTGCTCCGGATCCAGGCGGAGTTCGTCGAGGGCTTCGGCACGCTGGCCGAGCTCGGCCCAGCCGTCAGCGTGTTCGGCAGCGCCCGCACCAAGCGGAACCACCCCATGTACGTGGCGGCGGAGGCCATCGGGCGTCGCCTCGCGGAGGAGGGCGTCACCGTCATCACGGGCGGCGGTCCCGGCATCATGGAGGCCGCCAACAAGGGGGCTGCGAAGGCGAACGGCACCTCTGTCGGGCTCGGCATCGAGCTGCCGTTCGAGCAGTCGCTCAACAAGTACGTGACGCTGGGCATCAACTTCCGGTACTTCTTCGCGCGCAAGACGATGTTCCTCAAGTACTCGCAGGGCTTCGTCGTGATGCCGGGCGGCTTCGGGACCTTCGACGAGCTGTTCGAGGCGGTGACGCTGTCGCAGACGCGGAAGGTGACCCAGTTCCCGATCGTGCTGTTCGGGAGCGCCTACTGGATGCCGATGCTGAGCTGGCTCAGGGAGACGGTTCTGGCCGAGGGGTACGTCTCGGACGACGACCTCGACATGCTCCACGTGACGGACTCGGTCGAGGAGGCCGTCGAGGCGATGCTCACACCCGTACCGTCCATGGTCGCGCACGACCCGAACTAGGAGGGCGCGTCATGGAATGGATCCTCGCGGCCCTGGCGATCGCCGTCGTGGGCCTCGCAGCGGCCGCGGCGACCGGTCGCTTCGGGGAGCTGCCCGACGTCGTGGACGACCGCGTCCACCCCGACGTGTCCGAGACGGGTCCCGTCACGGCGGCCGACCTGCGGGACGTCCAGTTCGCGGTCGTCCCGCGTGGGTACTCCATGGAACAGGTGGACGCGCTGCTGGACCGGCTCGCCACTCAGCTCGATCCGGCTACGACCACCGCGCCTGTCGTGGCGGACCCAGGTGCTCCTGACCTGGAATAATGGTCGGCACAGATACGAAAGGGAGACGCGATGGCCGCGATGAAGCCGCGAACCGGTGATGGACCCATGGAGGTCACGAAGGAGGGCCGCGGAATCGTCATGCGTGTTCCAGTCGACGGTGGCGGACGTCTCGTGGTCGAGCTGAATGCCCAGGAGGCCACGGACCTGCTCCAGGCACTGCGTGGAGTCGTCGGCTGAGGCCGCGCCCGCGTGACATCATCGCCCGCCCGGGACTGAACCGGGCGGGCGATGTCATGTCTCAGCGTGCCCGGTGCGCGGCGATCGCCTTCTCGTACACGGCGACGGTCTGTGCCGCGATGGCGCTCCACGAGAACTCGTCGATGCAGCGCTGGCGACCGGCGAGGCCCATGTCGCGGGCCTTCTCGGGGTTGCGCGTGAGCTCGTTGATCCGCGCCGCGAACGTGTGCTCGAAATCGGCGACGTAGGCCGCGTCGCCCGACTTGTCCGGGTCGTACGGGACGAGAAGGCCCGTGGAGCCGTCGACGACGACCTCCGGGATGCCGCCGACGGCAGACGCCACGACTGCGGTCTCGCAGGCCATCGCCTCGAGGTTGACGATGCCGAGGGGCTCGTAGATCGACGGGCAGGCGAAGACGGTGGCATGGGTGAGGACCTGACGTACGGCCTCGCGGGACAGCATGTCGCGCACCCAGGTGACCTTCCCGGGCCGTGCCGCCTCGAGCCCGGCGAACGCCTCGTCGAACTCGGCGGCGATCTCCGGCGTGTCCGGAGCGCCGGCCAGCAGGACGAGCTGGGTCTCCGGGTCGAGCTCGCGCGCGGCGCGGACGAGGTGGACGAGCCCCTTCTGCCGGGTGATGCGGCCGACGAACACAACCACCGGGTGCTGGAGGTCGACGCCCAGGGAGTCGACGACGTCGCGGACGTGGTCCGGCTTGAACTCCTCCGGGTCGATCCCGTTCTTCACGACGTGGATCCGGCTCCTGTCCACGGACGGGTAGGCGGCCTGGATGTTGGCGATCATCGCCTCGCTCACCGCGATCACGGCGTCGGCCTGCTCGTACGCCATCTTCTCGATCCACGAGCTGACCCGGTAGCCGCCCCCGAGCTGCTCGGCCTTCCACGGGCGGTCGGGCTCGAGCGAGTGCGCAGTGACGACCGTCGGGACGTCGAGCAGCCGGCCGCCGACGAGCCCTGCGAACTGCGCGTACCAGGTGTGGGCGTGGATGACGTCGACCTCGGGGATGGCCGCCGCCATCGAGACGTCGGCCCCCAGAGTGCGCAGCGCCTGGTTCGCGCCTTCCGGGAAGGACTCGGCATGGGCTGTGGCGCCCTCACGGGGCTCGCCCATGCACTGGACGTCGACGAGGTCGCACAGCTTCTCGAGCTGCGGGACGAGCTGGCCGACGTGGACGCCGGCGCCGCCGTAGATGAAGGGCGGGTACTCCCGGGTGAGGATCGAAACGCGCAGGCTCATGGTCCGGAGCCTGCCATACGGAGAGGTCGAAGGGGACTGTTGAACAGCCCATTCATGAATCCTGAGCGAATACGTGCCGCTCCGCGCCCACGCGTCACTAGTGTGTCGCCATGGTGACGAGGCCGAATGCATTGTCCATCGTGCTCGCAGGTGGCGAAGGCAAGCGGCTCATGCCGCTGACCGCCGACCGGGCCAAACCAGCGGTACCGTTCGGCAGCACCTACCGGCTCATCGACTTCGTCCTGTCGAACCTCGTGAACTCCGACCTGCGGCGGATCGCGGTGCTGACCCAGTACAAGTCGCACTCGCTCGACCGGCACATCTCGCTGACGTGGCGGATGTCGGTGCTGCTCAACAACTACGTGACCTCGGTCCCCGCACAGCAGCGGACGGGCAAGCAGTGGTTTCAGGGGAGCGCGGACGCGATCTTCCAGTCGATGAACCTCATCGACGACGACCAGCCGGACTACATCGTCGTGTTCGGCGCCGACAACATCTACCGCATGGACGTCGAGCAGATGCTTGAGGCGCACATCGACTCGGGCCTCGACTGCACGGTCGCCGGCATCCGAGTCCCCCGCTCCTCGGCGTCGGAGTTCGGCATCATCGACGCGCGCGAGGACGGCCACATCCGCCAGTTCCTCGAGAAGCCGGCCGACCCGCCCGGGCTGATCGACTCTCCTGACGAGTCGTTCGCGTCGATGGGCAACTACATCTTCTCGACGGACGCGTTCGTCGAGATGCTCCGCGCCGACGCCGCCGACGACAGCTCACGCCACGACATGGGCGGCAACATCATCCCGGCGTTCGTCGACGCCGGCCAGGCGCAGGTGTACGACTTCACGACCAACTCCGTCCCGGGCTCGACGGAGAAGGACCACAGCTACTGGCGCGACGTAGGCACGATCGACGCCTACCACGAGGCCCACATGGACCTGGTCTCCGTCGTGCCGGACTTCAACCTGTACAACCGGAAGTGGCCCATCTGGACCTACCAGGTGCAGGTGCCGGGCGCCAAGTTCACGCTCCGGGGAACGGCGGAGGACTCCATCGTGGGGGCCGGCTGCATCATCTCGGGCGGTGATGTGGACCGGTCGGTGCTGAGCCCGAACGTCCTCGTGGAGAAGTGGGCCAAGATCGAGGAGTCGGTCATCTACTCCGGGGCCCGCGTGGGTCGCAACGCCGTGGTCAGGCGGGCGATCCTCGACAAGAACGTCATCGTGCCGGAGGGCGCCGAGGTCGGCGTCAACCACGACCACGACCGGGCGCGCGGCTTCTACGTGTCGGACCAGGGCGTCACGGTCGTCCCGAAGAACACGAAGATCATCCAGGACTGAGACGCGTTCGCGGGGCTGCGGTCAGTGCTTGACCGCAGCCAGGATCCCGTCGCCGACAGGCAGGAAGACGGGTGTCAGGTCCTCCATGCCGGCGACGGCCTCGAGCACGTCACGCGTGATGAGCGTCTCGTCCTCGTCGTTCGTCGGGTCGGCGACAGTGCCGCCGAGCATCGCGTGCGACAGCACGAGGATCCCGCCGTGCCGCAGGAGCCGGATGGCCTGCTCGAGGTGCTCGTGGGCGTCGAGCGGCTCGCCGGCGATCAGCACGAGGTCGTACGCCCCGTCGCTGAGCTTGGGGAGGACCGTCAACGCGCTGCCGGCGATCGTACGGAGGCGCTGCCCGCGGATCCCGGTGCCCACGATGATGCGGCGGGCGACGTTCTGGTACTCGGCCTCGGCGTCGATCGTCGTGAGGACGCCGTCGGGATGCATGCCCTGGAGGAGCGCCAGCGAGGCGACTCCGGCGCCGGTGCCGATCTCGACGACGGCCTTCGCGCCGAGCACGCGCGCGAGGAAGGTGAGGGTCTGTGCCGCGCCCCGGCTCGGGGGCACCAGACCGAGGTCGGCGGACGCCGCGCGGGCGGCCATTCCGGCGGGCGACTCGGGGACGTAGTCCTCGGTGTGGGCCCAGGCGGCGGGCTTGGGAGCGTGCTTGCCGGAGATCGCGGCGGCTGTGGGACTCACGAGCCCACCCTAGTGGAATGGGCCCTACGATGAGCCCCATGAGTCACACGGTCAGCGCCGAGATCGTCGCGAATGTGTTGTCGGTCGACGTCGCGGTGGGAGACGTCGTCGGCCCGCTGGACCCCGTCGTCCTGCTCGAGTCGATGAAGATGGAGATCCCCGTGCTCGCTGACGTGACAGGGACGGTGGTCGAGATCGTCGTGGCTCCTGGAGACGTCGTCACCGAGGGTGACCCGCTCGTGGTGATCAAGGAGTCGTGACGGTGTCGCCTGTACCTTTCGGCCGCCTCGTCACGGCGATGGTGACGCCCTTCGCCGCCGACGGCACGCTCGATCTGGATGCCGCCGCGTCGCTGGCGACCTACCTCGTCGACGAGCAGAAGAACGACGCGCTCGTGGTCAACGGCACGACCGGGGAGTCGCCGACCACCACCGACGACGAGAAGCGGAGGCTGCTCCAGGTCGTCGTCGAGGCGGTGGGGGACCGGGCACAGGTCGTCGCGGGCGTCGGGACGTTCGACACGGCCCACACGATCCACCTGGCGAACCAAGCGGCGGACGCCGGCGTGCACGGGCTGCTCGTGGTGACCCCGTACTACTCGCGCCCCCCGCAGGACGCGATCGCGTCGCACTTCCTGGCGGTCGCCGACGCCACCGAGCTGCCCATCATCCTGTACGACATCCCCCATCGCGCGGGGGTGCCCATCGAGACCGACACGCTCCTCAAGGTGGCCGAGCACCCGCGCATCGTGGCGGTGAAGGACGCGAAGGGACTGCCCGTGCAGTCGGCGATCGTCATGGCGCGTTCCGACCTCGCGTTCTACGCCGGTGACGACGCGATGCTGCTTCCCCTGCTGGCGGTCGGCGGCACAGGCGTGGTCGGCACCTCGACCCACTTCTCGGGGGCGCGCACGGCCGAGGTCATCGCCACGTGGCTGTCCGGCGACGTGGAGGCGGCCCTCGCGCAGTACCGGGCCCTGCTGCCCGTCTACCAGGGCGTGTTCGCGACGCAAGGCGTGATGCTCGTCAAGGCAGGGCTCGCGGCGAGGGGCCGGAGCGCCGGAGGCGTCCGTGCCCCGTTGCTCGACGCCTCGCAGGCTCAGACAGCGACATTCGTCGGGCTGTTGGACGAAGCCGGCCTGTAGACGCCGTCCGGTCCAGATACGCCGGTTGACCGCAGGCGGGCTATTGTCTCTGGCGTGGATCTGGGCGCCCCTGAAGTCATCATGCTCGTGCTTCTCGCCGTGCTCATGTTCGGGCCGGAGAAGATTCCCGGGTTCGCACGCAAGGCTGCGCGCGTCTACAAGTACCTCATGAACATCGCCAGCGGCGCGAAGGACCAGCTCGCCAACGAGCTGGGCCCAGGGTTCGCCGACCTGAGCCTGGCCGACCTCAACCCCAAGACGTTCATCAGCAAGCACCTCCTGGACACCGAGGAGATCTCGGCGTTCCGCGAGACGCTCGCCGACACGAAGGCGACGCTGAGCGACACGAGCAAGGAGCTTGCGGCCGCCTCAGCGGGGATCACCGCTGCCGGAGCGGAGCTCGTCGGCGTCCTCAACGACTCGAGCAGCGGCGAGCTCGTCGGCGCGAGCGCTCCCGGCACGCCGTTCGACCTCGAGGCGACCTAGGCCTCACGGCCGCGAGCCCACGCCGACCTCAGCCGCCTTCGCGGCCAGACTCCTCTCAGCCGACCGGGATCACAC
The DNA here is from genome assembly GCA_021803025.1 of Actinomycetes bacterium. Classification (GTDB taxonomy): domain Bacteria; phylum Actinomycetota; class Actinomycetes; order Propionibacteriales; family Propionibacteriaceae; genus Fen-668. The sequence goes on along the minus strand of JAJZQV010000002.1, from coordinate 15,502 downwards.
CGAGCTGCTGGCCCACGAGGCTCTTCCGGGTGGCGAGGAGACGGTCGGCGAGACCGATGACGGCGGCGGCGCTCGGTCGGCTGCCGTCGACCGACACCAGCGGCGTGCCGGCGTCACCCGCCGCACGGAAGTCGGTCTCGAGCGGGATCTCGGCCAGCAGGGGCACCTCGTACCCCAGCCTCTGCGTCAGCGTGGCCGCGACGTTCTGACCGCCGCCCGAGCCGAAGACGTTCACGCGGTGGGTCTGGCTGCAGTGGGGGCACGTGGTCTCGAGGTACGCCATGTTCTCGACCACCCCGATGACCCGCTGCTTCATGATTCCGGCCATCGTGCCGGCGCGCTCGGCGACCTCGGTCGCGGCCTGCTGCGGCGTCGTGACGACGATCACCTCCGCCCCGGGGAGCTTCTGGCCCAGGCTGATCGCGATGTCCCCCGTGCCGGGAGGCATGTCGAGGATGAGGAAGTCGAGGTCCCCCCAGTACACGTCCGCGAGGAGCTGCGTGAGAGCACGGTCGAGGATGGGCCCGCGCCAGGCGACCACCTGGTCCCGGGAGGGCTTCATCATCCCGACGCTGATGACCTTGATGCCCTGAGTCTCGACGGGAAGCAGGAGGTTCACGTCCTCGAGTGCCGTGGGGCCCTCGTCCTCGGCGAGGCCGAGCAGGTCGGGCACGGAGTGTCCGTACACGTCGGCGTCGAGCAGGCCGACACTCTTGCCTTTCGCCGCCAGCGCGAGCGCGAGGTTGACCGACACCGACGACTTGCCGACGCCGCCCTTGCCGGACGCGATCGCGAGCACGCGGGTGTGGTTGGTGGGCTTGGCGAACGGGATGTCGCGCTCGGGGACCCCGCCGCGAAGCATCGCCCGCAGCGCCGACTGCTGCTCGGCGTTCATCACACCCATGTCGACGGTGACGCGCGTGACACCCTCGACCGCGCTCACCGCGGCCGTCACGTCGTTGCGCAGCCGGTCGCGCAGGGGGCAGCCCCCCGTCGTGAGGAGGATGCGTACGACCGCGTGGCCCTCGTCGTCGGCGCTCACGGCGTCGACCATGCCGAGGTCGGTGATCGGGCGGTGGATCTCAGGGTCCATGACCGCGTGGAGAGCTGCGCGGATCTGGGGCAGGAGGCGGTTCTCGTCAGGCACCAGGACAGGCTACTCGCGCGTCCGTGACGGCTTGCACGCTGCCACGGGCCGGATGCACGCCGCACCGGCCACGACGAGGGCCTACAGGGTCTCCTCGGCCTCGTCGAGGTGCAGCGACTCCTCCTGGCGCTCGTCGAGGTCCTCGAGGAACTCGCGGAGCTCCGAGCGGATGAAGTCGCGGGTCGCCAGCTCGCCGACGCGCATCCTCAGGCCCGCGATCTCCCGGGCGAGGAAGTCCATGTCCGCGCGCGACTGCGCGGCCTGCTTGCGGTCGTCCTCCTGCGAGATCCGGTCGCGCGCCTCCTGCCGGTACTGCGCGAGCAGGATGAGCGGAGCGGCGTACGACGCCTGGAGGCTCAGCACGAGGGTCAGGAAGATGAAAGGGTACGGGTCGAACCGGAGCGCGGCGGGGGCGACGCTGTTCCACACGGCCCACATCGCGACGATGACCGTCATCCAGCCCAGGAACCGTGCCGTCCCCATGAACTTCGCGAACTTCTCCGCGAAGGCGCCCACGATCTCCGAGTCGATCCGCACGTGCGGCACCCAGCTCCGCTTGAAGGGACCGGGTGAGTTGAGGCGCTCGACGTCGACGCGCTTGCGTGCCCTAGCCACGACGGTCCTCTTCCGGGGTCAGAGCGCCCTCCATCTGGAGGCCGCGCCAGTCCTCAGGAAGCATGTGGTCGAGGACGTCGTCGACGGTGACCGCGCCCAGGAGGTGGCGGTCGCTGTCCACGACGGGGACGACCAGCACGTCGTACGTCGCGAAGTAGCGGCTGACCGTCGCGAGCTCGGCAGAGGGGAGCAACGGACGCAGCTCATGGTCGATGAGCGCGGACACAAGGGTGGACGGGGGCTCCCGCAGCAGCCGCTGGAGGTGCACGCCGCCCATGAACCGGCCCGTGGGAGCCTCGAGCGGCGGCCGGCAGACGAAGACCATCCCCGCCAGCGCCGGGGGCACCTCCTCGACCCGGGCCAGAGCCAGCGCGTCCGCGACGGTGGAGTCGGGGGCGACGATGACCGGCTCGGGCGTCATCATGCCGCCGGCACTGTCGTCGTCGTACACGAGCAGGTCGCGCACGTCCTGGGCGTCCTCGGGCCGCATCCGCTCGAGCAGCGTCTCGGCGACGTCGTTGGGGAGCTCGGAGATGAGGTCCGCGGCGTCGTCGGGGTCCATCTCCTCGAGGACGTCCGCCGCTCGCTCCGGGTCGAGCAGCGTGATGAGGTCCACCTGCTCGTCTTCGGGCAGCTCCTCGATCGCGTCGGCGAGCTGCCGGTCGTCCAGGGCGTGCGCGACCTCGACGCGGCGCTCGGGCGCCATGTCGTGGAGCTCGCGGGCCACGTCGGCGGGCTTCATGTCGACCATCTCCGCCAGGAGCGCCTCGTCGCCCTCGAGCGCACCGGTGCTGAGGTCGGGCACGTCCTGCCACGGGACGATCAAGACCGGGACCCTGCTGGAGAACTGGAGCGCCTTGGGGATGTCGCGCAGCGCGACCTTGGAGATCTCCCAGTCGTCGCCGCGTCCGGCGTGCATGGCCACGTCGAAGATCGTCATGGGGTTGCTCGTGCCGCGCCGTACGACGCGGCGCCCCTGGAGGTCCTCCAGCACCAGCATCTCGCCCTCGCGGCGGTGGAAGCGGCGGGTGTTGACGACGCCGGACACGACGATCTGGACCGCGTCGATCGAGTACACCCGCTCCATGGGCAGGTAGGCCCTGCGACGGGCGAACAGCTCGGCGACGAGACCTTTGACCCGTGGGGGACGGCCCTGTCCCCGGACCTGGATCACGACGTCGTGGAGCTTCCCGATCGAGTCACCGTCGACGTCGATGATGGGTAGCCCACGCAGTCGTGAGATGTACATCGTCGTCGGAGCAGCCACGCGAGAAGGGTAGACCGCCCGAGGCATCGGGGCACGCTGACACCCGCGAGTGTGGGACCGGTCGTCCCTCGGGTGCGGGGTTCGAGGGCGGTGGCTGCCCGTCAGGCCGGCCGCTCAGTCGCCGAGGGCCGCGATGGCGTCGTGGAATGCGAGGACGCGCTCGGCGGTGGAGACGTGCAGGTTCTCCACCATGCGTCCGCGGTAGGTGACCACCCCGGCCCCCCCTCCCGCGCGCCAGGCCTTCAGCAGGCCTCGCGCGTCCTCGACCGCCTCGGGGCTCGGCGCGTACGTGGCGTTGGCCGCGGTCACCTGCTTGGGGTGGATGAGCGTCTTGCCGTCGAAGCCCAGCGCTCGCCCCTGCCGGCACTCGTCGAGGTAGCCGTCGGAGTTCGACAGGTCGTTGTACACGCCGTCGAGCACGACGACACCTGCCGCCTTCGCGCCGAGGACGGTGAGGCCGAGGGATGTCTGGAGCGGGAGGCGGCCGGGTACGTGCTCGACGCCGAGCTCCTTGACGAGGTCGTTCGTCCCCATGACGAGAACGGCCAGCCGGTCCGAGGCGGAGGCGATCTCCGCCGCGTGCAGCACCGCCGTGGGGGTCTCGACCATGGCCCACAGGGCGGTTCTGGCCGGGGCGCCGTACGTCTCGAAGGCGGCAGCGAGGGCCCGTACGGTCTCGGCCGAGTCGACCTTGGGCACGACGACGGCGTCGGGCCCGGCAGTGCACGCGGCCGCGAGGTCGGCCTCGTGCCACTCGGTGCCCACCGAGTTGACGCGGATCGCGAGCTCCCGCCGACCGAAGCCGCCGGTACGGACGGCGTCGACTGCGGCCTGGCGCGCTGCCGGCTTGGCGTCGGGGGCCACGGCGTCCTCGAGGTCGAGGATGACGGCGTCGCAGGGCAGCGTCCGGGCCTTCTCGACGGCACGGGCGTTGGAGGCGGGCAGGTACAGCACGGAACGACGCGGGCGGTAGGCGGCCATGAACGCGACCGTAGCGTGTGCTGACTGGGATGGTGGGGAGTCTCCGCCTACGCTGGAGCCTATGAGGAGGATGCCATGATGACACAGGACCCGTATCCACGAGCCGTGGGTGGACGGCCCAGCCGCGCAGCGAGCATGTTCGACCTGGAGTACCCGCGCTCGGTGGGCGTCTTCGACACCTACCTGGCCGCGCAGAAGGCGGTCGACTTCCTCGCCGACAACGGCTTCCCGGTCAACAACCTCGCGATCGTGGGGACAGACCTCCGTACCGTGGAGCGCGTCCTCGCCCGCCGCACCTGGCGAACCGTCCTCATGCAGGGCGCAGTGCAGGGGCTGAGCACCGCGTTGATCCTGTTCTTCGTGCTGTGGCTGTTCATCCCCGTCGCCAACGTGACCGGCCTGCTGCTCGCGGCGTTCGTGTTCAGCATCGGGGTGAGCATGCTCTTCGCCGCCATCGGCTACAGCCTGAGCCGCGGTGAGCGGGACTTCACGTCGGTGCAGCAGACGGTTGCGACACGGTACGAGGTGCTCTGCGAGCACAAGGTGGCCGAGCACGCACAGGAGCTGCTCGCGACGATGACCCCGACCGCCGGCTTCTAGGCCCTCAGCACGGCGAGCACGGTCTCGCCGCCCACGGTCCGCTGGCCGACGAGCAGCTGCGCCGTCGAGCCGGACGGCAGGAACAGCTCGACACGGGACCCGAAGGGCACGAGCCCGTACGTCTGCCCGAGCGCGACCTCGTCACCGGGCTGGACGTCCAGCGTGACGCGCCCGACGAGTCCGGGCGTGTGCACGAGCCCGACGGCCACTCCGTCCGCGGTCTCGACGACCAGCGCTGAGCCGTCCTCGGCGGCGTACGAGACGTGGCCCGCGACGGGCGCCCGATGGACGTACGGGTCGACGACGGAGGTGGCGATCGTCACCCGGGGAAGCGCCGTGTCACCCAGGCCGAGGTCCTCGGGCGGTACGGACTCGTCGACGCCCACGACGACCCCGTCAGCCGGAGCCACCACGGCACCGGCCGCGACCGGCGGAACGCGTCGGGGGTCGCGGAAGCACAGGGCCAGTGCGGCGGCCGCAACGAGCGACGCGCGCCGGGACCAGCCGTGACGCCACCCGAACAGCCCGAGAGTCAGAGCGCTCGCGACGAAGGGTCGCCCCGTCGCGTGGATCGGCGGCACGGACCCCTTGACGAGCTCCCAGACGTGCCGGGGGAGCGGCACTACGGCCGAGGAGGTGAGTGGTGGTCGGGCCATGCGAGGAACCTACTCAGGAATCGGCCATGCGTCCGGCCAGGAACTCCTGGTACGCGGGGAGGTCGAGCTGGCCCGAGCCGGAGACGCCGATGAGGATGACCGGGGAGGTCCCGTCCTCCGTGGCCCGCCGTGCCTCACGCACAGCGCCCGCGATCGCGTGGTTCGACTCCGAGGCGGGCACGATGCCCTCCGCGCGGGCGAACATCACGCCGGCCTCGAACGCCTCGAGCTGACCGATGGCGATGGCGTCGATCATCCCCTCGCTGTACAGGTGGGACACGAGCGGTGCCATCCCGTGGTAGCGCAGGCCACCCGCGTGGACCGGGTCGGGCACGAAGTCGGCGCCCAGCGTGTACATCTTGAGCAGGGGCGTCATCCCGCTCGTGTCGCCGAAGTCGTAGCGGTACTCGCCCTCTGTGAGGGACGGAGCGGCCTTCGGCTCGCACGCGACGATGTGCGTGGACGCACGGCCCTCGAGGTTCTCTCGGACATAGGGGATCGCGATGCCGCCGAGGTTGGACCCTCCGCCTGCGCAGGCGAACAGGTGGTCGGGCGCCGACTCCCCGAACATCGCGAGCTGCTTGATGGCCTCGAGGCCGATGACGGTCTGGTGCAGGAGCACGTGGTTGAGCACCGAACCCAGCGAGTAGTTCGTGTCGGCCGACGTGGCGGCGACCTCGACGGCCTCGGAGATCGCCATCCCGAGGGAGCCCGGCGTGTCGGGGAACCGCTCGCGGAGGGCCCGGCCGGCGTGGGTCAGCTCGGACGGCGACGAGTGAACGGTCGCGCCGAACGTCTCCATGAGCACGTGCCGGTATGGCTTGGAGTCGTACGTGCTCCGCACCTGGAACACCTCGCACTCGAGGCCGAACGCCTGCGTGGCGAACGCGAGAGCGGACCCCCACTGGCCGGCACCCGTCTCCGTCGACAGCTTCCGGATCCCCGCCTGCGCGTTGGCGTACGCCTGGGCCACCGCGGAGTTCGTCTTGTGGCTGCCCACCGGTGAGGCGCCCTCGTACTTGTAGTAGATGCGTGCGCTCGTGCCGAGCGCCTGCTCCAGGCGGCGGGCCCGCGACAGCGGCGACGGACGCCACAGGCGGAGGAGGTCGCGCACCGGGCCCGGGATCTCGATCCAGCGCTCCGTCGAGACCTCCTGCTCGATGAGGGCCATCGGGAACAGCGGGGTGAGGTCCGCAGCCTGCAGGGGTTCCTTCGTGCCCGGGTGCAGCGGCGGCGGCGGTGCCGTCGGCAGGTCGGCGACGATGTTGTACCAGTGGGTCGGGATCTCCGACTCGGGAAGGACGGCGTGGGTCAGCTCGGTGGTCACGACCTCGTACGCTAGCGGTCCCGACGGGGCGTCACGCCTCGATCTCGTGGGGCAGCCCCTCCGCCGGTACGTCCTCGCCCGACTCGTCGCCGAACGCCTCGTCGAGCGCCGCCTCGGTGAGCGTGCGCCCGAGCTCGATGAGCTCGACGGCCCGGTGGAAGTCGAACATGCGGGCGGCGTCGGCGGACACGGTGACGAGAACGTCCGGCGGCAGGGCGGCGAGCCGGTACCGGGTGATGAGCGACTCCATCGCCTCGAGAGACATCCAGGAGATGTCGGCGATGCCGAGTCCAGGGGGAGCGGGGTCGTACGGCCGCTGCGACGTCTCCGGGTGGTTGAAGCGGGCGAGGATCGACGCCACGAAGTCGTTCTCCCACACGCCCGCGGTCGTGCGACGGAACCGGTCCAGCCACTCGTGCGGCGGTCCCTGGGCGGCGGACTCGCGGACGGGCGACGCGGTGAAGTGACGGGTCTTCTCGCCGCTCAGGTTGACCGCCATGGAGAAGTCCGCGTCGACGCCGATGACGGCCTCCATCGGCACGGGGTTGAGGACTCCGCCGTCCACGAGGAGCCGCCCGTTGACCATGATCGGCGTGATCATCGCGGGGATCGCGACCGACGCTCGGATCGCGGCCTCGAGCGGGCCCCTCGTGAACCAGACCTCGCGGCGCGACCCCAGGTCGCTCGCCACCGCGGTGTACGGGATGGGCAGGTCCTCGATCTGCACCCCGTCGAGGTACTGGGTCATGCGTGCCAGCACCCGCTCGAGCCGGAACACGCCCGGACCGCCGAGCGACACGTCGAGCAGGCGCAGCACGTCGCGCTGGTTGAGGCCCGTCACCCAGGCCGTGTACTCGGGCAGCTTGCCCGCCGCGTACAGGCCACCGATGAGCGACCCGACCGAGCTCCCGGCGACCGCCACGATCTCGTACCCGCGCTCGGTGAGCACGTCGATCGCCCCGATGTGCGCGTAGCCCCTGGCGCCGCCGGAGCCGAGGACCAACGACACCCTCTTGCCCACCATGCCACCCATTATGGGCGTGGGCTGGCGCCTGGGCGCCGGTCTACCTGAATGCGAGGACCGCGAACGCTCCGAGCCAGTGCTCCGCCACCCAGGCGTCGTCGGCCATGGCCTCCTCGACCGCCCGCTCGTGGGCGCGGAGGCTCGTCTCGAACACCCGTCGCTGGGAAGCGCTCGCGTAGGGCAGCAGCCGTCGAAGGCCCCCTACGCGGTACATGTTGAGGCCGTGCAGGTGAACGCCCTGGCCGTCACGGGGGTCCGTGACGACGGCAGGGGTGAGGAACGCCTCCGGGAACTCGGCGGGGGAGAACCGCGCCCACCACGGGCCGAACTCGGCCGCGTCCAGGACCTCGGCCATGAGCAGCGCCTCGGCGAAGAAGGGGGAGACGAAGTCCGACCCCGACGGCTCGTAGCGGACGGGGAAGTCCGTGTCGTCGCTGAAGTACTGGCGTGCAGCCTTCGCGATCGCCTGCCGCATCGTCGTGTCCGGCCAGGCGAGCGCCCGCCCCAGGCAGAACGCCGTGTTGCCGTGCGTGCCGGAACGGTCCGGGTATCGCAGCCGCGGCAGCCAGCCCAGCAGCGCCGGCGCCAGGTGCCGCGCGAGCGGACGTACGGCTTCCGCCCACCGGCGGGCGTCCGGGTCACCCGTCGCGGCCCAGTCCTCGAGCTCCCCCGCGAGCTGAAGACCCCAGCCCCAGCCGTACGGACGCTCCCAGTCCGGGTGGGCCCGGAGGTACTCCACCTCTGCCGCGATGGCGTCCGGCGTGAGGTGGGCGTCGATGACCGCTCTGACCTCGTCCGCCGGCACGTCGTCGGGCTGGAACCGCAGCAGGACGATGAGGGCCCAGTGCATCTCGACGGCCGAGTGCCAGTCGTAGCAGCTGTAGAACGCAGGGTGGGCACTCCGCGGCGTCACCTGGTCCGCCGCGTCGAGCATGACGTGGCGCGGTGCGTTGGGGTACTCCTGCTGCACGGCGGCGATGAGCCGCCCAGCGCCGTCGGCGACGGTACGAAGGCTCGTCACGACTCGCCCCAGATCCGCGTGATCCACGCCTCCACCGCATCGGGATCGCGGGGGAGCGCGCTCGAGAGGATGTCGCAGCCGTCAGCGGTGATCGCGATGTCGTCCTCGATGCGGATGCCGATCCCGCGGAGCTCGTCAGGGACGAGCAGGTCGGTGGACTTGAAGTAGATGCCGGGCTCCACCGTGACGACCATGCCCTCGGCGAGGACGCCTTCGCGGTAGTTCTCCTGTCGCGCCTGCGCGCAGTCGTGGACGTCGAGGCCGAGATGGTGGGAGGTGCCGTGCACCATCCACCGGCGATGCTGGCCACCCTCGTCGGACAGGGACTCCTCGGCGCTCACGGGGAGGATGCCCCACTCGGACAGCTTGCGGGCGATCACCGCGACCGCCGCGTCGTGGATGGCCCGCATCTTCACTCCGGGCCTGGCCGCGTCGATGCCGGCCTGCTGGGCCTCGAGCACGGCCTCGTACACCTTCCGCTGCGCCGCCGTGAACGTGCCCGAGACCGGGACCGTGCGGGTCACGTCCGCGGTGTACAGCGAGTCGAGCTCGACGCCGGCGTCGAGCAGCAGCAGGTCGCCGTTGCGGAGGTCGCCGTCGTTGCGGATCCAGTGGAGCGTCGTGGCGTGGTCGCCGCACGCGGCGATCGTGTCGTAGCCGACCGCGTTGCCGGCGTGGCGGGCGTGCAGCCCGAAGACGCCTTCGACCCAGCGCTCGCCGCGGCCGGCGGCGACGGCGCGCGGCAGCTCCGCGACGACGGCCTCGAAGCCGGTCGCCGTGGCGCGACAGGCTGCCCGGAGCTGTTCCAGCTCGTACGGGTCCTTGACCAGCCGCAGCTCGCTGAGCGCGACCTGGAGCTCCGTGTCGCACTCGACCGAGGCCTCACCCCGTGCGGCGTCGACCATGGCGGTGATGTCGGCGTCGGCGTCGCGCAGAACGCGGACCCGTACCGTGCCCGTGTCGCGTCCGACGGCCTCGGCCAGGCTGCCGATGGGTGCGGTGGGCAGCGCGGCCATCGCCGACATCTCCGCCAGTGACTCCCGCTGCCCGACCCACATCTCGCCGTACCGGCTCGACGAGTAGAACTCCGGGTCGGTCCGGGGAGCGCGGGGACTGAAGTAGATGCACGCCTCGTGGCCCCCGCCGACGGGCTCCATGACGAGGACCGCGTCCGGCTCGCGGTCGGTGCCCAGGCCCGTGAGGTGCGCGAAGGCGGAGTGCGCCCGGTACCGGAAGTCCGTGTCGTTGGACCTCACGCGGTAGCCCCCGGCCGGGATCACGATGCGCTCGCCCGGGAACATCGCCGAGACCATCTCGCGGCGGGCGGCCGTATGGGCGGTCGAGGGAAGAGGGTCGGGCAGCTGCTCGCCGTACGGGGCCCAGTCCGTGCTGATGAACTCGGTGAACGCCTTCGAGAAGGGGATCTGACGGTTGGGCAGCACCGGCTGCTGGTCGCTGGACATGGCTACAGATACTAGGCCTCCCGTACGCTGCGGTTCATGACCGAGCTCTATCTCGTGCGGCACGGTGAGACCGAGTGGTCCAAGGCCGGACGGCACACCTCGGTGACCGACGTCGACCTCACGGACGACGGCGTGCGCCAGGCGGAGGCACTCCGTGGCACGCTCGATCCTGCCGACTTCCAGCTCGCCCTGTGCAGCCCGAGGCTGCGTGCGCGACGGACGGCCGCCCTCGCCGGCTTCCCCGACCCGGTGATCGACGGCAACCTCGCGGAGTGGTTCTACGGCGACTACGAGGGGCTGACCTCCGACGAGATCCGCCGGCAGGTCCCGCACTGGCGGATCTGGAACAGCCCCATGCCGGGCGGCGAGACGAAGGTGGCCGTGATCGCGCGGCTCACCGAGGTGGTGGAGCGCGTGCGGCGGTCCGGAGTCGAGCGTGCGATCTGCTTCGCCCACGGCCACTCGCTCCGGGTGCTCGCCCTGTGCTGGCTCGACATCGACATCGCCCGCGGCCAGTCCTTCCCGCTCCGCACCGCCTCGGTGTCGATCGTCGGCTACGAGAAGGAGTCGCCGGCGATCGTGCGCTGGAACGCGTGACCTCGTCGTCACCGGGGCGCGGGGCGCCGACTGAGTAGAGTGCCGAGCGACACGATGAGGGAGTACGTATGAAGGCCGACCCCGGCGCGCAGCGGCGCCTGCTCGAGCTCCAAGCCGTCGACACCGCGATCGGCCAGCTGGACCACCGGGTGAAGATGCTCCCGGAGCACGCGCTGCTCGCGGAGCGGCAGACCCGTCGGCAGGCGCTCGGGCAGCGGCTCGTGGCTGCGGAGACCGCGCTCAGCGACGCCACGGCTGCCCAGACGAAGGCGGAGGCCGACCTCGTCCCGGTCCGGGAGCGGCTGCTGCGCGACGAGCGCGCCATCGAGGGCGGAACCATCACCGACCCCAAGACCTTGAAGAGCATGGTCGACGAGATCGCCCACCTCACGGCGCGGATCTCCACGCTCGAGGACGAGGAGCTCGAGCTCATGGAGGCCGTCGAGTCGGCGGAGGCGGAGATGGCGCGCATCCAGGCGGAACGCACGTCGATCGAGGACGAGATGCGGGCCCTCATGGCGAAGCGCGATGCTGCCGTGACCGACCTCCAGGCGGACCTCGCCGACCGGCGGTCGGTCCGCTCCTCGCTTCTCGCCGAGCTCCCGGCGGCCCTCGTCGACAGCTACGAGAAGGTACGGGCTCGCTCTGGAGGCGTCGGGGCCGCGGCCCTGCAGGGCAGGCGCTGTACGGGCTGCGGCCTCGAGGCGAACCCGAGCGACTACGAGCGGTACCTCGCGACCCCGCAGGACGAGGTCCTGCGCTGCGAGGAGTGTGACCGCATCCTCGTGCGGACGGCCGACTGATGCCCGTACAGGTCGCCGTCCCCGGCGTGCCGCCACTGCTCCAGCCCGGGCTGCAGCGACTGCGAGACACGCTCGGCGTGCCGGACCACTTCCCGTCGGAGGTGCTCGTCGCCGCGGAGGAGGCCGCCCGCGCAGCGGCACCCTCGGAGCGGGCGGACCGCACGGACATCGAGCTCGTCACCATCGATCCGGAGGGGTCCATGGACCTCGACCAGGCGGTGCACGTCGCCACGAACGGTGACGGCTACACGGTGCACTACGCGATCGCCGATGTCGCCGCCTGGGTCGAGCCGGGCACTCCGGTCGACGTGGAAGCCCGCCAGCGCGGCCAGACGCTGTACGCGCCGGACCACCGCGCCGCGCTGCACCCGCCGGTCCTCAGCGAGGCGGCCGCCTCCCTGCTCGCGGACGGGCGGGCACGCCCCGCGCTGCTGTGGACCGTGGAGCTGGACGCGCAGGGGGAGAAGAGCTCGGCGAAGGTCGAGCGGTGCCTCGTGACGAGCCGTGCCCGCCTCTCGTACACCCAGGTCCAGGAGGAGCTCGACGCCGGCGAGGCGACGGACTCGCTGCACCTGCTCGAGATCGTCGGCCGCCTCCGCCAGAGCATCGAGGCGGAGCGCGGGGGCGTGAGCCTCCAGACCCCGGAGCAGGAGATCGCAGCCAAGGGCGACGACTGGCAGCTCGAGTTCAGGGCGCCACTCCCCGTGGAGGGCTGGAACGCGCAGATCTCGCTCCTCGTGGGGGCGGCCGCGGCGGACATCATGATCGCCGGGAAGGTCGGTATCCTGCGCACCCTTCCCCCGGCCGAGCAATGGGGCATCGACAAGCTGCGTCACACCGCGAAGGGCCTGCACATCGACTGGCCGGGCCACCTCTCGTACCCCGACTTCGTGCGCAGCCTCGACCCGCGCAAGCCCACGCATCTGGCGATGCTCAACGCCTGCACGGTGCTCTTCAGGGGGGCGGGCTACACCGCCTTCGACGGCTCCCTGCCCGACGCGAACCTTGTCCACGGCGCGCTGGCCATGCACTACGCGCACGCCACCGCGCCCCTGAGGCGGCTCGTGGATCGCTACGTGGGCGAGACCTGCCTGGCCCTGTGCTCGGGCACGCCCGTGCCCGAGTGGGTACGGACCCAGCTGCCCGCGCTCCCCGCTCTCATGGCGCAGTCGGACGCACGCGCGAAGAAGTACGAGCGCGGGATCATCGACCTGCTCGAGGCCCTCGTGCTGTCGACGCGGGTGGGCAGTGTGTTCACAGGAACCGTCGTCGAGATCGACAAGGACGGCGTGGACGGCGTCGTCGTCCTCGAGGACCCGGCGGTCGAGGCGCGGGTGAAGGGCGCCACGCGACTGGGCGAGGAGGCGACCGTACGGCTCGTCGCCGCGGACGTGTCGACCGGAAAAGTCAGCTTCGAGCTCGTCTAGGGAATACGGCTCCGGTCGGCGCCCGCCATCCCCGAAATCGAAAGGCCACGACACGCGCGGTCGGTTCGGCGTGTCGCGACAGCAACCGGCCTCTCGACCCGGCCTCGTACGACGACGAGCCTGCAGGCGTCAGGAGAGTTCGGCGATCTCGGCGCGTAGCGCGTCCACGACGGGCTGGCCCCCGAGGATCGGCGTGCCCATGACGAGCGCCTGGCTCGCCGTCATCCCCTTGGCCATGCTGATCATGGGGTTGCTCGTGATGCCGGGAGCGTGCTTCTCGAGGATCCCGACGATCTCGGGGTCGGCGAGCATGGTTCCCAGCAGCGTCGTGTCCAGGTTGTACCGCATGCCCGCACCGTAGTCGCCGCACCCGTGTCCGGGGGGGCATCCGCCCGCTAACCTGCGCGTATGGCAGACATGACGACGATCAGCCTCCGGGACGACGGGACTGCGGAGGCCTACGTCGGCAGGCCGCAGGATGCGGCGAGCGAGCACCCGGGCGTGCTCCTCTACATCGACGCGTTCGGGCTGCGTCCCCAGATCGCGGGCATGGCAGACCGGATCGCGTCCTGGGGCTACGTCGTCATGGCGCCCAACGTCTTCCACGAGTTCGGCACCGCCGCGGAGACGAGCCCGTCAGAGCCGCTCACGAGCCCGGAGCAACGCGGTGCGTTCTTCGAGGGTGTACGGCCTCGGATGGAGAGCCTGTTCAGCGCCGAGAACCGCGAGCACCTGCTCGCAGAGCTGGCCTCGTACGTCGACGCGCTCCACGAGCTGTCCGGCGTCTCCGCCGGACCGGTCGGCGTGACGGGGTACTGCATGGGCTCCAGGCTGGCGATGCTGACGGCCGGCACCGTGGGTGACGGCGTGGCGGCCGTCGGCGGCTTCCACGGGGGCGGTCTCGTCGTCGACGACCCGCTGAGCCCGCACCACGCAGTCACCAGGGCGAAGGCGGAGTTCTGGTTCGGCCACGCCGACAACGACGGCTCCAACACGCCGCAGAACCAGGCCGACCTCGCGGCCGCTCTCGACGAGGCGGGCCTCAAGCACGGGGAGGCGGTGTACGAGGGGGCGGCGCACGGCTACACGATGGCGGACACCGCGAGCTACAACGAGGCCGCGGCGGAGCGGCACTACCGCGACCTGCAGGCGCTGCTCGACCGTACGCTCGGCTGACGTCAGGCGCGCAGCACGGAGGCCATGCGCTTGCCTCGGGCGAGCTCGTCCACGAGCTTGTCCATCCGCCGGATCCGCTGCATGAGCGGGTCCTCGATCTCCTCGACGCGGATCCCGCAGACCACACCCGTGATGAGCGTCGCGTTCGGGTTCATGGCAGGGGCCCGCTCGAAGAACGTCGCGAGGTCGACCCCGTCGGCGACCGCCGCCTCGAGGTCCGCCCGGTCGTACCCGGTCAGCCAGCAGAGAACCTCGTCGACCTCGTCCCTCGTCCGGCCCTTGCGCTCCGCCTTGGCGACGTACAGCGGGTAGATGCTCGCGAAGCTGGTTCGGAAGATCCGGTGCTCTGTCATAGGGCTCCTCCACCTCGGGCTCGACGGGACGAGCCGGCATGTACGCCGGACGACCCGCTCTGCGTGTGGGCGGAGAGGCAGGCACGTCGGCTGTGCTCGGAACCCTATCTCCCGCCCCTCGTGTGATCACCCCCGCGAGCTGGAGGCCCGCAGCGCCGCGCAGGACGGGCCCGCTCTCGTCGTCGACGTTCACGGTCTCGTCGAACGGTGAGTTGAACAGACTCAGCGAGGGCGAGAGACCGTAGCCCTCGATGCAGCGGAGACAGTCGGTCGCGCGCATCCCCTCCGGCCCGTCCGCCTTGACCGCGGTAAACCCGATCTGCTGGTAGTCCGCCAAGGCTCGGTCGAACACCTCGCGCGTCTTCCCACCGCCGCCCAGTAACGGAATCGGGTTCGCCGCAACACGCGGCACGCGCCTCCGAGGGGCAGGTTTCGTCACATGAACCCCTCCATGTGCGGTATCCGGGCGGTGGCGACCGGCGGGTCGTCATAGGCCCCATGCATGACGTCGTCGAACGCGGCCGGGAAGGTCAGGCAGCGGTGTTCAGGTCCGTGATCGTCACGGGGTAGGCGAGGGGTTCGCCGGCAGCGAGTCGCTGCACCTCGCGCACCGCATACTCGCCCATCTCGGAGAGCTCGTTGCCCATCGAACCGGCGATGTGGGGGGTGAGGATCACGTTCGGCAGGTTGTAGAGCGGATCCCCGGTAGGCAACGGCTCCGGGTCGGTCACGTCGAGAATCGCGCTGATGCGTCCGCTCGTGGTCTCGTCACGCAGCGCGTCGTGGTCGACGAGTGCTCCCCGAGCGGTGTTGATGAACGTCGCGCCGTTCGGCATGGCCGCCAGCTGCGCTCGCCCGATCATTCCTCTGGTCTCCTCCAGAACAGGTGCATGCAGTGAGACGATCGAGCTCCTGCTCATCAGCTCGTCGAGCGGGACAAGGGTCGCACCGAGCTCCACCGCCTGTTCCGGGGTGAGCTCCGGGGAGGCCAGCAGCACGTCGACCCTGAAGGGCCGCAAGCGCTCAAGCACCAGCCGGCCCACTC